>JAFZAE010000144.1 GCA_017548385.1 Prevotella sp.
GACCTTCAGAACCGGAATCTGACGCTCTATTCAGCTAAGCTACGGGACCTCAGTTTTGTGGATGCAAAAGTAAGGCTTTTTTTTCAATCATACAAATGTTGTATAAAAAAAGTGTCAGTGGCAGTGGAATACATAGCACATTGTTTTCATATATTGTTGGCAAAATGTGTGGTTTTTTGTTCAAAATGGCATTATTATTTCGATTTTTGTGACTTTTTGCAAGATTTTCTGGCAAATATTCTTGCATATCGTTTTAAATGTCTACCTTTGCACGGCATTTCGCGAAAGGCATTTGTAAAATTTGATAAATCGCACAAAAAGAATAAAAGGCAAAATGAGCAAAGTAATCAGACCGAATGGCTACAAGGCACTTCTTGACAGGCGCCAGACGGAACAGGGTATTAAGTTGATAAAAAGTTTCTTCCAACAGAATTTAAGTACAGAACTGCGTCTTAGACGTGTCACAGCACCATTGTTTGTGCTCAAGGGCCTTGGTATCAACGACGACCTGAATGGTGTGGAACGTGCAGTTACTTTTCCCATTAAGGATTTGGGGGATGCCCGTGCCGAGGTAGTTCATTCACTGGCCAAATGGAAAAGACTTACACTTGCAGAGTATCACATTGACCCTGGTTATGGTATTTACACCGATATGAATGCCATTCGTGCTGACGAGGAACTTGACAATATCCACTCTTTGTATGTCGACCAGTGGGACTGGGAGGCCGTCATTACACCTGAGCAGCGTACGGTGGCTTTCCTTAAAGATGTTGTTCGTCGTATTTACTGCGCCATCCGCCGAACAGAGTATCTTGTCTGTGAGACATATCCACAGATTAAGCCTTTTCTGCCAGATAAGATACATTTTATTCATAGTGAGGAACTACTTGAAATGTATCCTAACCTCTCTGCCAAAGAACGTGAGGATGAGATATGTCGCAAATATGGAGCCGTGTTTATCATAGGCATCGGTGGAAAATTGGCTAACGGTGAACCTCATGACGGTCGAGCACCCGACTACGACGATTGGTCGACGGTGGCAGAAGATGGTCGTAAGGGACTCAATGGGGATATCCTGATTTGGTATCCTGTCTTGGAAAGGTCGTTGGAACTCTCATCGATGGGAATACGTGTCGATGCAGAGTCGTTGCTGCGCCAACTTGAGATTTCAGGAAAGTCAGAGCGCCGTGAACTATACTTCCATAAACAATTGTTGGAAGGACGCTTGCCGTTGAGTATCGGTGGTGGAATAGGTCAAAGTCGCCTCTGTATGATGCTTTTACAGAAGGCACATATCGGAGAGATTCAGGCAAGTATCTGGTCTGACGAGATGCGTCAGGAATGTAAACAATTGGGAATGCCGCTGATTTAATATCTCTGCTATGCCATCTCCAAGTCGAGGATGGTGCGGAGTTGTTCGATGGCAGAGTTGTTTTTCCTCATTTTTTCGAAAACCTCTCGTTTTGAGAGGATTGGTTTGATTTCACCAGCCTCCGCCAAACGAATGGTGAAATTGATGTTGCCATTGTGAAGCGACAAAGCCATCGTTTTACGGATGCGCCCCTTGATGCTTTCTATTTGGTCAAGGAGCATCTGGTTGTCAACCACAAGCTCGATGTTGGAATAATCCACAATTTTGGGGGTCACATGTTTTAGACGGGCGGCAATGCCTGCCATCGATTGGGGCATACGATTACACATGGCAAACCATTCTTTGAGAAGGTCTTCTTGTGTAAACTGTTTTTTCTCCTCCTTATTGATGATTTCCGGTTCTGTGGTGTTGGTTTTCTGCTGCCCTGTATTCAGTAAACTTTTAAATGTGCCACTGAAAATCCCTCCCGTCTTGCGATGGGGCGTATCTGGTGTAGGTGCGGGAGCACTCGCCGTCGTGCCATTGCTGACGGGAACGCTGACGGTGGTTTGGGGCTTTGGTTCGGGCTGGGAAACTTTTTGCGTGGGTAGCTTAGTCGCGGCCACCTGTGATGCCGTTGCACGTTGCTGACTGTTTGCTACTAATTGATGGAACAGGGATTTTAGTCTTTTCGTAGGGCGACGCCCACCAGGCGGTGTTTCCTCCTGAGTGATTTGCCCAATTTCTATCAGCGTCAGTTCCACAAGCAGACGTTTGTTGTTGCTTTGACGATAAGAGATATCGCATTGGTTGCAGAAACGTAGGGCATGATAGAGGAATTTTACCGGACATTTCTTGGCTTGTTCGGCAAAACGCTGTCGTTGCCTTTCGCTCACTTCCAATAAAGGCAAAGTGCGGGGGTCGCTGGCCATCATCACACTGCGGAGATGCTTGGCGAGACCGTTGATAAGGTGACCACCGTCAAAACCACGTGAGATGATGTCGTTGAGGAGAACCATTGTCTCCGATACTTTATTTTCGAGGCAGAGGTCTACGATACGGAAGAAATAATCGCTGTCGAGCACGTTGAGGTTTTCAAGCACTTTCTCGTAGGTTAGATTGCCCTGACTATAACTGGCACATTGGTCGAAGATAGACAAGGCATCACGCATGCCGCCATCAGCTTTTTCGGCAATCACCGAGAGCGCTTCCTCTTCATATTGGATACCCTCTTTTTGTGCTACCATCTTTAGATGCCCTACTATCTTTGGCACATCCATACGCTCAAAGTCGTATATCTGGCATCGAGAGATAATGGTCGGAAGGATTTTGTGCTTCTCTGTCGTAGCTAGAATAAATATAACATACGAAGGTGGCTCCTCCAAAGTTTTCAAGAAGGCATTGAAGGCTGCTGTGGAGAGCATGTGTACCTCGTCGATAATAAACACCTTGTATTTTCCTAATACCGGTGGAACATGGGTTTGCTCCATCAGTAGTTTGATGTTCTCCACGGAGTTGTTGCTTGCAGCATCCAACTCGAAGATATTGAGTGAACGCTGCTCGTTAAAGGCACGGCAACTTTCACATTCATTGCAAGCTTCGCCGTCAGGAGTGATGTGCTCGCAGTTGATGGTCTTAGCAAAAATGCGGGCACAGGTGGTCTTTCCTACACCGCGGGGACCACAGAAAAGAAAAGCATGGGCCAACTTCTTGTTTTTCACGGCATTTTTCAGAGTGGCCGTTAGTGCCTCTTGCCCCACCACGGAAGCAAAGGTCATCGGGCGATATTTACGTGCTGATACAATATATTCCATCGTGTCGTTTTTAGGTTTTTCTTTATCGGTTCTTCACGAGATTATTATTTCAGAATGCAAATTTACAGTTTTTTTTGAAAAACACAAAATGATTGGGAAGAATGAAATAAAAATAACTGTTTCCCATTAATTTAGTAGTAAGTGGTGAGAGGTATGTGGTGAGAGATAGGATTAATTAGGAATTAGAAATTAGGGTATTACGTTATAACCTTATATCGTCATTACGTAATCCCGGCTAACTCCTACACTCTCGATTTGCACTATCTTTGAATAAGATAGGCTTCGGTTCGGAAATAAAAATAAAAACTTTGTTTTTTATTTTGTATTTCGCTCACCTTGCACTATCTTTGAATAAAATAGGCTGCATTTCGGAATAAAAAATAAACAAGTTTATTTTGTTCTTCTCTCAATTTGCACTATCTTTGCAGAAAAATTGGAAATGTAGATGTGGGATAAGAAAAAAACTAAAAAATTTTTCGGTCGTTTTAAATATGTGATAGTGATAATACTGGGCTTGCTTCAGATACTTTTTATCGGTGAGAATAGCATGCTTCAGCGTATCAGATATAACCGCCAGATAGCTCATTTGGAGGAAGAATTAGAACAGCAAGAAGCACAATTTTTGCAAGATTCACTCAAATTGGTCGACTTGGAAACACACCCCGAGGTAATTGTGAAAATTGCGCGGGAGAAGTATTTCATGAAAACCAACGATGAGGATATTTTCATGTTAAGTGACGAACTGGAAAGTGAAGGAGATGAAACAACTGAGTAAGATACAAAGTATTGTCCTTTTAGTAGGAGCCTTGTTGATGGCAATCGGTGCATGTAGCTTTGCCGTGATGTTCCAAATGAAAATTATGTGCTGGGTGTATCTCATAGGGGCAATACTGTTTGTGGCTATGCAGGTGCAGCAGAAATATGAGGGGACAAATTTTAGTATCAAGCGCCTTCGCCGCATCGTTTTTTTCTCACATGTCTTGTTCATTTTGGCGGGTGTGTTGATGATCGACACGGTGTATTTTTTCCTAAAACCATTGTTCTCCTCTGTCAATGAATATATCACATATGTCTACAATAAATGGGTCGTTTTGCTCATTATTGCAGCCATTGTACAACTGTACACAACACACAGAATTTCCTCCGAACTCAAAAAAGAATCGTAAAAAGGTGTAAAAGTTGGGCTTAAATATTTAAATAGAATAAAAATATTTCCGCACTCCGACTTTTGATGTTATCTTTGCACATTATGAAACAGTATTTTTTCCTTTTCGCTTCATTTGTCACGATGTATGCCCTTTCGGCATGTAGTTCGGCAAACAGTGTGGATTACAAAATCGATGGGTCCTCCAACATTTCAAGGATGGAGAGCGATATGATGTATCTACAGACTTTCGACGATGTAAAACTAGACTCTGCGAAGGTCATACACGGAGAATTCAGATTCTCTAATTCCATTGATAATTCCAGAGTGGCATTCCTGCAAATGGAAGGGATGATGCTGCCAGTCGTCATAGAAAATGGAGACATCGTAGTGAATATCAATACGACGGGCACAATCATGAAGGGCACCATGCTCAATGACCGACTCTATCATTTTATGAAGGTGAGAGACAGTTTGCAATATCAGAATTATGAACTGGATAGGGAATACACCAGGGCATGGATGGATGATGAGAATATGGCCGAGGTGGTCAATAAACTTGGACAGCAAAGGAAAGAACTCAACGAGCAACTTGATGAGCTTATCACCTCATCTATCAAGGAAAATTATGACAATGTGCTCGGCCCAGGTATCTTTATGATACAAACATGGAATATTCACCCTGAAAATTATCCTTGGGTGACATCCATCATGACGGCTGCACCGGAATCCTTCAAAAACGACCCTTATGTGCAATGGTATTTCCAGGAAGTGAAAAGGGAACTAAATGGTAGCGATATGCCAATAAGCGTCCCCAGTACCGACGCAACTGCAGATCAGCCACAGACTAATTCCCAAGAGACAACAGTACCTCCGTCTCTCAAAGCCAATCCGGATAATGATGAACAGGCTGGGGCTGTTGCAGAGACCACTCCTGTAGGGGACAATGTGGAGCCCACAACAAGTAAAGAGGATAAATAATTCCGCATGAGGACACTCATATCTAATGCCAACATCGTTAACGAAGGGAAAATATTTTGCGGACACTTAGTAATTGAAGATGATGTCATAGCAGAGGTGAGTACCGACCCTATAATGCCCCATGGCAATTACGACGAACACGTAGATGCCACGGGGTGCATTGTAATGCCTGGAGTCATCGACACGCATGTACATTTCAGAGAACCTGGACTAACGCAGAAAGCCGATATCGCGTCAGAAAGTAGAGCGGCGGCATACGGTGGTGTGACATCCTATTTCGATATGCCCAACACTATTCCGCAGACAACTACCATTGAAGCCTTACGAGAGAAGTTTGAAATAGCAAGGCAGAACAGTTCAGTTAATTATTCTTTCTTCTTTGGCGCAACCAACGACAATTTCTCATGTTTCGACCAACTGCCTAAAGAGCACATCCCTGGCATCAAACTTTTCATGGGGTCATCTACGGGTAATATGCTCGTAGATAGGGAAGAGGCTCTTCAACAGGTGTTCACAAAAGCCGATATGATGCCTGTCGTGGCTCATTGTGAAGACTCTGCACTTATCAACGAACGAATGGCTGCTGCCATGGAAGCATACGGTGACGACCCACCAATTTGGCTGCATCCTACCATACGCTCGGCAGAAGCATGTCTTGAGTCGACAAAGACGGCCATTAACATGGCTAGGAAATATGGCTCGATATTGCATTTAGCACATCTTTCCACGGCGGCAGAATTACAAATCATAGACCCCATGACTCAGGGTGATCAACTCCCGCAGATTACCGCTGAGGCAGTGGTTGCCCATCTGCTGTTCAGTCAGGCCGACTACGATACGAAAGGCTCTCTTATCAAGTGTAACCCAGCAGTGAAAACCATCACCGATCGTGATGAGTTACGTCGAGCGCTCAGCGATGGACGGATATGTACAATAGCCACCGATCATGCACCACATCGATGGGAGGAAAAACAAGGCGGATGTAGAAAGGCAACCTCGGGTATGCCTATGGTGCAGTTTTCACTCCCAGCTATGTTAGAATTAACCGACAAAGGTATTATTACAATAGAGCGGATGGTGCAGTTGATGTGTCACAACCCAGCAATCCGATTCGGTGTCAGACAGAGAGGATTTCTCAGAAAAGGTTACAAGGCCGACATTGTGGTGGTAAAACCTCATACGCCATGGAGGGTTACCTCCGAAATCATACAAAGTAAATGTGCATGGAGCCCCGTGATGAATCATGAGTATCAATGGCATGTAGAACATACTTTCTGCAATGGAACACATCTGCTGAACCATGGAAAGTTTGACGAGGAATACCGGGGAGAGCCAATCTTTTTCAGCAGATAAGGTGATGCTCCAAAATGGATGATAGTATTGAAGAAAATGCGAAAACAGTTCCAGTATTCTATTCAAGAAGTGGAGCCATTTATCAGTTGGGCGTATTTCTATCACGCATGGCAGATGAGTGGAAAGTCGGAGAAAGACCGTGCCGACCTAAGAAAGGATGCTGAACAAACACTTCGACAACTTAGAGGACAATATACGACAAAAGCGGTTTTCGGACTATATGATGCTTACGCTGATGGTGATGATATCATCGTAGAAGGCGTTCGCTTGCCCATGCTTCGACAGCAACGACCTACCACCCCGGGTTCTCCATGTTTATGTTTGGCAGATTTCATCATGCCTGAAACAGCATCCAAGAAAGATACCATAGGTGTCTTTGCCGCTACGGTGGAAATGCGAATGGAAACAGAACATCATGCAGACCCTTACCAGCGGATGATGGTGCAAACACTGGCAGATCGACTGGCAGAGGCTACTACCGAGAAGATGCACCAGGAAGTAAGGACAAAATACTGGGGATATGCGCCATATGAACAACTGTCTATGGAAGAACTCCTCAGAGGTGCCTTTCTGGGAATTCGGCCTGCAGTTGGCTATCCCTCTATGCCAGATGCGAGCATCAACTTTTTGATACAGCAAATCGTCGACATGGGAAGTATTGGCATACACCTCACTGAAAATGGTGCCATGCGTCCACATGCGTCTGTCTCTGGGTTGATGATTGCACACCCCAAGGCACGGTATTTCGATGTGGGACCCGTGGGAGATGACCAACTTGCCGACTATGCTACTCGCCGTGGTATCCCCCTGGAACTTGCCCGTCGATTCCTTGCCTCTAACCTCATATAAATTCCACGTATCCTAGCAAATCTCCATAAATCCAAACAATACCCACACTATGATAGCCAACAATATCATCTTCTTCATGCTGCTGATTTTGATACCTGACATCTACCTATACAAACGGTATGTCGGAGCAAATAGACCGCTATGGGTCAAGATTCTTTGGTGGCTCATTACAATAGTCATGCTTTCTTTCACCATGATGCTATACATGGTGCGCGATTTTGTACCCCGTCCACAGACATCACTGAATATATACCTTTTCCTTCTTGGTGCTTTTATCATCCCCAAGGTATTACTTTCACTTTGCACTTTTATTGGTGATAGATTAAGTCGGCGTAAACACTCTCGGCGGAAATGGGGTACATGGGTGGGCTCTGTACTAGGTTTGGGCGCTGTCTATTGCACTATCAATGGTTTCACTCTCGGTTTTCATCAGTTCGAGGTCAACCGTTTTGACTATCGTTCTGACCAACTGCCAAAGGCTTTTGACGGTTATCGCATAGCAGTCTTTTCTGATATACATGTGGGCAGTTATACTGGGTATAGCAGGAGTGTGC
Source organism: Prevotella sp. (assembly GCA_017548385.1). GTDB lineage: Bacteria > Bacteroidota > Bacteroidia > Bacteroidales > Bacteroidaceae > Prevotella. The sequence continues at coordinate 8,047 of JAFZAE010000144.1, forward strand.
TTGAGGAGGCTATCGATAGCATCAATGCCATGAACCCCGACTTGATCGTTTTTCTGGGAGATATACAGAACACACAACCTTCTGAGCTCTATGAATTCTCCACACTACTCTCATCGCTCAAAGCCAAGGATGGCGTGATGACAATCATGGGAAATCACGACTATGCCCGATATGTAAAGGCGGATTCTGCCCAAAAGGTCGCCAATATTTATGAGACGGAAAGAATACAACGGAGCTTTGGATGGAGATTGTTGCTTGATGAGCATGTCACTCTGCACCGAGGAAATGACTCTATCTTTGTAGCGGGCATGGAAGGCAACGATGAAATCAATGCCTATTTCGGTGTGGGTGATGCCAAACGCAGTGTGGAAGGTATTCCTGACAGGGCATTCACTATTATGCTGGTTCATAATCCGAATTTTTGGAGAGAAAAAGTGTTGCCAGAGACAAAGGCACAACTCACCATGAGCGGACATACACATGGTGGACAAATAGAACTCTTTGGACTCAGACCGACTCAACTTAATTATAGAGAGGATATCGGTATGTATGAGGAAGATGGAAGAAGCCTGTTTGTCACAAAGGGACTTGGAGGAGTGGTTCCCATGCGATTCGGTGTGCCTGGTGAAGTTGTACTTATGACATTACACAGCGAAAAGCATTAATCGTTGAATAAACCTAAACATCTTTTATAATATGAAATACCTCTATCGCATTTATCAACTGTTTATCGCCGTGCCTATTATGGTGGTATGGACCATTATCATCGCACTGATAGTTATCATCGGATGTACAATTGGTAGTGGACATTTCTGGGGATATCATCCCGGCAAATGGTGGGCATGGTTCACTCTGAAACTCTTCCTCTTGCCAGTGAAAGTGGAGGGAAGGGAAAAAGTGAAGAAAGGACAGTCGTATGTATTCGTTGCCAACCATCAGGGTGCGTTCGATATCTTCCTCATTTATGGTCATCTACGCCGAAATTTCAAGTGGATGATGAAGTATCAGTTGTTGAAAATACCCTTTGTTGGACTGGCATGCAAGAAAGCCCATCATATCATGATTGATAAACGTGGACCGCGTCGCATCAAAGAGTCCTATGACCAAGCTCGGAAGGTGTTGCAGGATGGTATCTCACTGATGGTGTTCCCAGAGGGGGCACGAACTATGACAGGGCACATGGCTCCATTCAAGCGTGGGGCTTACGCTTTGGCCGATGAGTTGCAGCTGCCTGTCGTGCCCATCACCATCAACGGCTCGTTCCAAGTGATGCCTCGTATGCGTGACTGGCACTTTGTCAACTGGCACCCACTGAGCCTCACATTCCACGACCCCATCTATCCCAAGGGTAAGGGAGCAGAGAATATCACAGCTACGATAGATGAAAGTTTCACAGCTATCATGGATTCTCTTGAACCACAATTTCAGGGCATGGAGGAAAACCCCGACCAATAATCTTACCGTATCTTACATCCCAGTTTTCACAACAAATAATTGTAGCAATGACATTATCCGACTCTATCGTCATTATACCAACATATAATGAAAAGGAAAACATCGAGAAAATCATCCGGGCTGTCTTCGCCTTGGAGAAGAGTTTTCATATCTTGATTATCGATGACGGCAGCCCTGACGGAACGGCCGCTATCGTACACCGGCTTATCAAGGATGAATTTGAAGACCGACTCTTCATCATAGAGAGAGAGGGGAAACTCGGTCTGGGCACGGCTTATATCACAGGATTTAAATGGGCTTTGGAACATCAATACGACTATGTTTTCGAGATGGATGCCGATTTCAGCCATGACCCCAACGACCTGCCTCGGCTATATGCCGCCTGTCACGATGAAGGGTATGACTTGGCTATCGGTTCGAGATATGTCAGCGGTGTGAATGTGGTCAACTGGCCTATGGGAAGGGTTCTTATGAGTTATTTCGCATCTAAGTATGTGAGGCTTATCACTGGCTGCGGCATCAAGGACACTACGGCAGGATTCAAATGCTATAAACGGCGTGTGCTGCAGACCATTGAACTTGACAAGGTGAGATTCAAGGGATATGCCTTCCAGATAGAGATGAAATATACTGCCTACAAAATTGGCTTTCGCATCAAAGAGGTGCCTGTGATTTTTGTCAACCGACGTGAAGGAACTAGTAAAATGAGCGGAGGTATATTCTCTGAGGCTCTATTTGGTGTCATGAGACTGAGATGGGACGGATGGTTCCGACATTATCCACCTATGCCGAAGGAGAACAAAGCATGACCATACAGCAACTCAGACAACTCTATGATGCTATACCTCAGGCAAAGGCTTTTGAGAAATTATTGGGCGACCAACAAGTAGGGAGCGTTTTCCTGAAAGGATTGGCAGCTTCCTCGGCACCTTTGTTTTTTGCATCGCTTGCTGAGCGCATAGACGATACCATCCTCTTCATTCTCAACGATAATGAGGATGCTGGGTATTTCTATCATGACCTTACCCAGATGATGGGTACCGATGATGTGCTCTTCTTCCCATCATCCTACAAAAGGGCGGTGAAATATGCACAGCGGGATGCCGCCAACGACATCCTGCGTACGGAAGTGCTCACACGCCTCTCGGCTATCTCAGCAGGGAAGGCGCCAAGAGCGTATGTCGTCACATGTCCTGAGGCTCTCTGTCAATTGGTTGTCTCGCAGAAAGCACTCGACGAATGTACACTCTCCATACGAGTGGGGCAGACAATGGATGTGGCTGAGGTACGTAAGACGTTGCGCTCATTCGGATTCATAGAACAAGACTATGTCTATGAACCAGGACAATTTGCCATGCGCGGAAGTATCATTGATGTATATTCCTATAGTTGTGAGTTCCCCTTCCGTATTGACTTTTTTGGCGATGATGTTGATACAATTCGTACTTTCGATATTCAGAGTCAGTTGTCGAAGGAGATAAGAGACCATGTGGAAATCGTCCCGGAAATCAGTAGAACTCCAGAGAAAATGCCTTTTGGCACATTCCTGCCCAAAGGTACATTCGTGGCGGCACGTGATTATGTCTACGTGTGTGACACCGTGGCACGTGTCTATGACGAAGGGTTTACCTCTCAGGCTGTCGCAGTGAGACTGGAAGGGGTCACAGAGCAGCAGCGTGATGAAATCATGAGGGAATTGCAACGTGAGAGCCAGCTGATCAGTCAGACGAAGTTTATAGATTCCATGGCTCCTTTCCGACGTATCGATTTCGGGAAGAAACCCACAGGGACACCATCTGGTACTATCAGTTTCAATATCTCATCACAGCCTCTTTTTCATAAGAATTTCTCGCTCCTCACCCAAACTATGCTTGACTATCGGCAGCGAGGTTATCGTATCTTTGTGCTCTCCGACAGCGAGAAACAAATACAAAGACTAAGAGATATCATGGCGGGTGATGAAGAAGTGGAGATTGGCGGACCAGCGTCGGCAGCACCTCCCAAAGTGGAGTTCGAGGCTGTAGATAAGACACTGCACGAAGGATTTACCGACAACGACCGCAAACTATGCTTGTTTACAGACCACCAGATTTTTGATCGATTCCATAAGTATAGTCTCAAGTCAGACACTGCCCGAGCTGGTAAAATGGCGCTCACGATGAAGGAACTTCAGGAGATGGAGCCAGGTGACTTTATCGTGCATGTCGACTTCGGCATTGGTCGTTTTCAGGGACTTGTGCGTATTGCAACGGGTGACAGCTATCAGGAGATGATACGCATCGTTTATCAGCGAGGCGATACCGTGGATGTTTCCATCCATTCTCTCTACAAAATCTCAAAATATCGCAGGGCAGAAAGTGGCGAGCCACCACGCCTCAGCACTTTGGGTACAGGAGCATGGGAGCGGATGAAAGAGCGTACCAAAAAGCGTATCAAAGACATTGCCCGCGATCTCATCCGACTATATGCCAAACGACGACATGAAAAAGGATTTGCTTTCAGTCCTGACAACTTCATGCAACATGAATTGGAGGCTGGGTTTATCTATGAGGACACCCCCGACCAACTTAAGGCTACCAACGAGGTGAAAGCCGACATGGAGAGTGCACGACCCATGGACCGATTGGTGTGCGGTGACGTAGGATTCGGTAAGACCGAGGTGGCCATACGAGCAGCTTTCAAGGCAGTATGCGATTCGAAACAAGTGGCAGTGCTCGTGCCTACCACAGTGCTCGCTTTCCAGCACTATCAGACTTTCCGCGACCGCTTGCGAGACTTCCCCGCAAGAGTGGAATATCTCTCCAGGGCTCGCTCGGCAAAGCAGATAAAGGAGATCCTCACCAGTCTTAAAGAGGGTAGGGTGGACATCCTCATCGGTACACATAAAATCTTGGGAAAAGCGGTGGAATGGCATGATCTGGGACTGCTTATTATAGATGAGGAACAGAAATTCGGCGTTTCCACAAAAGAAAAACTACGCCGTCTTAAGACCAATGTCGATACCCTTACCATGTCGGCAACACCGATACCGCGCACACTCCAGTTCTCACTCATGGGAGCGCGTGACATGAGCATCATACGCACACCGCCACCCAATAGATATCCTGTCTATACAGAACTTGGAACTTATAACCATGAACTTATTGCCGACGCCATCAATTTCGAGATGAGCCGCAACGGACAGGTGTATTTTGTCAACAGTCGTGTCAGCAACCTGACTGAGATAGCCAACCTCATTCATAAATATGTGCCCGACGCACGTGTGGCCATTGGCCATGGACAGATGAAACCTGAGGAACTGGAGAAAATCATCATGGGGTTTATCAACCATGATTACGATGTACTGCTCTCAACCACTATCATCGAGAATGGCATCGATATACCCAACGCAAATACTATTCTTATCAATGATGCACACCGATTCGGACTCTCCGACCTGCATCAGATGCGAGGACGTGTGGGACGCTCGAACCGTAAGGCGTTTTGCTATCTGCTCTCGCCACCCAAGTCACTCTTGCAGCCTGATGCCAGAAAGAGGCTGGAGGCTGTGGAGAATTTTGCAGAATTGGGAAGTGGCTTTAATTTGGCTATGCAAGACCTTGATATTCGGGGTGCAGGTAATCTGCTTGGGGCGGAGCAGAGTGGTTTTATGGAAGATCTGGGTTATGAGACCTATCAGAAAATATTGAATCAAGCCGTTACAGAATTGCGTAACGAGGAGTTCAGTGACATGTTTGCTGAGGAAATTGCTCAGGGTAAAGAGGTACATGGCGATGCGTTTGTCGAGGACTGCTCACTTGAGAGCGACCTTGAGATGTATTTCCCTGACAACTATGTGCCAGGCAGCAGCGAAAGGATGCTTCTCTATCGTGAACTCGACAATATAGAGAATGATGCTGAATTGGAGGCATACAGAAAACGTTTAGAGGATCGCTTTGGGAAAATACCCCACGAAGGCGAGGAACTTATGCAGGTGGTACCCTTGCGACAATTGGGTAAGAGGCTCGGTTGTGAACGTATTTTCCTCAAACAGGGAATGATGAAAATGCAGTTCGTGAGCAACACGGCAAGTCCGTTCTACCGTAGCAGCACTTTTTCAAAAGTGTTCAACTATGCCACGTCGCATCCTTCAAAGTGCAGGTTGCGCGAAGTGGGTGAAAGAAACTTGATGCAATTGAGTGATGTCAGGTCGGTGGGTGAAGCGGTTGCCATATTGAGAGATATAATTCATATGTAGTCGTATAGCGTATGATTATTCTGGCTACCATAATCGGCTATTTCGTTATATTGCTGCTCTTCAGCAGACTTACGGCACATCGAACCGACAACGATACATTTTTCCGTGGTAATCGTCGTTCACCATGGTATATGGTAGCTTTCGGTATGGTGGGGGCATCCATCTCGGGGGTGACATTTGTCAGTGTTCCAGGAATGGTCACTGTTTCGGCAATGACGTATTTGCAGACGTGTCTGGGTTTTATCCTTGGCTATTTTGCCGTGGCGTTCCTGCTGCTGCCGATTTATTACAAATACAATCTCACCACTATCTATTCCTATCTCAACCAACGACTTGGACAACGGTCGTATAAAACAGGGGCAGCTTTTTTCCTCCTTTCCAAAATGACGGGGGCGGCTGCACGATTTTATGTGGTGTGTATCATCCTTCAACGTTTTGTCCTCGACCGATATCACGTGCCTTTCATTGTCACGGTGCTGTTGATGGTGGCTCTGATATGGCTCTATACACGGCGTGGGGGAATCAAAACGCTGGTATGGACCGACTCTTTCCAAACCATCTGTATGTTTACCGCGCTTATTCTTATTATTATTAATGTGATAGGGCAATTGGGAATGAGTGTAGGAGAAGCCGTGGATGCTATTGCTGCAGATAGCCGAAGTCAGATTTTTGTATTCAATGACCCAATGTCGCGACAGTATTTTTGGAAACAGTTTCTTAGTGGTGTTTTTATCGTCATTGTCATGACAGGCCTCGACCAAGATATGATGCAAAAAAACCTTACTTGTAAGTCATTGCGTGAGGCACAGAAGGACGTGTGTACTTATGGTGTGGCTTTCGTTCCGGCAAACTTGTTGTTTATGGCATTGGGAGTGCTCTTATGTCTGTTGGCGACAAGGGAGGGAAGACCGTTGCCGGCGGCAGGCGATGAATTGCTACCCATGTTTGCTGCCACGGGGCATTTGGGCAACCTTGTGATGGTGCTCTTCACAATCGGCATCGTTGCTGCTTCGTTCTCAAGTGCCGACTCTGCCCTCACAGCCCTCACCACCAGTTTTTGTGTGGATATCGCCGAGCGTCAGCAAGATGAACAGTTGCGCAAACGGGTGCATATTGGTATGGCAATGGTTTTTGTGCTGGTCATCTTGATATTTAGGGTCATCGATTCTCCCAGTGTCATCGATGCAATCTATGTCATGTGCTCCTATACATACGGCCCACTGCTCGGTCTTTTTGCATATAGTCTGTTAACCCGCAGGGGAGTGTGTGACAAAGCAGTTCCCTATATCGCAATTGTATCTCCCCTCTTGTGTTTTTCAGCCGACATCCTCACAAAAAGCCTAACAGATTATCGTTTTGGCTACGAACTCCTTATGGTCAATGGACTTCTCACATTCCTTGGCCTTTGGCTCTCAGATATTCACTCATTTAGAAAGTGTAACCCGACATAACAACCTTAATCCTATTGTATCAATTATGGCTACTACCCAACAACTTTCAAAAGGGGCTATTGTCAAAAGCCCTCATCATCAGTATCGCATCCTCTCTGTTTTAGGACAAGGGGGATTTGGTATAACATACTTGGCTGAGACAACAACAAAAGTTGTTTCAGCCTTGCAAGGTGAACTTGGACAGGTGCACCAGACCCATGAGGCAACCATCAAAGTGGCACTCAAGGAGTTTTTTATGCGTGAAGTGAACGGACGTGAAGGAACAATGGTCACTTCAAGTCAGAAAGAGGGCTGCTTTCAAAAATACCTTGAGAAATTCAAGGCAGAGGCGCATAATCTTTCACGTTTACAGCATCCCAATATAATCTCTGTGTTGGAATTGTTTTCGGATAATAACACGATGTACTATGCAATGGAATTCGTAGAAGGCGTGTCATTACAGCAAAAACTGGCACAGGAGGGACCTCTTTCGGAAAGACAGACAATGACGATGGCAAAACAAATAGGGGATGCCTTGGCCTTCATGCATAGTTATCGGATGCTACATCTTGACTTGAAACCCGGTAATATTATGGTACGTCATGATGGCACGCCACTACTTATAGATTTTGGCCTCTCCAAACAATACGACGAGGATGGGGCACCGGAATCTTCTACCACTATTGGGGCAGGTACAAAGGGATATGCCCCAGTGGAACAGGTTGATTACCATGGAGGTATGGGATTCCCTGTCACACTTGATGTATATGCCTTTGGTGCCACTCTCTATAAAATGTTGACGGGAATAACTCCACCTGCGGCCAGTGAGGTGATGAACGATGGCTTACCTATGTTGCCACTTCAGCAGCATGGTGTGTCGACACATACAATACAGGTGATACAGAAGGCTATGATGCCCATCAAGGCTATGAGATACCAGTCTGTGGGGGAAATGATGGCCGACTTATCAGGTGTTTATATGCAAAACGAAAATACAGTCATTGAACAGCCCTCGTTGACACCTCCTTCACCAGTGAATAGTTTTGCCAAGAATGATGGTTATGTGGATGATGAACCTCAGACATCTAAATCGAAGACCTTAAAGATATTACTTGCAGTACTGATTCCCTTATTGCTCGTAGGCGCCATTTTTATTGCGTATCTTTTGTTTTCAGGCAATGATGATCGACGGGTCGCAAAGACAGATGATAGTGAGTATTATCAAGATGACGAGGAACATAGTGTTGTGAATGCAAAACAAAGAAACCACGAAGACGAAGATGTCAACAATCGTGTAACGTCAGTGAACTCTGCTGAACAAAGTCTATTTGATGATTACGTTGAAAGTCCAGCAGAAGGTGCCTATTTTATTGGTACAATAGGGGAAGACCATTACGCAACTTTGGCAATGCCTTTAGATGGCAGTAGTGGAGGTTATACCTTTGTGCATTTCAATAGGGAAGTGACTTTTGACTCCTACAATCCCCACAACCATTCATTAGTACTTAGAGCATATGATTCTTCAGGCGTTTTCATAGGCCGTTTTGTTGGCACCTTGGAGAATATAAATGCATGCCTACGCTATAAGGGCGTTTTTACCAATACCTCGGGGGGACAAGTCAAATTCAATCTGCGACAAGATTGTGATTGATTCGCAACTTTTTGAGTTCAAAATACAACACAGAGACACGGAGTTAAAGAGAAAAACTCCGTGTCTCTGTGTTGAAAACTAAAGTCTAACATCTAACGCCTGACAACTCTATAATCCGCGAAGGAATCTGTCGGCCTCGATGGCGGCCTTACAACCACTCGCGGCGGCGGTGATGGCTTGTCGATAATGAGGATCGGCCACGTCGCCGGCGGCATAAACACCAGGTAACTTTGTGCGCGGACTGTTACCTTGGGTAATAAGGTAACCCGTCTCGTCAGTATCGAGCCATTGTTTGAAGATGTCGGAGTTGGGCTTGTGCCCAATAGCAAGGAAGAAACCATCGATGGGCAGGTCATAGTATCGTTCGTCTGCCTCGCCTTTGCGGAATACTACATGGGCGCCCTCAACACCATTGTCGCCATAGAGTCCCACAGTGTTATGTTCAAATAATATCTCGATGTTCTCGGTCTCGGTGACACGTTGTTTCATTACCTCAGATGCGCGAAGGAAAGGCTTGCGTACAATCATATACACCTTCTTGGCAAGTCCTGCTAAGTAGAGCGCTTCTTCACAGGCAGTGTCACCGCCACCTACAACGGCCACGATGCGTTTGCGATAGAAGAAACCATCGCAGGTAGCACATGCCGAGACACCTTGCCCGTTGTATTTCTTCTCATCCTCCAAACCTAAATATTTGGCAGATGCTCCTGTAGCGATAATCACAGTATCGGCCTCAATCTCTGTGCCACTGTCGGTTGTCAGCACATAGGGACGGCGGCTCATGTCTGCAGCAACAATTTCACCATCGCGGATGTCGGTGCCGAAGCGCTCAGCCTGTTGCCTAAGGTCAAGCATCATTTGATTGCCATCGACACCCTCAGGATAGCCGGGAAAATTCTCTACCTCAGTGGTTTGGGTAAGTTGACCGCCAGTTTGCAAACCGCAGTACTCCACTGGTGCTAACCCAGCGCGTGCGGCATAGATGGCGGCAGTATAACCAGCTGGTCCACTGCCAATAATCAGACACTGGACGTGTTCTCTTTGTTCCATTATAGAATTTCTAACTGTTCTTTGATTTTCTCGTCGATGACATCAAAACTCTCTGTGGGTTCAAAACGTGCCACGACTATGCCTTTTTTGTTAATGAGGAATTTTGTAAAATTCCATTTGATGTCGGGGTTGTCCTTGTAGTTGGGGTCTTTCTCTGAAAGCATACGGTCGAGGATGCCGGCGATGGGATGCTCCATATTCCAACCAGCAAAGCCTTTCTGCTCCTTGAGAAATTTAAATAGTGGATCGGCATCATCGCCATTGACCTTCAGCTTCTTGAAACGTGGAAACTCTGTGCCATAGTTGAGCTTGCAGAAACTATGAATAGATTCGTCGGTACCAGGAGCTTGCTGGCCAAACTGGTTGCAAGGGAAGTCGAGTATTGTAAAACCTTCAGAATGATGCTTTTCGTAGAGCTTCTCAAGTTCCTCATACTGAGGGGTGAAACCACACTTGGTAGCAGTGTTTACGATAAGGATTACTTCATTTGCATACTCTTTGAGGGATACGGTACCTCCTTTTCTGTCTTTGACAGAGAAATCATAAATTGTTCTCATCTTGATTAGTGTATAGTTGATTCAAGTTATATTCTTTCTTTTGTAAGTTTTTAGATATCAGAACTTAGATTTTGAATTTTAAACGATCATGGTTTTGTCTGAACTCTAGTAACTCCTGAATTCCTGAACTTCTCATCAAAGCAATTCCTTTGCAAATATACTGTTTTTTTTGGCATTAGAAACAACTTTTTCAAAAAAATGATAGAATTATTTGCAAGTGTCACCCTTTTGTGCTATCTTCGCAACAAAAAGTTAAATATTCAACAATTAATGCTATGAATAAAAACGAGAAATTTATCGTCACCATCAACCGGCAGTTTGGAACCGGAGGACATGAGGTGGGAGCCGAAATAGCCAGAAGGCTTGGCGTGAAATTGCTTGATAAGCAAATTTTACAGGCTGTGGCAAGGAAATTTGACATCGGGCAGGAGGCTGTTGAGAAACTCGAGGCACGTGACAAGTCATGGTGGGATGACTTTACACAATTCTACCGCTCATATATGATAGATAACCAATACCATGAACTAGGGCAGGAACTTACGTCAAATGAACTTTTCGAGGCTCAGGCTGCCGTCATTAGGCAAATCGCTTCCGAGGAATCGTGTGTAATCATCGGAAGATGTGCCTCACATATTTTTAGAGATCATCCCAATAGTTTGAAAATTTACCTCCATAGCCCAATGGAAAAGCGTATCAAGCGTATCGTTGAGAAATATGGTGTCAATGAGGCCGATGCAAAGTTGATGATTGTAGACAATGACTACACTCGTGAACTCTATACAAAGAAATATACTGGTTCAGAGTGGTATGATGCCCGCAATTATGATATTTCCCTCGATGTCAGTAAGTTCGGACTAAATGGGTCCGTGGACTATCTGCTGGCTTTCATGGGTGAATGACGTGTCGTATATACCATTATCATTTTTAGCTCACACCTACAAATATTATACTCAATTTTCGCAAGTAAGGAATGGAAAGGGATAGAAACGTAGTTAAAGGAGAGTTAAAGGGACATTACCCCCGATTTGTTTCTATTTTTGTGTTGAAATCGTTGCAATAGCTAGACTATTGTCCTTTTAACTACCCTTCTATGCTCTTTAACTACAGAAAGTTGAGCGAATGCGAAACTTCAATTATATGTAAAATAAAATGAGAAGACTATTATCTTGGGCCATCATCGCTATGGCGTTGATGGTGGTGTCATGTGGCAAAAAACATGACGATAATGCTGTAAATCCCAATGCTCCAGTACCTCCCCAAAGTGTCATCAACGATGAAGACAAAGTGGAAATGGATGCGGCCAAATTCTATGGGAATGTACAGTTCATCATGGCTAATCAGGAAGAAGATCAGAAGAATTATACCGTGATGGACGTCTTGATGGGTGATGTTGGGGGGCATTTCCGCCTTGATAAGTCAGAGAAAAAATATTGGGTTAAGGCTGTCGATGATGAAATATTGGATGACCTCTATGATGAGGCATCATTTGCCTTTGGAAAAGTTGATGGGCATATCGTGACGATATGCTATGGCAAGGACTTGATGCCTTTGTGGACTATGGTAGGATTCCAGACAGAGGATGAGTATAATCAATACCGTCGCGACTGTTTCTTACACGCATTGGTGGGCAAATACAAAGTTAACACCAAAGACATCGTCGGGTTCCCTGTAACCATCACGTCTGATGGTAAAGTGAAAGGTCTTTTTGGAAGTGCGAACGGAAGTTTTCAGTTCACTTTTATCAATACATATGTGACTGATATATGTAAAGCAGAGTTGGAGGACTTAGGTAGCCGGTATTTTGGCTTCGCTGTCAAAGACTACGGCATTGACCTCTTGGATACAGAAGTGGATGAGGAGACGGGTGAGAGAATGGTCATTGACGAGGTTCTTGAAACGCTTGAAATGGATACGGATCCGGATCTCTCGTGGATACACAAGCACATCCTCACTTCCGATTATTACAACTATGTTTCTCCCTCCACACGCAAAAGAATGATAGAAATGCTCAAGGCTGTGAAGTCACCATCGCAGACAGATCAGTGGAATCTCTTTATCCTTGAAAACTTCAAAGATGTAGAAGCACAGGAATCAACTGAAGAGGAATAATTTCCAGAAGAAATAAACTGTATGGACACAGAGACACAGGGGTATGGAACTTTTCCTTGTATCTCTGTGTCTTTATGTTACAGTTCACAAACTCATAAACTCACAAACTCAAATATAAATTTGCTGAGTTTACGAAAAATTCGTAACTTTGCACGATTTTTGTGATATAACCAACAAAGCAACGATGAATATATCTTATAAGTGGCTGAAAGAATATGTGGATTTCACACTTTCAGCCGAAGAAGTAAGCAAGGCACTGACATCGGCAGGACTCGAGGTGGGTGCCCTGGAGGAAGTACAAAGCATCAAAGGTGGACTGAAAGGTCTCTATGTGGGCAAGGTGCTCACCTGTGAACAACATCCCAACAGTGACCATTTACATGTCACCACTGTAGATTTGGGACATGAAACACCCTCGCAGATAGTATGTGGCGCACCTAATGTGGCCGCCGGACAAAAAGTGATTGTTGCCGATCTGGGCTGCGTGCTCTATGATGGCGACAAAGAGTTTGTCATCAAGAAATCTAAACTCCGTGGCGTGGAGTCGTGTGGCATGATTTGTGCTGAGGATGAGATAGGCGTGGGTACAAGCCACGATGGTATCATTGTTTTGCCTGAAGATGCTCCCGTGGGACAGCCTGCAGCAGAATATTACCATCTTGAGAGTGACTGGCTCATTGAGGTAGACATCACCGCCAACCGTGCTGATGCGCTGTCGCATTGGGGCGTGGCACGCGACCTTTACGCTTGGTTGCTGCAAAATGGTTATGATACATCGCTACATCGTCCTTCATGTGAGGAGTTTAAGGTCGATAACCACGATCTTCCCGTAAAAGTGACCATTGAAAACAGCGAAGCATGTCGACGCTATGCTTGTGTGAGCATCACTGACTGCGACGTGAAGGAGTCGCCTGAATGGCTTCGCAATAAACTCACCACCATCGGTCTGCGTCCTATCAACAATATCGTGGATATCACTAATTATATCATGATGGCATATGGACAGCCTTTGCACTGTTTTGATGCCGACATGGTGACGGGGCACCATATTGTGGTTAGACCACAACAAGAAGGTACCAAATTTGTCACACTCGATGGCGAAGAGCATATTCTTGGTTCACACGACCTGGCCATCTGCAACGAGGAGGACCCCATGTGTATTGCTGGTGTTTTTGGTGGAAAGGGTAGCGGTACTTATGAGAATACACGCAATGTGGTGCTTGAAAGTGCTTATTTCCATCCCACATGGATACGCAAGAGTGCACGCCGTCATGGATTGAGTACAGACTCCTCCTTCCGTTTCGAGAGAGGTGTTGATCCTGAAGGGACTATCTATGCGCTCAAGCAGGCTGCCATCCTCTGCAAGCAACTGGCTGGCGGTAAGGTGAGCATGGAAATCTGTGACGAATACCCCAACCCTATAAATCCTGCAAAAGTTGAACTACGATACAATTATGTAGATCAGCTTGTAGGTAAGCATATCCCAAAAGAAACGGTGAAAAGCATTGTCAAAAGTCTCGAGATGAGCATCGATGCTGAAACCGAAGAGGGACTGTCGCTCACCGTCCCCGCCTACAGGGTGGATGTGCAACGTCCATGCGACGTTGTGGAGGATATCCTGCGTATTTATGGATACAACAATGTGGAGATTCCTACACAGCTGAAGAGTTCACTCGTTATCAAGGGTGCAGAGGATCAGAAGCACAAACTCCACAATCTTGTCGCTGAGCAATTGGTGGGATGCGGTTTCAATGAAATAATGAACAACTCGCTTACCAAGGCTGCTTATTACGAGGGTCTCAACACCTATCATGCAGACCATCTCGTGCATATCATGAACCCATTGAGTAGCGACCTCAATGTTATGCGTCAGACCATGCTATTCGGAGGTTTGGAGAGTATTGCCTACAATGCCAACCGAAAGAGTCCCAATTTGCGCTTTTTCGAGTTTGGAAATTGCTATGAATTCGACCCCGAGAAGCAGAACAACGACAACCCAATGCGTGCTTATCGCGAGGAGTATCATTTGGCTCTGTGGGTGACGGGAAAGAGAGTCACTGGTAGTTGGGCACATCCAGAGGAGGATAGTTCATATTATGAACTGAAAGCCTATGTGGAGAACATTCTTGCAAGGATGGGTGTATTGAAAGGTATGTTGGTAACCAAGGATAGTGAGAACGATATTTTCTCACAGGCTATGGCTTTGGAAAATCGCGCAGGAAGGGTGCTGGTGGAAATGGGTGTGGTAAATAAAGCACTACTCAATAAGGCTGGCATTGCAAATCCCGTTTATTATGCCGACCTCAATTGGACTGCCTTGATGAAGGTGATACAGAAAAACCGTGTGCAGTTTACTGAAATCAGTAAATATCCACCTGTCAGTCGTGACTTGGCATTGCTCGTGGACAAGACTGTGAAATTTGCTGAGATTGAGGCTATAGCACGTGGATCGGAGAAGAAACTGCTCCGAAGCGTTGAACTCTTTGACGTCTATGAAGGAAAAAATCTTCCGGCAGGTAAGAAAAGTTATGCTGTAAACTTCATTATCCAGGATGAGCAACGTACACTCAACGACAAACAGATTGAGGCCATCATGAACAAAATTATCGCCAATCTAAAGTCAAAACTCAATGCAGAACTGAGATAGAATTGAGATTTCTGAAATATAATATTATAAAATAACAATCATTCTATGGGAAGAGCATTTGAATATCGCAAAGCGACAAAATTGAAAAGATGGGGCCATATGGCCAAGACTTTTACCAGAATAGGTAAGCAAATCAGTATCGCCGTGAAATCGGGGGGACCTGACCCTGAGAACAATCCTACACTGCGTGCCATCATCGCCAATGCAAAGCGTGAAAATATGCCGAAGGACAATATTGAGCGCGCTATCAAAAATGCACAGGGTAAAGACCAGAGCGATTACAAAGAAGTGAACTATGAGGGCTATGGACCTCATGGTATTGCCATCTTTGTTGAGACTCTTACTGACAATACTACTCGCACAGTGGGTGATGTTCGTTCAGTATTTAACAAGTTTAATGGTAATCTTGGAACACAAGGCTCACTGAGTTTCCTCTTCGACCACAAATGTGTGTTCACCATCAAGAAGAAGGATGGATTGGATATGGACGAGATGATTCTCGATCTGATTGACTATGGAGTAGAGGATGAGTATGACGAGGATGAGGAAACCAACGAGATTACACTTTATGGCGACCCTAAGAGTTTCGGCGAAATTCAGAAGCATTTAGAGAGTGAGGGCTTTGAGGTGACGGGTGCTGAGTTTACACGCATCCCCAATGATCTCAAAGATGTAACACCTGAACAGCGCGAGACTATCGACAAGATGATCGAGAAATTGGAGGACTTTGACGATGTCCAGACGGTTTACACCAACATGAAACCTGAGTAAGTTCATGGCAAACCGACGTATCACATACAAGACGCAAGGTACTTGTAGCCAGTTCATCGATGTGGAGGTGGACGATGAGGGCACACTCGTAGACGTTAATTTCATTGGAGGGTGCAATGGAAACCTGCAAGGTATCTGCGCGCTCGTCCGTGGCATGAAGGTGGAGGAAATCAAACAACGCCTCGACGGTATCCGTTGTGGCTATAAATCCACCAGCTGTCCCGACCAACTCTGCCGCGCTCTTGACCAAGTGATGGAACAAAAGTAGAGACCTCACATTGGGGCATTTCAATAATAAGGGGTAAGAGATGTGACTTGCTAAAGTCATCTCTTACCCCTTATTTCTTTCTTGCTTATTTTGTGTTGAACAGTTATCTTAAATCTCAACCCTCAAATCAAAAAAACTCTCACTGATAGTCCTCTTTTTTCAGAGTAGTGTCGTAGAGAACAGAACCATCGTTCTTTGAAAACATCACATATCTGTATGAAAAACCGGCTTTTTTGAATATTATATTGGTGGTGTTCTCATGCAATTCTTTGATGAGTCCTTCTCGCATTTCTTTCTTTATTTTCTCGATATGCTCACGGTCGTCAGCTGCTCCGCTGATAGTATAATAATGAAAAAATGTGGAGGTTGCTTTGTCAAAAGCAGTACTGTCAAGGACCATCATTTGGTTGATGACTCTTGGGCAATTCTTTTTGGTGTATTCTCTAGCTTCCCGCTCAGCGCGGTCTTGGAGCGACTCCTGACAACCAACCATTGCCATGCAACAGATTAGTATAAATAAGAGTTTCTTCATTGTATAATAGGAGTAAGGGGTAAGGTTTATTCTAATAGTGTCGCTGACCGAACACGACTGAGAGTTTCAGGAGTCATTTGTAAATAATTGGCAATATAAACAAGAGGAGCACGCTGCACGACTTTTGGCATCAGTTTGCACATCCGCTTGTAACGGTCCTGAGCTGTTTCAAAACGCACCAGGTCGGCATGTACCTGAGACAAAATCAAAGACTCTTCGAGGATTTTTCGATAAAGAATCTGGATGTTCACATTGTGCAATGCAACCTCCTCTAAGCGTTGCTTGGGCAGCGCATAAATCATGGTAGTATCAAGTGCTTCCACCTGAAGTTTGGTAGGCTCCTCACGGAAAAGGCTTTCGATGCACATAATGATAGAACCGTCAACACCGATATGTTCGGTCAGTTGACGACCTTTTTTAAAATAAAACTGTCGGACAAGGCCGCGATCCACATAGAGAATGTTGCGGCAGACCTCTCCTTCTCTAAGAATCATCTCGCCCTTGGCGAATTTCATAGGCACAAGGACACTCTCGAGGATATCGAGTTCTCCATGTGTCATCGTGCTATATTTGCGCGCAAGTTCGCGTGCAATGTCACGGGTGGAATGTGGCAGTTCCTTCATGGGGTGTTTTCCTTTCTGTTTAGTAAGTAGATTTTATATATTATGACAACAAAGCAGAGAATTCCTTCCATCTCATCTCTACATTTCTATGTCTTTGTATCTCTGTGTTGATATTCGTATTCCTAATCAAGTTTTAGTACGGCAAGGAATGCTTTTTGTGGCACTTCCACATTGCCGATTTGTTTCATACGCTTTTTGCCTCGTTTTTGCTTTTCCAGTAGTTTGCGCTTGCGTGTCACGTCACCACCATAGCATTTGGCCGTTACATCCTTGCGCACACATTTCACTGTCTCACGAGCCACAATTTTGGCACCGATGGCAGCTTGGATGGCGATATCGAATTGCTGCCGAGGAATGAGTTCCTTCAACTTCTCGCACATTCTCCGACCAAAAGCCACGGCATTGTCTTGATGCGTAAGTGTTGAGAGTGCGTCTACCGGCTCGCCGTTGAGCAGGATGTCCAACTTTGCAAGTTTCGAGGGTCTGTAGCCACAAATATAGTAATCGAACGAAGCATAGCCCTTTGAGATGCTTTTTAATTTGTCATAGAAGTCAATCACGATTTCTCCTAATGGCAGATAGAAAGAAATTTCCACTCTATTGCCACTGACAAACTCTTGGCTGATGAGTTCACCCCGCTTATCAAGACACAGCTTCATAATCGGCCCAATGTATGTGGCGGTAGTGATAATCGAAGCCTTGATATATGGTTCCTCGATATGGTCAATCATGGTGACTTCGGGCAGACCCGATGGGTTGTGAATTTCTCGTGTACCACCTTGTTTGTCGTAAACCATGTATGATACGTTGGGAACGGTGGTGATGACATCCATGTCGAATTCTCTGTCGAGGCGTTCTTGGATAATCTCCATGTGGAGCAGACCAAGAAAACCACAGCGGAAACCAAATCCTAGTGCCACCGATGACTCTGGTTGGAAAGAGAGAGACGCATCGTTCAACTGCAGTTTCTCAAGTGAGGCACGTAGGTTCTCATAATCGGTGGGATCGATGGGATAGACACCAGCAAACACCATGGGCTTCACTTCTTGAAAACCCTCAATGGCTTTCTCACAGGGATTCTTTACATGGGTGATGGTATCGCCCACCTTCACTTCCTTGGCATCTTTGATACCACTGATGATGTAACCCACCTCGCCTGTACTCAGCATCGGGCGGGGAATCATATCCATTTTCAGTACGCCCACCTCATCGGCATCATATTCCATGCCAGTATTGAAAAACTTAACCATGTCGCCCTTGCGGATGGAGCCATTGAGAATCTTAAAATAGGCGATGATGCCACGGAACGAATTGAACACCGAGTCGAAAATCAGTGCTTGAAGTGGCGCATTTTTATCACCCGTAGGGTGGGGGATCCGCTTCACCACGGCATCAAGGATTTCTTTTACGCCCTCACCGGTCTTTCCGGAGGCACGGATAATATCTTCGTGGTCGCAACCTAGTAGTTCCACTATCTCATCCTCCACTTCTTCTGGCATAGCTGAAGGCATGTCAATCTTATTAATGACAGGGATGATCTCTAGGTTGTGGTCGATGGCCATATAGAGGTTGGAGATGGTTTGAGCTTGTACACCCTGAGTGGCATCTACAACGAGAAGAGCACCCTCACAGGCGGCAATACTACGCGACACTTCGTAAGAGAAATCCACGTGTCCCGGAGTATCTATTAAGTTCAGAATATAGTTCGTACCGTCTAGAGCATATTCCATCTGAATGGCATGGCTTTTGATGGTGATGCCACGCTCACGTTCCAAATCCATGTCGTCGAGCATCTGCCCCTCGGTCACCTGAATGGTATTGGTGAATTCTAGCAGACGGTCGGCCAACGTAGATTTACCATGGTCAATATGCGCTATAATACAAAAATTTCTTATATGTTCCATCTTCAATGCTTCCTTCATGTATGGTATTATTGCTCCATGATATCTTTATCATAGTTAATACCAATGAATTAAAATGCAAATTTAAGACTATTAATTCATTTTCAGTCCCCACCGACTGTTAAATATGCTTAATAACAAACCTTCTTCCGTGATGTTTCCTTCAGTCATCGTCCTTGCAGCCTTGATTTGCCAAGAAGACACCGCCAAGAATCAGTGCACTTCCTGCGTAAGCCATCGCGGTCATAGGTTCCTCGAGGAAAAAGGCACTGCAGATGACCGTGGTTACAGGAATCAAATAGACATAATTGGAACAAGTGACGGCTCCCAGTTTGTTGATAGAGATGCTCCACATCGAAAAGCAGATAAGCGAGGCCACCAAACCAAGGAAAAGGATGTTGAAAAGCACTGACCATTCCACCATTCTTGATAGAGGGAATTGCCAAGGATGGATAATAAAGATGGGGACCGAGGAGATAATTCCATAGAAAAACACCTTTCGCGTGACAAAACTTGTGTCATAGCGGTCGCCAAGAATTTTCACAAGATAGCAATAGACACCCCAACAAAGTGATGCCGCCACAGAAAGCAAGTCGCCCATAGGATTGAGTTTTAACTCCACCTCGCCATTGTAGATTACAACGCCAACTCCAGCCAAGGCTATCAGCGTGCCGATAATTAAGATTTTCTTCACCTTTAGATAGCGGAAGGTCATTAGAATTAAGATCATAGTGACTATCGGTGAGGTGCTGACGATAAAACTGACATTATTAACATATGTCAGACCTACTGCCAAGTTTTCTGTAATGAAATAGAGTGAGCCACCAGTAATGCCTAGCACAACCATGAGTAATTCGTCTTTCAAACTCTTGGCAAAGAGTGGCTTGCGACAACACAATAACATTGCCACATAGGCAATCAGAAAACGCAATAGAAATATCTCATCGGCACGCATCCCTAATTGCATCAACAATTTTGTGCTTACCAGTGTACTACCCCATATCGACACGACTATCAAAGCCATGATATGATATAATAATCTGCTTTTAGACATGTTTTTCCTATTTAAGTCTAGATTTAAGGTGGTTTTTAATAGTAAACCTCCATTTGGGTACATAAAAAACGTAAGAATATGCAAAAATAGGAAAAAAACTGGAAAGATAAAAGAATTTCCAGTTTTTTCCCTAAAATTTTAATCAAATGCTTTGGGGGTCCTTTGTTTTTTATCTGACGCCTCCGCCTCCACCACCGCCTGAGAAGCCACCGCCTCCACCGCCACGGGAAGCAAATCCACCACCACCTCCCGATCTGGAGGAGCTCATGGTGCTTTTTGTTGCTAATAGTGTGGCAACAGTCACATTACGAACAACATGGTCGTTGAGCATGGTCTGATAGAAACTGTCGAATCGCAGGTATTCTGGATTGATTCTTTTCATGTCTTCACGCACTTGTTTGGCAATGCCGAATAGTTCTGCCCAAACTAAGTATTCTTTCCATAGTGTCACTTCTTGTACATGGCGTTCATTGGCAAGTGTGAAGTCTTTGAGGAATTTTTGAAGACCATAAACTTTGCGTACATTTTCCATGTCGTTGTTGACATCCTTGATGGACATTTTCTGCATGGCAACCTTCATCATCTCCTCCACACGCTTGGGGTTATGGTTCATAAAATTTTTTAACTCCTTGGGTTGAAGGACATGGTCGTCGCCTGCTGCATCGGAGAAGATATTGTAGAGTAAGGAAAGCAATGGGAAGTTTACCAGTCCGTCTGTCTGTTGCATCTCGTAGATGGCAATACATTGTTTTACGCTCCCCTGTTTACCCAACATTTTTGCCAGGCCAGTAGTTTCCACATAATGATCTTCTATGCGCAGTGCGCCGATGCTGATGAGTCTCAATACCGATGCACTGATTAGATTGTCATAATTTACAGAGCGATAGCGGTGTGCATTGAGGATGCAGTTGGCTCGCACTAGGTTGCCCTTATAGGGAATATCTCTATACCACAGCAGATCTTTCTTTGCCTTCCGTTTTGAGTTCCACACGCGGTAGGTGTGTACTATGTAATAAATGAGCGGGACAAAGAATGCAAGGATGATGAAAATCCAATCCCAAAAACCGAAACTTTCTTCGTAGTCGCTGCCCTTAAAGGCTTCTTCTTCCAATTCTTTCATGGTCATGCTGACCGATTTGCTTGGGTGAAAGACACCTTTGTCTACAGCGACCAAGAGCCTCAACGCCTCTTCTTCATCCATTTTGTCGGAGGTTTCAGCAACGAGTGCACCATCAACAAAATTGAAGTCACCATCGTATCTGAAAGCCCATATCTGTGTGTTACCATTGGAAAACTTACCGTTCTCACGGTGGATGGTAACTTTAGCATGGTCGGGAGTCGGGTTGATGTGATGGGTGACAAATTCATGGAAAAAACCATCCTTATCTTTGTAACTGCAAAGAAAATTAGACAGTGAATACTCCACGGTGTAGACTCTGTTGCCGCTTTCACCTAGGCCCCAACATATTTCTACACCGTCATCCACCTCGTGCAAGCCACATTTGTTCGTCTTGCGACTGCGTGACCAACTGGTGTCCCATTTATCTACAAGCTGGAATTGAGTGTTTTTTTCGTCGGATACTCTAAGTTGGGTTATCTCCATCCCGTCGATGTTTCTCAACGGGATATAACATTCTGTTCCTGAGCCTTCAATGAACATTTTGCGCACCTCGATAAAATGTGCGTCTCCATTGTCAGAAATCACCACGTGGATGTCGAGGTCCGTCAGACGAATTCCCCCCATGGCCATGACAGCCATAAAAGAGAGCAATGTCGCTAGCCATAAACGTTTATTTGCCGTAAATGTCATCCAGATCGAGGTGTTGTTTTTTCTTCGGATCATCCACTTCCAGATATTCACGTTCAGCGAAACCTAACATTCTTGCAACGAAAGATGACGGCCACTGACGCACCATGCGGTTGATTTTTGTCACACAGTCGTTATAGACCATACGACTCATGCGCACGTTTTCCTCATACTGTATGGTTCCGTTCTGTACTTTTTCGAAGAGGTCGTTGGCCTTCAACTCTGGGTATCGCTCACTGACCACCATGAGCTTGCCCATGATGTCGTTGATGGCGCTCTGTTGTTCTCCTACCTGTTGTGCGTTGGTAACATTGTTGATGCGTCGCTCAGCGATAGTTTTGACAAGTGTCTCTGACTCGTGCTGTGCGTAGCGCATCGCGGTCTTTGCCAGGTCCATGACAGCATCCCAACGGGAGTTGAGTTGTACAGAAATCTGACTCATTGCGTTGCGGCACATTTCATCAAGTTTAACAAGCGTACGCTGTGTGCTGAAAATGTAAAGAAAAATCGCTCCTGCAATAATTAGGATAATCACCAAAAGAATAACTAGTGCTGTAATCATAGTTGTTTGTTATTTAAATTAAAAAAACGAGATACTGGTTTTTGTTGTTGAGTTGCCAAAGTGATAGTATTACAAATAACTCGTCAACTTGTAAACTTGTCAACTCGTTAACTTATAAACTTGTCACTCATTACACGCGACAAATGTAATGAAAAGTTGTGAAATATGCAATTTCTTGTTGGATTTTGTCTTGATTAGGGCTATTTTTTTGTAATTTTGCATAATGATTAATACTTCAGCATTTCAAGGAAAGAAAGCAGCGTATTTTACGTTGGGTTGTAAACTCAATTTCTCGGAGACGTCAACCTTTGCCGCGATGCTTCGCGAGATGGGTGTGACGGCAGTAGAAAAAGGTGAGCAAGCCGACATATGCCTCATCAACACCTGTTCGGTGACTGAAGTGGCCGACCACAAATGTCGTCAGGCTATCCACCGCATGGTAAGGCAACATCCTGGAGCCTTTGTGGTTGTGACAGGCTGTTATGCACAGTTGTCTCCGCAGCAAGTGAGCGAGATAGATGGCGTGGACTTGGTCTTGGGATCAAACGAGAAAGCCACACTCATCGAGCACCTTTCACAGGTGTGGACGGGTGTGCCGAAGACAGATTCGCTGCATCAGTACCATACAGTAAAGACAAAGGATATCAAGGCCTTTGCGCCCAGTTGCTCCCGAGGCAATCGTACTCGCTATTTTCTGAAGGTGCAGGATGGCTGCGACTATTTCTGTACCTATTGTACCATCCCGTATGCCCGTGGCTTCAGCCGTAGTGCCACTGTCGACACATTGGTGAAACAAGCTCGTCAGGCAGCCCTTGAGGGTGGCCGTGAGATTGTTCTCACGGGTGTGAATATTGGAGACTTCGGCAAAAATACTGGCGAGAACTTTCTCGACCTCGTGCGTGCCCTCGACCAGGTGGAAGGAATCCAGCGCTATCGCATCAGCAGTCTTGAACCCGATTTGCTTTCCGATGAACTTATAGCTTATTGTGCTGCAAGCCGTGCCTTCATGCCACATTTCCACATTCCACTGCAAAGTGGGTCGGACGAGGTGTTGCGGCTCATGCATCGCAGATACAACCGTGCCCTCTTTGCTGATAAAATACAACGTATCAAGGAGGCAATGCCCGATGCCTTTATTGGCGTAGATGTTATTGTGGGAATGCGAGGGGAAACTGAGGCACATTTCCAGGAAACCTATGATTTCTTGAGTGCACTTGACATTACCCAATTGCATGTGTTCCCTTATTCTGAGCGTCCTGGCACTGCAGCCTTGCGCATTGACCATGTGGTGAGTGATGCTGAGAAAAAACGCCGTTCAGCGGCATTGTTGAAACTTTCCGATGAAAAGACCCGCGCCTTCTATGAACGGCACATCGGCACAACAGCCGAGGTGCTTTTCGAGCGTGCCACCCGTGGTAGGGCGATGAAAGGCTTCACACGTAACTATATCCGTGTGGAACTGCCTCCCAACGAGGCCGATCCCCAGCTAGACAACACCATCTGCAAAGTTTCTCTCGAAAATCTCATATCCAGCACCTCTCCTAGGGGAGAGGGAAATGGATATTTAGCAGTTAGAGGGAAGGTAATCTCTCACCTCTCACCCCTTACCCCTTATCTCTAAAATTATGTCTACAATTGCTATCGTTATTCTAAATTGGAACGGACAACGGATGCTTGCCGAATATCTACCGAGTGTGATACAATATTCGCAGGGTAACGAGGTGGTGGTGGCTGACAATGCTTCTACAGATGATTCAATAGCGTTTTTGCGGGAGCATTTCCCAGAGGTGAAAATTCTTCCCTTGGAGAAGAACTGGGGATTTGCTGGTGGGTATAACAAGGCATTGGCACAGGTGGAGGCCACTTACTATGTGCTGCTGAACAGTGACGTGGAGGTGACAAAGGGGTGGTTGGAACCTTTGGTGGCGTTCATGGAAAGCCACCAAGAGGTGGCTGCATGCCAACCGAAATTACGTGCAGTGTCCGACCGTGGTGCCTTTGAATATGCTGGAGCTGCTGGGGGGTACATCGATCGGTTAGGATATCCCTTCTGCCGTGGTAGGGTTTTTGACACCGTGGAGCAGGACGAAGGACAGTATGATACTACAGAAGAAGTGTTCTGGACAACAGGAGCCTGCATGATGATTCGCTCAGCCGATTATCATGCTGTTGGGGGATTGGATGAACGCTTTTTTGCACATAACGAGGAAATCGACCTTTGTTGGCGGTTGCGCAACCGTGGTCGTCATTTCTTCTGCTTGCCTGAGAGCGTGGTGTATCATGTGGGGGGTGGAACGCTGCCGAAGGGAAATCCACGAAAAACATTCTTGAATTTCCGTAACAATCTTACGATGCTGTATAAAAACTTGCCAGCCAGCGAACTCCGTGGCGTGATGCGTTGGCGGTGGTTCTTAGACTATCTTGCGGCTTGGCAGACATTGATACTCAATCGTAACTGGGGTGACTTCTGGGCTATCTATCAGGCTCGCAAAGCTTTTAAAAAGTGGCGACATGAGTTCGATGACGACAGAAAAGAGATTTGCGCCGAGGTGGATATTCCCCAGCGCAAATCCTATTCAATCCTTTGGCAGTATTATTTTCATCAGAGAAAAAAGTTCTCTAACCTCCCCCCCCAATCCCTATCTAAGGGGAGAAGGTGATTGCTAGTTTTTTGATGATTACTTGGATTCTATTGGTCTTGAAGTCCCATAACTATTGAGTGGTGACTCCCTTTCATCTTCAATTTTCAATTATTAATCTTTAAAAGCCTCTGGTATAGCTGATCCAATACAGCAGTCGGGCATCTGAATGTGGAGCATGGCGCAGACAGTGGCAGCGATATCTACCATAAAGGTAGGACGATTGGTGCTGCCTTGGTTGACATGCCATCCCAAGAATATCAGGGGAATGTGCGAGTCGTCGGGATTCCATGTACCATGTGAGGTACCTTTGTAGTCTGGTCCTACAGTGCCGTGCATGTGTCCTCCTTGTAGAATTACCATGATGTCGCCACTTCGCTGGCGGTTATAGCCATTGATGATGCGCTCACGTAGGAATTGCGGAATACTTGCCTGCTGCACTTTCTCGTAGGCAGTGACAAAGGCGAATTGTGGGTCTTCCTTGAGTATGCTGACAGCTTTGTCGCATACGGCCTCGAAGTCCAGACCGCTATTCTTGATAAATTCATGGTCGAGGTAGATGCGACAGTCCATGATGGCTTTTACGTAATTGCCGCTCACGCCAAAGGCTTTTGCCAGTCCCTCATTAAGTGCATTCTTTGTTGGTGACCCACTCCAACCTCCGCCAGGCATGTGGTGCTCGTTGAGGAAATTACCATTGTGGACTGCTCCGTGGTCAGCGGTAAGAAATAGCAGGTAGTTGCCGCGTCCTACTTCATTGTCAAGTGCTCGGAGGAATTTTGTTAATTCCTTGTCCAACTGCATATACACCTCTAGATTTTCTGTTCCTCGTGTACTGTATGTGTGTCCGATGGCATCTGTCGACGAAATGCTCACGGTAAGCATGTCGCAGTATTCATGGTGCCCCATACGCTCTTGTCGCAGTACTTCTGTGGCCATTTTGAAAGTCATCGTCACTCCCTCGTTACTCGTCTTGATGTCGTAATCGGGTTTTGTGTGGTTTAGTCGGTTGAAATTATCCATCCAACGTGGAAGTTTATCCATATAGTATGTGCTGGTGATGAAATGTCCGGCATGGTCGTCCCACCAGTAAGCAGCGTCGGCACTGTGACCTGCTGGTAGTATGGCGGCTCGGTCTTTGAGTGCCACTCCGATGACTTTTGACTTGAAGTCGGTGGCAAGTTTCAGTTGGTCGCCGATGGTGTTGGCAAGCATATTTCGTGGTGAGCATTTCCCAGCTTTGTTAGCGATGTCGCTACCAACAGCCACAACAGTGGTGTCGGTGACACTGGTGACATTCTCCCCATTGAGGTAGAAATTATTGCCGGCGATGCCATGAAGTGCCGGCACACTGCCAGTATATACTGACGCATGTCCGATGGCAGTGACAGTGGGCACGTGACTTATCATGGTGTTCTCACAGCTGAAACCTTCTTTGAGCAGCCTTTGGATACCATTGTCACCCCATTTCTCATAATAATAATAGAGGTAGTCCCATCTCATCTGGTCAACGACGATTCCAACGATGAGTTTGGGCTGGTCGACTCCTTTGCCCCATCCCATGGCGCAGGCGAACATAAAGACTATTGTTAAAATCTTTCTTTTCATAGATTAAGTGAATTATGTGTTTATCTGTTGCAAACTTACCAAATTATTCTCACATATGGGCTTTTTTTGCTGAAAATTTAGATTTATTATTAAAAAATCAAAAAAAGTTCTACTTTTTCTTGCATTGTATTTATTTATTCCTTATATTTGCAGCACATTTCGATTGATTGGATAAAAACACATTTGAACATTTTGATTACGTGAGACGGGTGACCGTCATGGCGTGTCTTCATATACGTACCAATAGCGGTATGATAGTAAATCCATACGTGATGGTGTGGTAGGCTGTCTGCCTATTGGATGTTATATATCCCTAATGCGAAGGGCTGTAGTTTTGGCTTACGAATAATTAAGATACTTCATAGATACAGATTTATTAGATACTTCATTATTTTTTTAGGAATTAGATACTTCATAGATAATTTCATCAATCAATTTCAGGATAAAAAGAATGACTTCAGGGTAATAGGAAACAGAAATTTTTCATTGCTGATCTTTTAATTCTGTGACACCCAAGAATTCCCCCGTGCGACGGGGGAATTCGCGGGAACCTTTTTTATGGGTAGGGAGTTGAAAAGAGAAGAGTAAAAAGTTCACTTATCAATTGATAATCAAACAACTTTTCAACTCGTTAACTACTTGATCTTCTTCTTCAATGCTTTTAGCTCTTTGATGGCATCACGGGCTGCATTCTCTCCAAGTCGAATCATGTCGTCGATGCTGTTTCCATTGAAACTCTCTGGCCCGTATTTCCCGAGTTTGGGACAGATATAGACATCGGCGGCCTTGCGGTTTTCCTCGGCTTTTTTCCAGTCTGGTCGTGAAACAGCCCAGTCAAGCAGTCCCCCGATACCAAATGTCTCTTTGAGTGAAAAATCGCGAGTTTTATGTTGATTCTGTTCTAAGTCGATGGCGATGACGATGTCGGCTCCCATCTGCTTGACCACATCTACGGGGAGATTGTTGAGCATTCCCCCGTCGACGAGTGTGTGTCCATTCCATTTTACGGGTTTGAAGACTCCTGGGATTGCCATGCTTGCGCGCATGGCTAGTTCCAGCTCGCAGTTGTTCATAATGACTTCCTCTTGGTCGTTAATATCTACCGCCACGCAACGGAAGGGTATAGGCAACTTGTCGAAATCACCGATGTTGTTGTATCTACTGGTAAGTGAGTCGAGGAGGTATGATACCTGTTCTGCCCGTAGAAGTCCAAATCCCTCTACAAAGTCGTCGTCGAAATGTGATTTTTTCTTTCCTGTGATAGGAAAACCGAAAAGATATGTGGTGCCATCGTGAGTCTCAAGAATGTCGTTTTCGAAAGCGATGTTGCGGTTCCCAATAAGCGATAGCCATTCCTGCTCGCGGAAAAGCGACTCGAGTTGGTCGGCACTAAATCCACAGGCATAAAGTCCTCCGACAATGGCACCTATGCTGGTGCCTGCAATGTAATCTATAGGGATTTCGAGCTCTTCCAACACTTTGAGAACTCCCACCTCTGCAGCACCCTTAGCGCCTCCTCCACCTAGGACAAGTCCCACTTTGGGCCTATCTCCACCAACGGCCATTGTCTGAATAGTCATGAGAAGCAATACAATGATGGTAAATATTTTGCGAAGCATAATTCTTGTTTTTTGTGTCTTGGTTGCAATGGTGTGTAGCAAAGACGGGCAATTCTGTCTAAAGATTTAATTAGTATTCTTGAGGTGTCCCCTCAAGTACTTGTTGTACCTTTTCCTCTATTTCCGGAGGATAGTTTTCCATTTGTATGGGATGTTCCCGCCAGTATTCTTCTTCGTTGAATTGTTGTTCTGGTTCAGGGTAGTTGTAGTCATCGCGAAAATAGATTTGTGGATCGGAGTTAACAATGAGGTCAGGGTCGGGTGCGAGGTAGAAATGATATCTTGTAAAGTCTTCCTCTATGCCTCGGGTTTTATATTTTCCTGGGCTATATCCCTGCATCTCGTGATATATTTCTGGTTTTATTTTTTCGCCACTACTGATGTATCCAAGCACCGACCTGACGGTATTCTTATCGAAAACACCCACGATGGTGAGTGTCACAATGATAAATGCCGTTGAAAGGAGTGTGCAGAGGATGATTTTAAGGGCTTTTTTCATTCGTTCAGGTAAGGATGTACGGCTTTTTCTGCAAAGATAGTGCAAGGCGAGCGAAAAACAAAATAATTCCTCAACTATTTGTTCGTTTGGATTATTCTGTGTAACTTTGTGCCACGTTTAGACACAATTAAATCAGATTTCATGAAAAATTTAGATTGGGCAAGTCTGTCGTTTGGATACAGACCGACAGATTACAATGTGCGTTGTTATTATCGTGATGGTAAATGGGGCGAAATCGAAGTGTGCTCCGATGAGTACCTGAAACTCCACATGGCTGCCACCAGCCTTCACTATGGCCAAGAGGCTTTTGAGGGTTTGAAAGCCTACCGCTGTCCTGATGGGCATGTGCGAGTGTTCCGTGTGGATGAGAATGCTGCCCGCCTGCAGAGCACCTGCCGTGGCATCCTTATGCCAGAGGTTCCCACAGAGTTGTTTGAGGAGATGGTGTTCAAAGTAGTACGTCTTAATCAGGAGTGGATTCCCACCTATGAGAGTGGTGCCACATTGTATATTCGTCCGCTGCTAATCGGAACTAGCCCTCAAGTGGGTGTTCATCCTGCAAAGGAATATTTATTCTTGATTTTCGTCACACCAGTAGGACCGTATTTCAAGGGCGGTTTTGCCACAAATCCCTACGTGATTATTCGCGATTA
This sequence comes from Prevotella sp., assembly GCA_017548385.1. Classification (GTDB taxonomy): domain Bacteria; phylum Bacteroidota; class Bacteroidia; order Bacteroidales; family Bacteroidaceae; genus Prevotella. The sequence continues at coordinate 37,719 of JAFZAE010000144.1, forward strand.
TGACCGCTCTGCCCCTCTTGGCACTGGTAAATACAAGGTGGGTGGCAACTATGCTGCATCTCTGTTTGCTAATAATTTGGCACATGAGAAAGGCTATGCATGTGAGTTCTACCTCGATGCTAAGGAGAAAAAATATATGGATGAGTGTGGCGCCGCTAATTTCTTTGGAATCAAAAACAATACCTACGTTACGCCGAAGTCGACGTCCATTTTACCGAGCATCACCAACAAGAGCCTGATGCAGGTTGCTGAGGACCTGGGTATGACTGTGGAGCGCCGTCCCATCCCTGAAGAGGAATTGGCAACGTTTGAAGAGGCTGGTGCTTGTGGCACTGCCGCTGTGATTAGTCCGATTTCCTATATCGATGACCTCGACACAGGTGTGCGCTATCATTTCGGCGATGAGCCAGGCCCCATCTCTCGTAAACTTTATGATACCCTCCGTGGCATCCAGTATGGTACTGTGGAGGATAAGCATGGCTGGACAAAGATTGTAATCTAATAGTTTCACCCCTAACCCCTTATAACTTCCTTTCCCCTAATTATGTCCAAAGGAAAATTGGCTAAGTTTGCGGATATGGAACGCTATGACAATGTGTTCCAATATCCGTATTCCGTGGTGAGCGAAGTGCCCTTTGAAATGCAAGGGCATTGGCGTGAGCAGTATTTCCACAACGACCATCCCATCATTCTGGAATTAGGGTGTGGAAAGGGGGAATACACAGTGGAACTGGCTCGTATGTTTCCTGACATCAATTTCATAGGTGTAGATATTAAGGGTGCGCGTATGTGGACGGGTGCCACAGAAGCATTGCAAGAGGGGTTGAGGAATGTGGCATTCCTTCGCACCAATATTGAAATTATCGACCGATTCTTTGCTGCCGATGAGGTGCAGGAGATTTGGCTGACATTTAGCGACCCGCAGATGAAGAGTCCACGGAAACGACTGAGCAGCACGAGCTTTCTTGCCCGTTACCGTAGGTTTCTCATTGACGGGGGCATTGTGCATCTGAAGACTGACTCCAACTTCCTTTACACATATACTTCATTGATGGTTGCACACAACCATCTACCGCTGCTGTTCAGTACCGATGACTTGTATCATACCTCGGGTATCGATGCTGATACACAACAGATTCTCTCTATCCATACATATTATGAGAATATGTGGATAGAGCGAGGGTTGAATATCAAATACTTGAAATTTCGCCTCCCCACCGAAGGTGCTCTTGAAGAACCTGATGTGGAAATACCCCTCGACGAATACCGCAGTTACCATCGCGATAAGCGTTCGCCGGTGTCAGCGAGAAAGTAGGTGTGTAATAGAACTTTGGACGTTGTAGGAATAGTGTTGTTGGATAAAAGAACATTTCGGGAAAAAACAATGATGAAGACTAGTCTTTAAAAAGTGTTTTATGTTCTGAAAATAGCAAAAAAAATACGAATATTCTCTTGTTTTCCAAAAAAACAATTATCTTTGCAATCGAATTAGTGTAGTCAAAGTTAAATGCGACTATTTTTATTTAATAACATAAACAAATACTAACTATGAAGAAATCAGGATTTATCGCTCTTATGATGAGCGTTTTGATGGTATTAGGTTGTAGTACAAATGCCGGAACAGGTTCTATTCTTGGTGGTGCAGGTGGTGGCGCCCTTGGTGCTGCTATCGGCCAGTTGATTGGTAAGAATACGAAGAGCACTGTTATTGGTGCTGCTATTGGTACAGCCGTAGGTACTACTGCTGGTGCGCTGATTGGTAAGCACATGGACAAAGTGAAGGCAAGAGCAGCCGCCATTGAAAATGCAAGTGTAACAGAGATTACTGACCAGAATGGTCTGTCTGCCGTAAAGGTGGTGTTCGACTCAGGTATTCTCTTTGCTACTGGTAAGTATGCCCTCAATCAGGCTTCAAAGTCCTCACTGAGCAATTTTGCCAATGTGTTGAAAGCTGACCCAATGTTGTATATTGATATTCAGGGCCATACCGACAGCACAGGTAGTGATAAGGTGAACGACCCATTGTCAGTGAACCGTGCTCAGGCTGTTGCAAATTATCTTGTGAGCTGCGGTGTTCCCTCCAGCCAGTTCCAGAATGTTACAGGCTTTGGCTCACATCAGCCAGTTGCTGACAACAGCACCGCTGCCGGTCGTCAACAGAACCGCCGCGTGGAGATTTACATGTACGCAAGCCAGGCTATGATTGACGCCGCCAACGCAGGTACACTCCAGTAATCATCTTTTATACGTATATAACAATGGGCGGATTCAATAATCCGCCCATTGTTATCTGTGAAAATATGAGAATTGAGAAAGATTGATTGAGAATTGTAATTTAGGACTGCAACTGTTGCAGCAAAAAGGTAAAACTTCAACATAAAACTCGATACTGTCTCTGTGCGCAAAGTTCTGAGATTCATAGGGAAAACAGTGAAATGGACACTGATAGCCTTTTTCACATCATCGGTGCTGATGGTACTGATATATAAGTTCATTCCTGTATATATCACCCCACTGATGGTGGTAAGGTGTGTGGAGCAAAAAATGGACGGCCGTGAAATGACCATGCAACACAAATGGGTTCCATTGGAGGAAATTTCTGAACATCTGCCCGTGGCGGTGATGGCTAGTGAGGACCAGCGCTTTCTGCTTCACGATGGTTTCGACTTGAAGGCTATCCAGGAGGCGATGGACTACAATAAGACACATCCCGACAAGGTGCGTGGGGCAAGTACCATCTCGCAACAAACTGCCAAGAATGTCTTCCTCTGGCATGGCCGTTCGTGGGTGAGAAAAGGTTTGGAAACCTATTTCACTTTTCTCATCGAACTGATGTGGAGCAAACAGCGTATCATGGAAGTCTATCTCAACTCCATTGAGATGGGTGACGGAATATATGGTGCACAGGCGGTAGCCACAGAGCATTTCCATAAGAATGCTTCACAGCTCACTCGCGAGGAGTGTGCGTTAATATCCGCCACGCTACCCAACCCTCTTGAACGTAATTCTGCTCACCCCACGGCTTACCTGCTGAAGCGGCAGAAGCAAATACTCCATCAGATGAAATTCATCCCCAAATTCCCCCATGAGGGCGAGGACTATGATCCCAACACCGTGGCAGGAGGTGTGTATAAGAATTAGACTTAAAATGATAGACTTTTGATGCGATAACGAAATAACGAAAATCTCAAATCTTAAACCTCAAATGTCCTTTTCCCTTCTCAATGACCTTAATGACAGCCAAAGGATGGCGGTGGAATATATCGACGGACCCTCACTCGTGATTGCAGGTGCAGGTTCGGGTAAGACACGTGTGCTCACCTACAAAATCGCATACCTTCTTGAAAAAGGCCTAAGGCCATGGAGCATACTGGCCCTTACATTCACCAACAAAGCTGCACGTGAGATGCAACAGCGTATCGCACGACTTGTGGGTGAGGAACAGACGAAAGGTCTTTATATGGGGACTTTCCATAGCATTTTCTCCCGTATCCTTCGCCGTGAGGCACCAGCCATTGGCTACCAACCCAACTACACCATCTACGATGAATCGGACTCACGCACTTTGGTTAAAAACATTATCAAAGAACTTGGTCTCGATGAGAAACTCTATAAACCTGCCGTCATCCATAATATCATTTCATTGGCTAAAAACCGTCTGGTTACGCCAGAGAAATATGTTGCCAACCGTGAGGCTATGCAGGCAGATCGCAATATGCGCATCCCGGAGACCTATATGGTATACACACTCTACCAGAACCGCTGTCGCCAAGCCAACGCCATGGACTTTGATGACTTGCTTCTCAATACTTATCTGCTCTTCGAGCATAATGAAGAAATCCGCAAGCGCTATGCCGACCATTTCGCCTTCGTGCTTGTGGATGAATACCAAGATACCAACTATGCGCAACAGTGTATTGTCTATCAGCTTACCAAGGAACGGCAGATGGTATGTGTGGTGGGTGATGATGCACAGAGTATCTACTCCTTCCGTGGGGCTAATATCGATAATATTCTGAATTTCAGGAACTTATATAACGATGCTAAACTCTTTAAGTTGGAGCGTAATTACCGTTCGACACAACGCATCGTGAATGCCGCCAACAGTCTTATTCGACACAATGAGCGACAGATACAAAAAGATGTATATAGCCGCAACGAGGAGGGGAACAAACTGCTCTACCTGCCCGTATATACTGACAAAGAGGAGGTGATGGTGGTAAGCCAGCATATCCGCCGCATCATGGATGAAGATCACTGTGGATATGCCGACTTTGCTATCCTCTACCGCACTAATGCCCAAAGCCGCGCTTTTGAGGAACAGTTGCGACGAGAGGGCATCCCCTATCGTATTTATGGCGGACTGAGTTTTTATCAAAGGAAGGAAATCAAGGATATCGTAGCATACTTCCGTCTTGTGGTGAACCCCGATGACGAAGAGGCTTTCCGCCGTGTAATCAACTACCCTGTACGTGGCATTGGCAACACCACACTTGACAAAATCATTTTTGCAGCCCACAATGCCAATACCAGTTTGTGGAATGCCATCAGCGACCCAGAGTCTGTAGGACTGACACTTACTAAGCGTACGATGGAAAAGGTGGAAACCTTCCGTCAACTCATTCTCGGTTTCATGAGTCGGAAGGACAAGGAAGATGTCTATTCCCTTGGCGAGGATATTATCAAAACCTCTGGCATCGCTCAGGAGATTATCTCCGATATCACTGTGGAGGGCATGGCAAGGAAAGAAAATATGGAGGAATTCGTCAACAGCATGAAGGACTTTGTGGACTCCCGGCGAGAGGAAGGACGCGAAGGTGAAATATCAATTTCGGATTTCCTTCAGGAGGTGGCACTCTTTACCGACCTTGACAGCAGCGATAATAGCGAGGAGCGTGTGTCGCTCATGACAGTACATAGTGCGAAGGGACTGGAGTTTCCAACCGTCTTTGTCGTGGGCTTGGAGGAAAACATTTTTCCCAGTCCGATGGCAGCCTACGAAGCCAATGGCTTGGAAGAGGAGCGGAGGTTGCTTTATGTAGCTATCACCAGAGCCGAGAAACACTGCATCCTCACCAATGCCAAAAATCGTATGCGCTATGGCAAGATGGAGTTTAATCCCGAGAGTCGTTTTCTTCGTGACATCAACCGGGACTTCATGCAGGATGAAAGTGAATTTAATCGCTCTCGGCTGCAACGCCTTGGTATCACCCCACGAGGTGGCGGTCAGAAAGGCAGGGAACAGAATTCTCGTCCTGTGGCGACACAATTCCGTGCTGACCCTAAACCACGTATCGTCCCACATCGCGACGATGCAAAACCTGTGAATCCCTTCTCTGAGGAGTTCCAACGCCTTCAGCAGGCACATGGTGGCCGTTTGCGCCCCGTGCCCAAGTCTTCGCCTAAACCGACAACTGACGGTTCGTCGGCCTCCAGCATTTCTCCGTCATCATCATCTTCTTCTACCATTGACCTCAAACCTGGTATGATGATTAACCATACACGTTTCGGCATGGGTGAAATCATTGACAAGACAGGTGAAGGTGACGGTTTGAAAATAACCGTAAGATTCCAAAATCTCGGCACAAAGCAATTGCTTGTGAAGTTCGCGAGATTTACGGTGTTGTAAAATTGTGGGAGTAGAGTCTAAACAATAAGAATATTCTTCTCTCAAGAAAGAGAAGATACATAAGCATTTTATCTTTTATTGATTCAATGCTAGTTTACTTGTTTTTCAGTTTGCTGAGGTCTTCTTCCTCTTCTTCTTCATCCCAGATTCCGTTGTATTCGGAAAGACCAGCATTTGGATCCCATGGATCCACAGCATTTCCTGGCTCAACAGCTAAGTTTGCGCGACTTAACTTGAGTTGCAGGATGCTATCAAGTTCAGTGCATAGAACGATTTCTGTTTCTGGCTTCTTATATACATTCATGGTAGTTTATGTATTTTTGTCTTTTTTTGTTATCCGGTTATCCGTAATCTACTTAAGTTCTCTGTGCTCTTTTTATCCTGAAGAGAGCATAGAATTCATTCATTAGCAGTTGCGTCTATTTGCCAATAGATGACAATACGTTGCAAAAGTAAAGATTTTTTTTAAATCACACAAAATTTTTTATGATTTTTTAAGGTTTAGGGGCTGAAAACGGTAAAAATATAGGCTTCTGTTTCCAATATCGGGTACATAAAGGAAATATCCCTATAACGATGCCATTGTAGAGTCCCCCAATATCACTAAGTTCTAACTACTAGTTCCATTTTTCAAGTTCATAACATCAAACTCTAAACTCCCCCTTAAATCTTCTTAATATTTTTGTAGTGCCATATTTTTTTACTACCTTTGCGCCCTAATTAGTAGGTGCTCACCATTCAAACACCTATAACATGATTTAAACAGAGTTTTTTGAAACTCTTATTTAATATAAACGTAGAAAATATTAAAGAGAAAATGGCAAAGAAATTCGCCGAGTACAGTGGTCTTAATCTGACCGAAATTAACAATCAAGTACTGGAAGAGTGGAAAAAAGGCAATGTATTTGTACGCTCCATAGAATTGCGTGATGGCTGCCCTGAGTTTGTGTTCTACGAGGGTCCTCCCTCGGCCAATGGACATCCTGGTATCCACCATGTGCTGGCACGCACAATCAAAGATACATTCAATAGATATAAGACCATGAAGGGTTACCAAGTGTTCCGCAAGGCTGGCTGGGACACCCATGGCCTACCCGTAGAACTTGGTGTGGAAAAAGAATTGGGTATCACCAAGGCTGATATTGACAATAAGGAGAGCGAAAAATACATCTCTGTTGAAGACTACAACCGTCGTTGTCGCGAAAATGTGATGATGTATACCCATGAGTGGGATGCACTCACCGAGAAAGTAGGATACTGGGTTGACCTTCAGCATCCATATATTACATACGACAACAAATATATCGAGACTCTGTGGTGGTTGCTAAAACAACTCTACGACAAGGAACTCCTTTATAAGGGCTATACCATACAACCCTATTCCCCCGCCGCTGGTACAGGTCTCTCCAGCCATGAACTTAATCAACCAGGGTGCTACCGTGATGTGAAAGATACCACTGTGACGGCACAGTTTGCCATGCGTAACCCTAAACCTGAGATGGCTAAATGGGGCAAGCCTTTCTTTATGGCATGGACAACCACCCCGTGGACTTTGGCTGCCAACTCCGCTCTATGCGTTGGACCAAAGATCGACTATGTGGCAGTACAAACTTTCAATCCCTATACGGGTGAACCTATCACTGTGGTATTGGCTGAGGCTCGTCTTACCGCCTATTTCAATGAAAAGGGCAAGGATGGCGACTTTGAAGGATACAAAAAAGGTGATAAAGTCATACCATGGCGCATTGTGGCAAATTATAAAGGCACCGATCTCGTTGGCATGGAGTACGACCAATTGTTACCGATGGTAAAGCCTCTTACTGATGGTGCCTTCCGTGTTATTCCCGGTGACTATGTCACCACTGAAGATGGTACGGGTATTGTACACATCGCTCCCAATTTTGGTGCTGATGATGCCAATGTTGCCAAAAAAGCTGGCGTGCCTCCTATCGTCATGATTGACAAGAAAGGCCATCAGCGTCCCGTAGTTGACCTACAGGGTAAATATTTTGCTATAGAGGATCTTGATGAGGAATTTGTTGACAAATATGTTGATACAGCCCTTTGGGGTCGCTATGCAGGGCGATATGTGAAAAATGCTTACGATGAGACTCTCAGCGATAAGGATGAAACCCTCGATATTGCCATCTGCATGGACTTGAAGGCCGTCAACCGTGCTTTCAAGATCGAGAAACATACCCACAATTATCCCCATTGCTGGCGTACCGACAAACCTGTGCTTTATTATCCACTTGACAGTTGGTTCATTCGCAGCACTGCCTGTAAAGAACGGATGGCCGAGCTTAATAAGACCATCAATTGGAAACCAGAATCTACTGGTACAGGGCGTTTTGGAAATTGGCTTGAGAACCTCAATGATTGGAACCTCAGTCGTAGCCGCTTCTGGGGTACACCATTGCCAATTTGGCGCAATGAGGATGATGGCGACATCATCTGCATAGGGTCATTGCAGCAATTGTACGATGAGATAGAGAAGTCTGTAGCTGCAGGCATTATGATCTCCAACCCCTTGAAGGAAAAAGGGTTTGTTCCTGGCGACTACTCGCAGGAAAACTACGAACGTATCGACATGCATCGTCCCTACGTTGACCAAATCGTGCTCGTAAGTAAAACAGGTAAACCCATGAGACGAGAGGCTGATCTCATCGACGTGTGGTTCGACTCCGGTGCTATGCCTTATGCTCAGGTGCATTATCCTTTCGAGAATGCTGACGCTGTGGATAAGCACAAGGCATTCCCCTGCGACTTCATCAGTGAGGGTGTTGATCAGACGCGTGGATGGTTCTTCACACTCCATGCAATAGCTACGATGGTCTTCGATAGCGTTGCATACAAGAATGTGATCTCAACGGGGCTTGTGCAAGACGCCCATGGTGCCAAGATGAGCAAGCGCTTAGGAAATGCCGTCGATCCCTTCGAGGCCATGGAAACCTATGGCGCTGATGCTTTGCGATTCTATATGATGACTAACTCGCAGCCGTGGGATAACCTGAAATTCGATCGTACAGGTGTGGAGGAGGTTCGCCGAAAAATGTTTGCCACCCTCTACAATACCTATTCATTCTTCGCTCTCTATGCTAACGTCGATGGTTTTGACAATTCACAGCCCCAGGTGCCCATGGGTGATCGTCCCGAGATAGATCGGTGGATTCTCTCCGTACTTAACACGCTTATCAAAGAGGTCACCAAGAGTCTTGATGACTATGAACCTACACGCGCCGGCCGTATGATTGAATCTTTCATCAACGACGATCTTTCCAACTGGTATGTGCGTCTCAATCGCAAACGTTTCTGGGGCAAGGATATGAGTACAGATAAACTCTCTGCTTACCAAACTCTCTATACTTGTTTGGAGACCGTTGCAAGACTTTTGGCACCCTTCTCTCCCTTCTATTCCGACCGCCTTTATCTCGACCTGGTCAAAGTGACTGGTAGAGGCAATCAGGTGAGTGTACACCTTGCCGATTATCCCGTGGCCTCCGAGATGCTTATTCACACGGATTTGGAGGAACGTATGTCATTGGCACAGAAAATCACTACGATGGTGCTTGCTCTTCGTCGTAAAGCCAATATCAAAGTGCGTCAACCCCTGCAGTGCATCATGGTGGCAGCAACTGACCAACAACAACGTGAGCGCATAGAGGCTGTTGCCCACTTACTCATGAGTGAGGTGAACGTCAAGGAACTTCGTTTTGCTGAGTCAGAGGATGGCCTGCTTGTGAAGAAGATTAAGTGCAATTTCCGTACGATGGGTAAGAAATTCGGCAAATTGATGAAGGGTGTGGCAGCCACTATGGCGACACTAACGCAGGAAGACATCCACAAGTTGGAAAAAGAAGGCACTCTCAACATCGATGTCGAGGGAGAGGGTCTGACCGTTGAACTCCCCGATGTGGAAATTATCAGTGAGGATATCCCTGGCTGGCTCGTTGCCAATGAGGGTAATCTCACTGTCGCACTTGATGTGGAAATTACCGAGCAATTGCGCAAGGAAGGAGATGCCCGCGAGTTAATCAACCGCGTGCAGAACCTGCGCAAGGAGGCTGGGCTTGAGATTACAGACCGCATCCACGTTATCGTGGAACCTAATGAGAAGATTGAGGCTGCCGTCGAAGCCTATGGCGACTATGTGAGCACACAAATCCTTGCCGATAGCATCACCTTCGCTGCCAATGACGGCAAAAGTGTGGAGTTCGATGACTTCGCATTGAATATTAAAGTTGAAAAAGTAATAAAAATGGCTGAGAAAACACGCTACAGCGACGCCGAACTCGAGGAGTTCCGCGCGATTATTAACGAGAAACTTACACTCGCCTACCGTGACTACAACCAAATGATGAGACAGTTAATGAATGCCGACGGCAACGATGTTGACGACACCTCGCCCACCTACAAGGTGCTCGAGGAAGGAAGCACTACACAGAGCAAAGAGGAGTTAATCCAGCTCGCTGGCCGTCAGCAGAAATTCATTCAGGGTCTGGAGGCTGCGCTTGTACGCATTGAGAATAAAACCTACGGAATCGACCGCATTACAGGTGAGCTGATTCCTAAGGAGCGTCTGCGCGCCGTACCCCATGCTACCCTGAGTGTAGCATCGAAAAATGCACGGAAAAAGTGACATGAGGTTATAAGGTTATTAGGTCGCTACGCTTGTAGGGTATGAGGTGAAATATGACTGTATAATCGGACATTTTCACCTAAAACCTTAGAACCTTACAACCTCAAAACCTTTGAATGGCGATGAATATCAAGAGAATAGTTTTTTCCAGGGGTTTCATTGGGTGTGTGCTTATCTTGCTACTGCTTGTCATCGACCAGGTGATAAAAATCTCGGTTAAGACAAGTATGTGCCTGCATGAGGCAAATCATATCACTGATTGGTTTTATATTACCTTTGTCGAAAACAACGGTATGGCTTACGGAATGACGTTCGTTCCAAAGATTTTGTTGACACTCTTCCGTATTTTCGCTGTTACTGTTATTGGAGTCTATCTTTACAGGCAGGTGAAAAAACAAGCCAAGTGGGGATATATTATCACCTTGGCAATGGTGTTGGCTGGTGCGGCTGGCAATATTTTCGACTGTCTATTTTACGGCCAAGTGTTTTCTGAGTCGTTACCCAACGCTGTTGCTTCCTGGGTTCACTGGGGTGAGGGCTATGCTCCCATTTTGCAGGGTAGAGTTGTAGATATGTTCTATTTCCCCATTATCGATACCGATCTTCCTGATTGGTTGCCGATATGGGGAGGTGACCATTTTATCTTTTTCAGTCCTGTGTTCAATTTCGCTGATGCTTGCATCAGTGTGGGGGTGATAGTGCTCTTGCTTTTTTATCGTCACCAACTCTCTGAAATCACACTTTCAGGGAAAAAGACGGAAAAGGAAGAGGAAAAGGAAGATGAAGAGATTGAGGTGAAGTAGCCACTATGGTATCTTTAATTTCTACGGTCTAAAGTCTAAATCATGCGCTGTCTCCTGAAAATCATCCCGCTTGTTCTGATTATCTCATGGATGGTCGGTTGCAAGCCTGGTATGCCTAGCAATATAATAGAACCAGATGATATGGAGGAGATACTCTATGACTATCATCTTGCTGATGGTATGGCAATGGCTGATGGTAACTATGAGAATGCGAGTTATCTACGCACAGTGTATCGTGATGCTGCTCTGCGAAAACATGGGGTAACACAAGCCGACTTTGACTCCTCGTTAGTATATTATTACCGACATACCGAACGATTGTATGAGATTTATGAAAACCTTGCTAAACGGCTAAATGATGAGTCGGTAAACCTCGGTTCAACTGCAAATGAGATGAGTCAGCTCGGTGGCGAAGTGGGGCAGGGCGACACTACCACCGTATGGACCTATCCACAGACTGTAGTGATGCTGCCTGTTTCTCCCTATAATGTATTGTCGTTCTCAGTGAAGGCTGACACGAGTTATCATGCCGGTGACAAGATTATTTTCAACGTTGATGCGCAGTTTATCTTCCAGGATGGTGTGCGCGACGGTACAGTGATGCTCGCCGTGACTTTCCGGAACGACAGTGTCGCTACTCAGATAATGCATATGTCATCGAACCAACGCTATATTCTGCAAGTTGCTGATCCACAGCAGATTGGCGTCAAGGATGCCAAGGGCTTCATCTATTTGACAAGTGGCACAAGCAATAACTCTTCTACGCTCAAGATGATGTGCCTGCGAAATTTGCGACTACTGAAGATGAAATATAAGGAAGAGGCGGAGAAAACTGATAAGACTACAATGTCTTCGAATGGTTTCGCACCGCCGATGGGTGCTTCATCTGGAGGTACACCACCACAGACATCACCTACTGCGTCGGGGGCATCGTCGGATACTGCCTCGTCGCTCCACCAAGGTGAACGGGCCGTTATGCGTCCCATGGATGATAACACCTCAAAGACAGCTCCCCGTGCTCCTTCAGCTAGAAAATTTCCATAGCATATCTCTCATTCCCACTAACATCTATAGAAATGTTGTCATTAGCTGGAATACTCCTTGCTGCAGTCACATACTGCTCGCCTGTACATATTGAGGTGTCGCTTGCTGGTAATTTTGGTGAGCCACGTCCCAACCATTTCCATGGTGGACTCGATATTAAAACGCAGCAGGAGGAAGGGAAAGCTGTTTGCTCTATCGGAGATGGCTATGTGTCGCGTGTCTCGGTGAACGTCGGGGGTATGGGTAATGCTGTCTATGTTCGACATCCAGATGGTTATACCAGCGTCTATGGACACTTGCAGCGGTTTGCTCCTGGTATCGAGGCTTTGGTTAGGAAATACCAGTACCACCATCAGTGTACCGACCTAGACATTGAACTCGATGCTCGCGACTATCCTGTCACACAAGGGCAGATAATCGCTCTCAGTGGCGATACTGGTGCAAGCATGGGACCACATTTGCACTTGGAGATTCGTGATAATGCTACGGGCAATTTGATGGACCCGTTGGAATTTATTCCTGAATTGCTCACAGATACTGTAAGTCCTAAAGCACATGCTCTCATGGCCTACCCAATAGAAGGTGAGGGACTGTTCTGCGGAAAAACAGAGCAGCAGCGTTTCGACTTCAATGACCATGACTTAGGACAGGAATTTACTGCGTGGGGGAAAGTGGGCTTCGGCCTCTATGCAGATGACTATATGCAAGGTTCTGCCAATCCCTGCGGCATCCGTTACACCACATTGTTGGTGGATGGGAAAGAGGTGTTCTCAAGCAACGTACACAACATCCCAATGAAGGATAATATTCAGGTAAATATCTGGGGCGACTACGATTATTTTATGGAAAACCAACAGTGGTTCATGCGCTCCTTCATCCTGCCGGGCAATACTCTTTCCATCCTGAAGACCGACACCACAAAAGGCATCATAGATTTCAACGAAGAGCGGGAATACCAGATTCGATACATCATCAGCGACTTCTTCGGCAACAAATCTGAATATCCCTTCGTGGTGAAAGGAATGAAAGATTCCCTCCTGCTTGCGACGGACTCACTAAATAGAAAGGAGATGACTGCAAACAAAGGGAAACATTTGTCTGTTGACAAAGACATGGGCATCGACGAACTACCTCCAGATGTTATCCCTATCAACGAGCGACAGTGGAAGGAAGAGCACATCCTTATCTTTGAATTAAGAGACCGCCAGTCAGGCATTCGCGATTACAAAGCATACATCGATGACCAGTTTGTGGTTTTTGAACATGTGAAAAAGTCATCACGTATCATCTGCGACCTCCGACATACTCCTATCACACCTAATGGCCGGGAACGACAATTGCGTATCTTCGCCACCGATAGCACCGGCAACACTGCCACGTATAGCACGAAGGTAGTTTATTAGCTCAAAAATATTGTGAGCGGTAAAGGTAATCTCTCACCTCTTACTTCTCACCTCTTACCTCTAAAATAATAAATTATGAGAAACGTCTTTATTACTGTTTTTATCCTTGTGGCAGGTTATGCCACAGCGTGTACAAATTTCATCGTGGGCAAGGCCGCCAGCATCGATGGTTCGGTAATTTGCACCTATAATGCCGACGATTATGGTATGTTTCAGCGCCTCTGCCACTATCCTGCCGCCAAACATGCGTCTGGGGAAATGCGCAAGGTGTACGACTGGGACACCAATGCCTATCATGGCGAGATTCCTGAGGCTGCTGAGACTTATAATGTGATTGGCAACATCAATGAATACCAAGTGACTATTGGTGAGACCACTTATGGAGGACGTGAGGAAATGGTGGATCCAACGGGAATCCTTGACTATGGCTCACTCATCTATATCGCCTTGCAACGGTCGAAGACAGCACGTGAGGCTATCCAGGTGATGACAACACTCGTCGAAACTTACGGCTACAATTCCGAGGGAGAGACCTTTACTATTTGCGACCCCAACGAAGCGTGGATTATGGAGATGATGGGCATGGGGCCTGGCAGCAACAGTGCCGTGTGGGTGGCCATCCGAATCCCCGACAATGCTATCTGTGGTCATGCCAACCAGAGTCGCATCACTACGTTCGATATGAAGGACAAGAAGAACGTTCTTTATTCCAAAAATGTGGTAAAATATGCTCGTAAGATGGGATGGTTTGATGGTAAAGATGCTGATTTCAACTGGAATATGACGTATGCTTTCCCTGATTTCTCGGGGCGTCGGTATTGTGAGGCCCGTGTGTGGAGTTTCTTCAACCATTTCTCCAACGACATGGACCGCTACCTTCCCTACGCCATGGGTAAGGAACCTAATGCGGAACCTATGCCATTGTGGATTATCCCCAACCGCAAGGTGAGCGTGCAGGACATTGAGGAGTGTATGCGTGACCACTATGAGGGAACACCATTTGCGCTTGACAGCGATATCGGTGGTGGTATCTGGGAAATGCCTTATCGTCCCACACCGCTGACCTTCGAACTGGATGGTAAGAAATACTTCAACGAGCGTCCTACATCCACACAGCAGACAGGTTTTTCCTACGTAAGCCAAATGCGCTCATGGCTTCCGCGCGAGATTGGTGGCGTCATCTGGTGGGCCAATGACGATGGTAACATGGCTGTATATACACCAGTGTATTGTAGTATGACCGTTAGGCCAGAGTGTTACAATACCCCTGGTGCTGACGAACTGAATTTCTCGGAGAAAAATGCCTATTGGGTATGCAATTGGGTGAGCAATATGGTTTATCCACGTTATTCGTTGATGTTCCCCTCACTGAAAGAGGTTCGTGACTCTCTCGAACAGTCGTATTTCGCAGCACAACAGCATATAGAGGAGGAAGCTCAGCGACTTTATAATCAGAATCCGCAGTTAGCTGTGAAATATCTCAATGATTATAGCGTGGAGAAGGCCCAACAGATGCTTGATCGCTGGAATGTTCTTGCCCGTTACTTGATTGTGAAATACAATGATATGATTATCAAGCCTGAACAGGACGGTAAATTCACCCGAACAGAGCACGGCCTCGGTTCACGTGTTACACGTCCCGGCTATCCTGATAAATTCAAACGTGCTCTCATTAAACAGACAGGTACGAAGTTTGAATATCCTGAGGATAATTAAAGATTGAAATTGAAAATACCCCACCCATTACACCTTCTTGAATTCCATCATAAGAGAAGGTGATTTAGGGTGGGGTAATTGTTGTATATTATTCAATCTTCCAACTTACATTTTAATTACTTTCACACTGGCAATGTCAATGCGGTCGCCGTTCCATGGTAAGGTAGACATTTCCGATTTGTTGGTGAGGCCGATTTTGATGACTCCTTTTGTGGGGAGGGTGAAAGATTGCACCATGTGCGTCCAGTTTTGTAAAGGAGAGGAATTTACTTGGATGTCGTCTGTTTCTGATGTCTCATCTTCTGAAGAATCTTCTTCCCCAGCTTCCTCTTTTTCAGGAGTTTCATACATTGGTATTTCTGCTCTCAACAGTTCGTTTCCTTCTGTGTCTAAAATGTAGAGCACATTGCCGGTGCCATTTGCATTTACCCAACAGTCAATGGCATATTTTCCCGGATTTAGATCTTTCTCTTGGAAAATGTCATAATGCATGTCGTTGGGATTACCTGCCGTGGTGAGATGGATGTATCTATTGTCCATGTTTTCTGGTACTTCTCCCCAGGCCTCCACATCTTCTTGAATACCTTCAAACTGCATAACCTCCCATCCTTTCTTTGTGAGAAGATCCCAACTGCGCCCGGTGAGATAGACACCATCGCGTGTGTTCTGTGTTTGTTCGATGTGAATGAATCTTTTGCTAACTTTTCTTGCAATCAGTCCACTTGTGGTGATTGCCCCTGCTAGACATGCTATCCATGTGGCGATCAGCCCTATTTTAACAGCTTTGTTCATTCCAGGGTGGTCTTTGCTGTGGAAAATAGCACGAAGTAGTCCGAACAAAGGGATGCAGAGCACGCCAAACCATCCTATGATGCACACCACCGTCATCCAGGTGGGTACGGATGATAATAATTGTTCACTTGAAATATTTATGCCGTTGAGGTTAACATGGAAGTCGGGGAGACTAAGGAATCCAATTGTGCCAAAACTAATGCCTATTAGTGCCCCGATTAATCCTATGAGCAGACTGATGATGATGATGCCAGCAATGATGGCTGCAAATACAGCAATAATCTTTACAAATACCGATAGGCATCCTCTTGCTGCATCTTGTGTTTGTGGCTTATTGACAAATTCTTTTGCACTGTTGACACCTCGCATCAACTCTTCATTGATGGCTTTTGCTGTCACAGGTTTTCCATGCATGCGCAGACGGTCTTCTGGTGTCGTGGCTTCCGGGATGAGAATCCATCCTATGATGTAGAGGATGGCCAGTGAACTAAAGGAGGCGAAAAACAACACCACAACGATAATACGTAGTATCAGTGGGTCTTTGATGCCTAAGTAGTGGCTCAAGCCAGAGAGTACACCTCCGAGGATACGGTCCTCTGGATCGCGAAACAGTTTTTTGCTCTCCGAGCCATTATCATTGTAGGGTGGTGGGGGCGTGGCATTGAAGGCACTGTTGGTGTTGGTTTGTTCGTTGCTTGTCGTATTTTCATAGGGTGGGGGAGTTGTGCCGCTGGTAGGCTCTTCGTCCATCTGTTGTGGGTCGCCGATGCGGTTGATGATTTCAGTGATGTGCTCGATGGTGATGGCCTGGACTCCGCTTTGGCGTAGTTCGGTGAGCAATTCTGCCACACGCATTTCCACGTCGTCGGCAATCTCATCGCCGCCCTCACGCTGGCTGTAATAGCGCCGCATGTTGTCGTTGTATTTTTGCAACAATTCATAGGCATCTTCGTCAATGGGGTAGAGAGTGCCAAAGATATTTACTGTGATATTCTTTTTCATATTCTTTTGGGAATTTGTAGGGTTATACCCTGTGTATGTTCGCTAATTGGGTTTTTGGGGATTTATTAGGATAATGGCTACCAATGCATACAATTAATCTACTTGTTTACTTGTCAACTAATTATATATTTCAGAATTTCCACTGTTTTTGTGAGGGAGTTCCATGTCTCTTCCATGGCAGCGAGGGCTTCGCGACCGGTAACGGTCAACGCGTAATATTTTCGTGGCGGTCCTTGTGCAGACTCCTGCCACTCATAGGTGAGCAACCCTTCTTTCTTCAGACGGGTAAGCAGCGGATAGAGGGTGCCTTCCACCACAATCAAGTCTGCTTCTTTCAGCCGTTGGATGATGTCGTTAGTGTAAAATGCACTACGACTGAGCAATAGTAAGACGCAGTATTCGAGCATTCCTTTCCGCATCTGTGATTTCGCATTGTCGATGTTCATGTTATTTAGGGGTTAGAGGTGAGAGATTTCTTTTGCTGTTCATGGATGTTATCCATTCTAACAACTCGTCAACTCGTTAATTATTTCCTTTTCCGCTGCAAAGGTAATAATTATTATAGTACCTTGCAATACATAGTACCTAAAAATGCAAGGTATTTTGTTTTTTTAACAATTTAGGGCGACTGTATGTAAAACAAGTACCACAAAAAAGTCATGGCACTCTTAGAAGAAAGAATAGTTACAACTGGAGGAATCCGTATGATTTTCCAACCTCATACCTAAATATAATAAGGGGGGGCAGGCTCCCAAAGCCTGCCCCCTTATATAAAAAGGTGTAATGTGGTTATCCCCACACGCTATTAGATGTTGGCATGTCATTTTCCTCTTCAAATGTATCTTCATTGGTCATACCATCACCATTGCCGGGGGTGTCACTTACAACTAGTGCGAGTGACTCGCAGCTATAACTCATCGACATGATAGTTGGCTGAATATATTTTTTCATAATTCTGCTTTTTAAAAGATTACTTAATGATGACTTTTTTGCCGTTGACAATGTAGATACCTTTCTTTAGGTTGTTGGTGTTGATGCGTATACCAGAAAGCGTATAGATAGAGTCGGCGTCTGTGAGTGCGTTTATGGTGACACCCTCAATAGCATCTGGTAGCCAGAATACATAACCTTTGTTACTTGCTGTAGCAGCAGGCATCTTGAGGTATGCCTTGTGGGCACCAAGTTGCATGGAGTGGCCGTCGGGACTGTTCTGCCAGAAGTAGAAGCCGAGTTCTTCAGGATTCTTGTTGGCATCTTTCCATGAGAGCACATAGTATTTGTTCTCGGTGTCATCGGAGATGGTGAGGGCATCCTCTGTACCAATGAGATCATTCTCTGGTATCACAAGTTCTGTGAAGACATAACCGCCGAAGCCAAGCTTGGAGCCTGTGCAGAAGAGGTAATAGGTCTCGCCTGCCGTGACATCGAATTCAACTGTTCCATTCATCTTTTCATCAATGGTGAAGTCATCATTTAAGGTAACAGGAACAGGCACGTCTCCATCTGCCTTTAAGGTTAGGTCGCTGACAGGGAGACATTCGCCAGTGGAGGCTTTTGCCACATAGAAGTTCTTTTCTTTGTTGAGAACGATGTATGCGGTAATATGTCCATCTTTTGCTGGAGTGAGCATATAGTAGGTACCAGACTGTGGAAGGTTTTGTTGGTCTGGTTTATAGCCATTGCCCGTACTCTTGTCTCCTTCGAGTTCGCCATCCTTCGGATTTTGGTTCCCCACAACATACACCACACGGGTCTTCTGCTCCACTTCACCTGTTTCCTCGTTGGTCACGGGAACAGTCTGTCCAAAGAGCTCAGCACAGTAGGCCTTCGTTGTTGATAGTTTCAAATCATAGTTCCTTGTAGTACGATCGTTACCTAGTACAGCTGTGACATTCTCTGTTCCGATTTCAGCACCCTTTCCGTATGTGGTATTATTGTCAAACAGGGCTGTCTCTGTTGTGATTGGTGCTCCAATGGGGAAGGTGTATTCTCCCTGTGGACCGCCGATGATGACAGGAGTGCCAGCAGGAATGATGTCCTTCACCTCGTTGAGGATAATGTTCCAGCCATCGACCTTTGCGGTGTATGCCTTCACTTCCTCAGGAATCGTCAAAGTCAATCCCTCATAGTAAAGTGTGGCATACTCTGAATCGGAGATGGTCGTTGTAATACTTTCAACTATTGGTATGTCTGGTGTCAGTGCGTAGTTTTGCTCAACGCTGTTTTCGAATGTATAAGTATTGGCACTTACGAGTGTTTCATAGCCATCAGCTTCTATGGTAGCGGTGTAGCTTAGAGCATCCTGTACAACGTTGATGGTGAATACACCTTGTGCATTGGTGGTGTCTGTGTACACCACGTCATTCTCCTCATTGCACAGTGTGACTGTAGCACCTTCGATAGGTTGACCGCTCAAATCGTCGATGACGATTCCGCTGAATGTCTTTGGTTCAACGTTGAGCGAGAGATATGCCACGGGGAGGACGTTGGCATTGGAGTAGCTGCCACCTCCATGAGAATAATAACTGTTGGAGTAACTGTTGTCTGCCGGGAACTTGATGTTTAGATAGGTGCCGTTACCATTCATATTAGTGGCGATACGTATGCTGGAGGTTCCGTCCCAAATGATGGGCTCGGAGAGGGTGATGGAGAAATCAACGGCCTCGCCTTCTGTGAAGGTCACAGTCTCTGCATCGTGGATTTTGACGTACTGCATATTGGTCTTATCGGCTGTTCCGGGAGTAAATGTGGCATTTTCGTCGAGAAGACCCACCCATGCTTCGGTGGTCAGATTATTGAATGTCTTGGAAGCGGATGGCGTGCCTGGGAAGGTAATGGCATTGATGATGTCGCCCTCTTTCAGACCGAAGGCTGTGAGGATGTCTTTGGTATAAAGCATGTCGCATTCTGATAGTCCCTTGCCGTCGTCAGCCCATGTACCGTAGAATGGTACCATTGTATTGGTGGTCTTGGCTTCGCCAATGGCGATACCGCTCTCAGTCATCTCCTCGGCAATGGTAACCTCTACCTCCTCGGTGGTCACCACTTTGTCACCGCTCTTCAGTTCGATGTATGCGGGCAGTGTACCAAAGGTGTGGGGTTTATAACTGAGGGTGATTCCGACAGGATTTTCTATGTTGCTCATACTGGGTGTTCGCCCTGTACCCTCGGCGGCTGTCTTGTCGTTGCCGGGCAGGTCGGTGTTGATCACGCTTACCACAGCCTCTCCATTAACATAGAGCGTGGCAGTTTCCACCACGTCGGACTCTGCATTGATATTATGCAGGCTAATGGTAGCGGTATATTCGTTGTTCTGCTTGCCTTTGGTAGGAATGTTATTCTCTGCGATGAACCAGTTGTGCTCAGGCTGTTCTGCCAGTGTCAGACCATAGATGTTGTCGAGAAAAGCGTTGTCGTAAAGCTCGAATGCCAAATAGTAGTCACCTGCTTCTTCGATGGTGGCGGAGAATGTCTGGGCGGTACTGCTTAAAGTGTTACTGCTCACTTTTGTCAGCTGTGTCCATTCTAAGCGATCTTTTGAGGTATAGACGATAACAGCTGAGCTACTTTTGTAGCTGCTGTACCATGCATCGAATGTGAATGTCTCACCGGAGGTGGCGGTAAGCATTGGGGTGATGAATTTCTTGACGGAGGAGCTGATGCACTGCAGGTAGAAGTTGATGTCTTCTCCATTGCCTGTGGATGTGATATAGACTTCATCGGGATGGATGGAACCTGCCGGGAACTGTCCGTTTGCCTCTGCGCCGGTCTTTCCGTTATCGAAGGTAATCAAATTCTTCGATGGGTCGACGACTGTTCCGGATACATTTAATGTATAAGTGGCGGCCTCTTTACCGTAGTTGGTGTATTCAATGGTGAGGATGCCGTTGAAGATACCTGGCTCTGCTGCTGGGAATGTGATGTTGATGGCCTTCTTCTCCTTGGCGGCCACGGTGAACTCTCCAGTGGGAGCTGTGGAGGTGAAGGGTACATCAATTGTAAAGCTGTTGATAGTGAGCGGTGCGTTGCCCGGGTTGTAGATTTCGTAGTTCAGCGTAGTGGCCTCACTTACCTTGCCAAAGTTAATTGGCGTGGTGGTGGCAGATGAACTGTTGTAGTAGGAGGTTCCAGCCTTGTCGAATATAAATTTCGACTCATAGAGGTTAGTTCCGCACCATTTGCCCTCTTTTGTAGTACCGCTGATGTTTTCTTTCACATCCCAGTATTTCCATCCTGCCTGTTCTGCGGGCAGTGATACTTGCATCTCAAACGGCTCAGAAGTCTGGCCTGCTGCAAGTGCCACGGGGATGGGGAATGCGCCATAGAGTGTGGCAGGTGCATAGCGGTTGAAGAGCGAGAGTGTGTAGTTCTCGTCACCGGGAGCAAGGTCCACATCACCGCTGTTGATGAGAGTCACCAAGTAGTGTGCGAGGATGGTACCATCCTCTTGCTGGTTGAAGTAGGTGGTAGAAGCACCATCGACGTCGGCCACCGTCTTAATGGTGAGTTTCTGCTCAGCAACGATTTCTGCAGAAGTCGCGGAGAAATTGTCCATATAGACATGCTGTGCGCGGATGCCGATACGCTGAGCCTCACTCAAGGTAAGGGTGATGGTATACCAGCCCTCATAGGCATCATCGGCAACGAAACCCTCGTCAACGGTAAACTTTTGGATGAGACTGCCACGTGTGGAGCCTGTTTCGTCAACATTGTATATTTCCACGAATGCGGGTATGGATGATGAGGCAGAAATGCTGGGTTTCACATACAGTTTCACTTCACCAGATACAACAGGTGATACAAGCAGGTCATAGACAGTGCTTCCACTGCTGGAGCTTGTAGGGTCGGAGGCATACTGTCTATATGCAAGCAGTGCACCGGATTCGTTAATACCCTCATTATTTTTATAAGAGTACGACATGTAATAGGTATCGCCCCAACTGTCTTTGTAGCTTCCCACGATATGTCTCCAGTTGGAAGCCACTGTGAAATCATGATTCGATGTCAGAATTACCGCATTGAAGTCCATTTCATACGGCGACATCGTTTCTGCCCAGGTCGTGTTTATTCCAAACACGGAGAACAGTGTTAGTAAAAGTAATTTTGCTTTTTTCATAAGCAGTTGAGATTTAGTGAATATAGTATTTTTATGTTATGAATACAATGTGAGAATGGCTCGTTTGTGTATTTGATGGCAAAAATAGTAAAAAAATATAAAAGTGTCAATAGATTGGAGAAAAAGTTTTGAAGTTGTTTCTCCCACAGCCATCTTACTAATATTGGGAAGTTATGTAGGAAATAGGTCATATAAAAAGTGAGGATAATCGGTTATCCTCACTTTATTTTGAAGACTTATGGAACGTTTTCGTCAAGCCAAATGAACATAGCCAAGCTTGCTTGAGCTATGACATGGCGAGAAAAGGTACATGAATATGGACTGTTATTTTCCAGACTCAATCTTCCAATTTCCGTCTTCGCCTTTCTTCAAGGTCTGCTGGCTATCCTTGCTGTTGCCATCTTGGTCGATCATCTCATAGGTAACAGTAGCTTTGTCGCCATCTTCTTTTACATCCTTGATTTTGTACTCTTTGATTTTCTTCATTTCTTCCTCACCGAGTTTCAGCAAACCTTTGTAGGTATCTTTCTGTGTGTCGTCTTTCAGATCCATCAGCTCTACGATGCCATCGAGATCACCCTTCTGTGCACAGTCAAAATAGGCTTCCATCACACTCTTTGGGTCGCTTTTGTCAACACCACCACCACAGCTAGACAATACAACTACCATTGCGCAAGCGCAAAGAAAAAACAATACTTTTTTCATAAATCTAATGAATTTTAAGTGAAACAATAAAAAATTAAAACTTGTAAATTGATTTCAAATACTTGGAATTTAATAAATCAGAGGGAAAGATGCATTTGGCATAGAATTTTGGCACTATAACTTCGTGCCTTTCTGCACTCACCAAATCAAGTCCAGCCCTATTGTAGGCATATACCACTAATTCGGCACAATACATCTCGGTAGTATCAGTGTCATCGTATTGATGATCGAAAAGAACCTTCCGCTCGTATGCCCGTATCGCTATTTCTGCTGCTTTATGGGCGATGGAGTCATCTTGTATCCTGCATACTTCGCCACACTGTGCATAATGGTCAGAGAAGTAAACCTCTGGCGTGTCCATCTTCACTCTGTCAACATCTCCTTCAAAATCAGGCTCGTCAGCCACAGCATGGGCAATCATTTTCTTCCCATTATAATTAACGACAATACCAGAATGGGAATAATTGCTGGCAGTATCCAATTTTAAGATGACGCGGCTAGCCATACCTGTACCCCTTCTGAACACCACGTCACCGGTCTGAAGTTGAACATCGTCAGGCATAATGCACTTAAAACCATGAACTTGTTCTGAATCATTTTTCTGGGAACATCCCCACAAGAAGAATGAAAAAAACAGAAGGATAGCACATGTAGTGCATGGCTTGAACCGCTGTGGCTTTAATGTGAGATTTTTCATCAGACTTTAAACTCCTGGTATTCAATTCTTAATGGCCTTCTTCCCATTGCGGATATAGAGACCCTTGGGTAGGATATTCAGGTTGGTGCCCATATAGCGTCCGTCGATACTATAAATGCGGTCATCATCGCTTGTGATTGCAGTGATATCGTGGATGCCTGTATAAACGCCAAAGTCATTGATGAACTTCAGTTTGATGACACCGTCGGTTTCTTCTATTTCCGTCAGGGCTTTGTTTAGTTTTTCACCATTATATACCTGAAAATTCACGATTTGCATTGTGTCATTGAGTTCCGTTACATTACTTGTACCAGGGAAGGGGTCTCCGGCAAGTTGGTTGTAGAAATCAGCGTTTTTCACATTTACACCGTCGATGTTGTACTGGGCGAACAGCAGACCATCGGCAGGGACAATAGTCATTCGTGGCTTACCCTTCACATTGTTCACACTGTTGGAACTGAGTGAGAATGCCGTGCTGTTGTAGTTCACATGATATACCAATAGACCATGTCCACGTTGTCGGTAGTTGAGACCTCGCTGTTGGATATTTTCGATGATGAAGTATTCGTTTCCTGTAGCGTCGCTGTCGTTGGGAATACGATAAGCCATGCCATCGTAGTCGATAGGACTAATTTCAAGCAATGTATCGGTGGTTAGGGTGGGGATTTCTATCCACCCCATTGCTTCACGTTCCCATGCGGTATATGCAGTGGGTGCACAGCCGTTTGCTTGATAGTTGCCACTGTCCATCAGACTCCAAAATTCCATACCCTGATTGTCTCCCTTCACACTTGAAAGGGTAGGGTAGAAATCGGGAAGACCTAAACAGTGTGAAAACTCATGGCATAGTGTGCCGATACCATTGATGCGCTTCCAAGGAGCACTGGAATAGCAGCCAGGGAAACCGTTCAGTTCAGCGTTGACACCATAGCGTGACACTTTCTTGCCGTCGTAAGTGCCGCCGCTAACATTACCTGACTTGGGCCAAATACATTCGTTACTATTGCCCGACATTGATTGTGAATAGCCGGCATATACCACCATGACGAGATCTACATAGCCATCGTTATTGGCATCGTATTGCGAGAAGTCTAGACTATCATCCATTGCTGCGCAGGCATGTTGGAGAAGTAGACTCATGTTCTCGTCAGAGCCTTTGTCGTTACTGCCGCCATATTTTTTCAGTGGTTGCGGCAGAGTCACTGGTCCATAAACGTCAAACTGTGGGGTATATTGTCCGAAACTGATGAGATTGAAATAATAGCCTACGCTGCACACATTGCTTGACTCGCCTCGGCCAAAGTCCTCGAGTTGCTGGTAGGAATTAAAGTATTGTTCGAAGGAACGCTTGGGATTCTCAATGGTGAAGGTGGTGTCGGCAAACTCTGCCAGGATGACGATGGCCTTGGGCGAGCCTTCATGGGGAAATTCAAGGTTGCTTGCTTGCACGGGCTCTTGCATCACACGGCGGAGAGCACTTGTCTCTGAGGCTTGTTTCAGGAACACATCACGGTCTTGCTGCTCTATCAGTGCACGTTCTTCCACGCTACGGTTGTTGGCATTGTGAGCAAGTTGACTTGTGGCGACAAGATTACCAAAGTCATCTATCAAGGCAATGTAATAACCATTCTCCTTCTGTACGAGGAGCACACCATCAACTGTTGTCACATAATGGAAATATTCATCACCATGTTGGACGATTGTTAGTGTGGTGCCATCTTGCTGTACGACATTCACTGGGAATGGGTAGGCTTTGTCGGCTCTAATACTCAATACGGAGAACAGGCAAAGGATGATGGCAAATAGTAGTCTTTTCATATCGTATAATCGTCTTAATATGATATTTTCAATCTTTTTATGTTGCAAAAATACACTATTTTTTTAATAAAATCAAATTTTTCCTTCCTTTTTGATAGATTTGTCATTATTAACACCTCGTATAATTGCCTGTCTCATTTTTTTTCTGTAATATTGCAGGTCAAATAATAATTCCAGATCTATATTTCCTCATCATAATTTCTGAAAGACGAGATACAGCAAACACAGAGACAAAGAGATGAAAATTACAAAATCTTATTTTATCGCCATTATAACTTTTTTTTCATGTACCAGTCTACATGCACAAAAATTAATGAATGATGTATGGATTAATATACCCGACTCGCTCATGAAGTATCTCAATTGGGATAAACGCAACGATTTGGTGGCGTATTACAATATGGGAGCGGAAGCCAGTATCCCATCATTACTTGATGAGAAATCGATACTCTTGAAACTCACTGACAACTATATCTCTCTAAGACTCAACCAAAGTTCAACGATGCAAATGGCATTGTTGAGTACTGCCGACAACGATTCACTTATATGTATGGTGCGAACTTACATTGGTGGTACAAAAGAAGAGGGTGGGGCAGCCGAGAGTGTCATCACTTTCTATGACATGCAATGGAATAGGCTCGATAATGCTCGATTTCTTACTCCTCTTGAGGGCAAAGACCTAGTTAACAGGCCGGATACGATGTCTCAAGAACAATATGACCTGCTTGTTGGGATGGCCCATCCCCAAATGTTGTCGGTAGAGATGGATGAGACGGATCTCTCGCTGACCTATCGTCTAACTGTTCCAATGTTAGCAGCAAAAGAGCGAGAGCAATTGAACTCCATTTTATTGCAAAGAAAACTTAAATGGAACGGCAAAATATATAATTAATGTTATAATATGCATTTTTAGGGTGCTTAAAATTGCATATATATTGAATTTTGCCTATATTTGCAACGTGTTTTTCATGGTATTAGATTATTAAGGTTAATAAAGATTGGTTGTCGTGAGACAATCAATTTTTTTTGTTAAATGCAGTAGATAGAGATGGGTGATTCTGGATGAGCAATTACTTTTCCAAACTACCTCAAAAAACTTCTTTATTTTTTCTTTTATTCCTTTTTTTTTCATATTTTTGCATCCAATTGGGTAATGTATGGGAAATAGGCTTTTTTGATGAAAAACAAACTGATATACATAATCTTAACCCTATGCCTCGCAATAGATGTATGGGGACAAGGAGAAGAGAGTGCTGTTGAATTTACAGCCCTCACAGAGGAAGGTGTGAATATGCTTTTCACCGTTATCGATGATGAATTGAAAACTTGTATGGTGGGAAGTGAAAGTGAAACACCTATGACGGCAATAGATCAATTATATGATGGTGCGATAACCATTCCAGAGACTGTAGAGGGGTATACCGTCACGAAAATCGCTGGAAGAGCCTTTCAGGGATGTGAGATTACAGATGTGACCATACCTGCTTCCATTAATGCCATTGGTGACTATGCTTTCGCATGTGATGGACTTAATACTGTCACTTTCTATGGAAGATACCCTTTACGCATCACAGAGACAACATTCTATTATCGTTCTGATGCCACGCTTTATGTGCCAGTAGGATGCAGCGAAGATTTTATGGAGGCAATGTATTGGAAAGACTTTGGACTAATTTTGGAGATAATGGTCCAACCAGAACCTTACGTGATTCTCTCTGATGATGGCAAAACCCTGACTTTCCGGTATGACACCGGCAAACTTGATTATGACGGTGATAATTGTTTTGGAATCCCAGAGGAATTTGAGGAACCACAATGGCAAAATGCTACGGCATCTGTTACCACGGTGGTTTTTGAACCGGCATTTGAAAATGCAAGACCTACCACTACAGCGTCTTGGTTTGCTGGTATGGAGAATCTGTCTGTCATTTCAGGAATGGAAAACCTCAATACCTCAGAGGTGACCACCATGAGTTATATGTTTCAAGGTTGTAAGTCACTGAGAACTATTGACTTGAGATTTGTGAATACAGTGGTGGTAGAGCAGATGGACTATATGTTCAGTAACTGTTCGAGTTTGAAGACCATAGACTTGAGCAATTTCAATACAGCATATAACACTACTTTCTACCGAATGTTCAATGGGTGTACAGCTTTGGAGAATCTGATACTAGGTCCAAATTTTGACACACGAAACATCGAATTCTTCTCTTTCATGTTTGCGGGTTGTACTAGTCTGACTGAACTTGACTTCTCGTCTTTCTATTTTAATGAGAGAACTCGGTCGGTGGATATGCTCAGTGGATGTTCGGCACTAAAAACTTTGGTCATTTCAGCATCAATGGATAGACTGGACAATACGGCTTGCGAAGGAGTGGGCACACAGGAGTATCCATGTGCCATTATCGCTCCTGAGGAATTCGATTTCGGTGTGGATGCCACAGGAGCTTGTTTCGAATGGAAAAACGGATGGTTTTGCGTTGGCAATCCCACGCCATATGCTGTTTTCAACAACGATGTGCTTACATTCTATTATGATAATCTGAGAAAGACACGCAATGGGACTACATACGATATCAATGAATGGGATGAGGCGTGTATCACTTCAACCCGTAGCGTGGTCTTCGACAAATCTTTTACTGCCTATCAGCCTACTTCTACAAGCCGTTGGTTCCAGGGAATGAAAAATCTTACCACGTTTGTCTATATTGAGAACCTGAATACGTCTCTGGTGCAGAATATGGACTATATGTTCTACGACTGCTCGATGCTGACCGATTTAGACTTGTCGAGTTTTGATACTAGGAATGTGGGAGGTGTCAGCCAGAGCTTTGCAGATGAATACACGGGGGGCGATGATGGCACAACACTCTATACCACTTATTTGTGTGAGGGATATGGAATGAAAAGCATGTTTGACGGCTGTTCAAATCTCATCAATCTCAATGTCACATCCTTTATTACCTCCAACGTGCGAAATATGAGTTATATGTTCAATGGGTGTTCTAAACTGGAAAATATCGACTTGTCATCATTCAATACGGTAAATGTGGTGGATATGACAGGAATGTTCAAGGGATGTGCGAAACTGGAACGTCTTGATTTATCAGGTTTTAATATCAGCAGCGTTGGTAGTCATCCCATGGGTGAACAATATGAAGAGGAGGAGGTCGAAATTATCGAACATGCGATAGAGGGCGAGGAATCGTTCGTGGAATATCGTTCATACTCGTTTGTGCCAGGAGAGACAAGCTTGATGATGGATGGATGCTCAAGTCTGAGTGAACTGAGAGTTTCAACGAGTATGGCACAATTGGCAGAGAATGCTTGCCAGAATGTCGGAACAGAAGAACTTCCCTGTGTCCTTTTTGTACCTGATGATTTTGATTTTGGGGAAATGGAAATCACTGAAGATCTTTTCACCTGGAAATCAGGCAAGTTCTGCATTGGTGCAAGAAAATCTACTGTAAGTATTGCTGAGGTCAGAATTACAAGAGGTGCATTAGCAGATGTTGTTGTTGCGCTCAACAATGGAAAGAACGAATACAACGCCTTCCAGTTTGATATAACCCTGCCCGAAGGAGTGGATTTAATGAAGGAAAATCGTCAGTACGTCTATTGGCTCACCAATAGATATAGCAAGAGTGGATGTTCTGTGATGATAAATGAATTGGAGGAGCACACTTATCGCATAGCCCTCTACTCGCTCAATAACGTGACTATCACAGGCAAAGAAGGACCCATTCTCATTCTCCGACTGAAGGCTTCAGAAGAGATGGGAGATGAAGAGTTGGAAGGCTTGATGGAGAACATCGTCTTTAATGGTGATGGCAATACTAGCGACTATATCGATCCTGTAACGTTCGGTATTGTCACCAATTCTTACCAGATGGGCGATGTGGATCATAGTGGTAGCGTGACGATAGCAGATGTAGTAAGTCTTGTGAACTATATCATAGGCATTACTCCCTATCCTTTCTATTTGGAAAATGCAGATATGAATTTCGATAGGGTGACGAATATCTCAGATGTGATGTCGGTTGTGGGAGTGGTCATTCAGGGCAATCCAAACAATGCCCCACAACGACCTAGAACTATTGAGAGAAAGGAATCCGTCCCGTCATCGTTTAAGATACTATAGAGGTAAGGAGGGAGAGTATAGATCTCTAAGAAACTGTGGAGTGTAGCCTTCTTGGCTCTTTGCTACTTCCTCGGGCGTGCCGGTGCTTAAAATGCGGCCACCATTGCGACCGCCTTCAGGACCCATATCAATGATATGGTCGGCAAGTTTGATGACATCCATGTTGTGCTCTATCACAATTACTGTGTTACCGCGATCAACTAATTTGTTAAGCACATCCATCAGTATACGGATGTCCTCGAAATGTAGCCCAGTTGTAGGCTCGTCAAGGATGTATAGTGTTTTTCCAGTGTCGCGCTTAGACAGTTCGGTAGCCAATTTCACTCGCTGGCATTCACCACCAGAGAGCGTAGTCGACGGTTGCCCTAGTTTAATATACCCTAATCCAACATCCTGGATAGTTTTGATCTTGTGTAGAATGTTGGGTACATTTTCAAAAAATTCCACCGCTTGATTAATTGTCATGTCGAGGACATCGGCAATTGACTTCCCCTTGTATCTTACCTCAAGCGTCTCGCGGTTATAGCGTTTGCCATGGCAGGCTTCGCAGTGCACCAAAACATCGGGTAGGAAATTCATCTCTATCGACTTGTAGCCATTGCCGCCGCAGACTTCGCAGCGGCCACCGCGCACATTGAAGGAAAAACGCCCCGGCTTGTATCCGCGAATCTTTGCCTCGGGAAGTCCCACAAATAGGCTGCGAATATCGCTGAAGACCCCCGTGTAAGTGGCAGGATTCGAACGTGGAGTCTTGCCAATGGGCGATTGGTCCACATTCACTACTTTATCAATATGGCGAATTCCTTCTATCGTTTCGTAGGGCATAGGCTTCTTAAGCGACCGGTAGAAATGTTGTGAAAGAATGGGTTGGAGTGTCTCGTTGATGAGTG
Organism: Prevotella sp.; assembly: GCA_017548385.1. Taxonomy (GTDB): domain Bacteria; phylum Bacteroidota; class Bacteroidia; order Bacteroidales; family Bacteroidaceae; genus Prevotella. The sequence continues at coordinate 68,114 of JAFZAE010000144.1, forward strand.
TCGACTTACCTGAACCGCTCACGCCTGTCACTACAATCAGTTTGCCTAATGGAAATTCCACATCGATGTGTTTTAAGTTATTTCCTGTGCAACCGCAAATACGGATATACTTGCCGTTGCCCTTGCGACGTGTGTCGGGAATAGGGATACTATGTTCACCATTTAGGTATTCACTGGTGATGGTGTGCTGATGGAGCATATCGTTGATAGTACCCTGGAACACCACCTCTCCACCACGACGGCCAGCCTTGGGACCGATGTCCACAATGTAGTCAGCCGCGAGCATCATATCCTTATCATGCTCCACCACAATAACGGTATTGCCCAAGTCTCGAAGTTCCTTCAGACTGCTTATCAAGCGGGCATTGTCGCGCTGATGGAGACCGATACTTGGCTCATCGAGAATATAGAGTACATTGACGAGTTGAGAGCCGATTTGTGTGGCGAGGCGTATGCGCTGACTCTCTCCACCAGAGAGGGATGCAGATGGACGGTCGAGTGAGAGATAATCGAGGCCTACTTCCAAAAGGAAGTCGAGACGGGTGCGTATCTCTTTAAGTATTTCTGTTGCTATGGCTTTCTCCTTGGGGCGAAGGTGCTTCTCTGCATCGTCTAACCATTCGCGCAATTGGCTGATGTCCATGTGTGATGCCTCGCTGATATTTTTGTCCCAGATGCGGAAAGATAGCGACTCTCGGCTCAAACGCTGCCCCTTACATTCAGGACATGCGCAGATGGCCAGGAATTGGTCTGCCCATTTCTGACCGCTCGCACTGTCATCGTTATCCATCACTTGGCGAAGATACTTGATGATGCCATCGAAGGTGACAAAATAGTCGCTGGAGGTATGAACAAGTTCCTTGGCGATACGCACATCGCTGAGAGAACCATAGAGAATCTCGTTGAGTGCCTCCTCAGGTATGTCGCTGACGGGGGTGTGGATATCAAGTTCGTATTTCTGGAGAATGGCATCAACTTGCCAGAAGATCATTTGATTTCGCTGCTTGCCTAGGGGAACGATAGCTCCTTGTGCTATCGACAATGAGCGATCGGGAATCACCTTGTCCATATCAATCTCATTGATAAAACCTAGACCTTTGCAGCGTGGACAGGCTCCCTCTGGGGAATTGAATGAGAATCGGTTTGGGGCAGGGTCGGCATACGACATGCCGGTGGTGGGGCACATCAGGCGCTTGGAATAGTTTTTCACGCTGCCATCTTCCTTGTCGAGAATCATCACAATGCCTTCGCCCTGACGCATAGCATTCTCGACACTACGGCGGAGACGCTCATCATCTTTGCCTTGTACTTTCAATTTGTCGATAACCACTTCGATGTTGTGGTTCCTGTAGCGGTCTACCTTCATGCCGCGGGTAATTTCCACGAGCTCACCATCGACACGGGCATAAAGATAGCCCTTACGGCGCATACTCTCGAAAAGTTCACGATAGTGACCTTTTCGTTGGCGCACCATTGGGGCAAGTATGTAGATGGGATGACTTTCGTAGCGTGTGAGAATCATCTCGAGCACCCGTTCTTCAGTGTATTTCACCATTTCCTCACCAGTATGGTAACTATAGGCGGTGGAAGCACGGGCCCATAGTAGACGGAGGTAGTCATAAATCTCTGTGGTAGTACCCACAGTGGAGCGGGGATTCTTGTTTGTCGTTTTCTGCTCGATGCTGATGACAGGACTAAGACCCGTAATTTTGTCTACATCGGGACGGTTCATTCCGCCAAGAAAATTGCGGGCGTAGGCAGAGAAAGTCTCTATATAGCGACGCTGACCCTCGGCATAGATGGTGTCGAAGGCTAATGATGACTTGCCAGAACCGGAAAGACCGGTTATGACGGTGAGGCTGCCGCGTGGAATCTCCACGTCGATGTTTTTCAGGTTGTGGACACGGGCTCCCCAGACACAGATTTTGTCGTCCTCGCGTCTCATCATGGATTGGTTGTAGAAGTTCCTCCTCCCCCTCCTTCTGTCTCACGATATCCGCGGAGCAGGTTCACGTCTCTGCGGATATGATATCTATGGCCATCTGCACCCTTGGCCACTACTTCAACAAAATAGACACCTTGTTTCACGTCTTTTCCATTGTATGTACCATCCCAGCCTTCTTCTGCGGGATCGTGCCACTCATAAAGTTTTTGTCCCCATCGATTGTAGATGGTGGCATGAAACTCCACCAAACTCTCGTATTCTTTAGGGCGGTAAGTATTATTGTAGGTGTCTCCGTTATTAGGAGAGAAGGCATTTGGCATGACAAGCTTGCTCGTGTTGATGGTCACTTTTATGGCATCTGCCCCGCTCCAGTAGTCTTGAGTGTAGGCGATGGTGTCGTTGCCTTGAGTGAAAATGGCATACAATACGATAGTGTGCGAACCGGCATCCGTAAAAGTATAGTCGGTATCTTCTTCATAGCGGATGAGGTAGGGCTCAGATTCACCATCCTTGGTGAAACGCCATTCATAATAGGCCGACCAATCGTAGGCGTCTTCGGTGTTGGCACGGAATTTTGCTTCCAAGGGTGCCGAACCGGAAAATTCAATGTTTTCTTCCTCTACGCCATCTTTATTGATGAAAGTCATGGTGGGGTGAATGGTGGGAACGTCATCGGCAAACGATGACAATATGCCTAAGCATGAAAAGACCATGCTGAGAAAAAAGATTTTGATGCGCATTTCTTATCGTTGTTTCTATATAAACGCAAAAATACATAAAACATTTGATTTTTAGCTCCCTCTTTATGTTTTTTTACGTTTTAATTCGTTTTTTATTTTGTATTACACTTACCTTGCCTTATCTATACATTAGATGACTTCGGTTCAGAAATAAAAAGAAATATGGGCATTTATTTTGTATTTCACTCTCCTTGCACTATCTTTGCATAAGATAGGCTGAACTTCGACAAAAAAATAAACGAGTTTATTTTGTTTTGCTCTCAGTTTGCACTATCTTTGCATCGTAATTGTTTGTAAATGGATAATGTATATGAGAATAGTTAGATTTTTTATCGTTTTCATCCTGATGACCGTTTGTACGGCCATGTATGCACAAGATGCAAAGTTCAGGACACAGCATAAGGTGGAGAAAAGTGAGACTGTCTTTGGTATTGCTAAGAAATATGGCATTACCATAAAAGACCTCATCGAGGCAAACCCACATATGAATGATGCTGGGTATGAGTTGAAATATGGGGAAACCCTGAATATACCCTTTCCCAAAGGTCAGCAGCCGAATAATGCTGCAAATAATACCACGACAACACCAGCTACTACACCTACGACACAGCCAGTGCAAACCGATATTTCTGGTCCAAAGAATATTAAGGTGGGTGTCATGTTACCATTACACGACAACGATGGCGATGGCAGGCGGATGGTGGAGTATTATCGTGGACTCTTGCTCGGCTGCGACCGTGTCAACAAAGATGGCATTTCTGTGGATATGCACGCCTGGAATGTGCCCAATGGCGCAGATATCAATGAGGTACTTAAAGAAAAGGATGCTGCAAATCTAGACATCATCATTGGTCCACTCTATTCCACACAGGTCAAACCATTGGCGGAATTCTGTCAACAACACAATACGATGATGGTGATACCTTTCTCCATCACTGGCAACGATGTGGAGAACTATACGAATATCTATCAAGTGTATCAGCCACAGGAGGACTTCGATGCAATGACCATTCGTAACTTCATCCAGTGGTTCAATAAGTATCATGTCGTTGTCGTTGATTGCAGTGATGAGAGCAGCACAAAGGGAACGTTTACCCGACAATTGAGAGATGAATTAGACAAGCTCAACATCAAATACTCCCTCACAAGTCTAAGCACACCCGACAATGATTTTGCCAAGGCTTTTAGCCTATCAGAACAGAATGTGGTGGTAGTAAATTCTGAGAAATCGCCAGCACTCAATTCCACGCTGGCAAAACTGAATATCTTGACTGAAAACAACACCAATATTGGTATCTCGCTGCTTGGCTATAAGGAGTGGCTTATCTATACTTCTGTCTATCAAAACTATTATTTCAAATACGATGCCTATATCCCTTCGTATTTCTATTATAATAGTGTGTCTCCTGACACGAAATGGGTGGAGCGCAACTATAACACGCGTTTCAATGCGACGATGAACCCTGATAACCTGCCGCGGTTCGCTCTCACTGGATTTGACCATGCTTGCTTCTTTATTGGTGGACTGAGTCAATTCGGCAAAAACTTTACCGGGGTAAAGGGACAGGCTACATACAAACCGGTACAGTCTCCTCTCAAGTTTAGACAAGCGGGAAAAGGGCACAAGAACATTACCTTTATGTTCGTGCATTACAAAAACGATCGCACAGTGGAGTCTATAAGTTATTGAGTTTTTAGATTTGTTTACTTTGCTCCAACATTGTTGCATCCATCAATTAAATATTCACTTTATGCTCTCCAAACGAAAAAGCAATTTGCTTAGACTTGCATTGATGACTATTGTCATCACTACTCCCTTTTGCGTGAGTGCCCAGGTGGGGGAGCATCGTGACGATCTATCCGTGGGTGTCAATGCTGGATATACGCTCAGTACAGTAGGCTTTACACCTAAGGTATCACAATACCAACATGGGGGAATTACAGGCGGATTTTCGGCCAAATACGTTTGTGAAAAATATTTCAACTCGATATGCTCTGTGATGGCGGAACTGAACTATGCCTCTATGGGATGGAAAGAGCGAATTCTCGACCAGCATGATGAAGAGGTGGTTAATCCAAATACGGGAAAGCCAGAGGAGTATAGCCGTACCATTAACTATATTCAGATGCCTTTGTTCGCCCATTTGGCATGGGGAAAAGAGAAGAGGGGAGCACAGTTCTTTTTTCATGCAGGACCACAGTTTGGACTGTATCTCGGAGAGTCAACAAAGAAGAATTTCGATATTGACACAGCAAATCTTACCGATAGGTCCAACAAAACAATAGCTCAAGATAGCATGAGCGTGGAAAGGAAATTCGACTATGGTATTGCAGCTGGAATGGGTATGGAATACACTATGCCAGGGGTAGGACATTTCTTGCTGGAGGGTAGATACTACTATGGGCTTGGAAATATTTACAATGCTACAAAACGTGACTATTTCGCCAAGTCAAACCACGGCAGCATCATTATCAAAATCAGCTATTTATTTGATATAAAATAATAGTTTTTGGGTATTAACAAAAATGAGCCACAACACTAATGTGCTGTGGCTCAAATATGATGTAATACTGAATATTAGAGCTTGTCAATAGCACCCTTAGCTGCATCTTTGGCAGCATCTTTCAGATTCTCAGGAGCATTCTTTACGTCCTCAACGGCTTTGTCTGCAGCTGCTTTTGCATCCTCGACAACTTTCTCACCAGCGGCTTTAGCCTGATCTACAGCTGACTCAGCACCTTCAACAGCACCTTCAACAGCATCTTTTGCACCCTCAACAGCACCTTCAGCAGCGTTCTCTACGCCTTCAGCAGCACTGTCTAAGAGAGATTTTGCATCGAAATTGGCAACAGCGGTAATAGCACCTTCCAAAGCACCAAATTTGTCACCGAGAACTTCCTTCACTTTGTCTGCGTTCTCTTTCAGCCAGGTCTGAACAGCCTCGAGTTGTGGAGCAAACTTAGCAGCATCAACACCGGTAATCTTCTCCTTTACTTCGTTAACGAACTGCTCAATCTTGGAAGCATCGCTGTTCTCCAAAGCAGCTTTCAGAGAGTCTGTGTAGTTAACTTCAGCAACAGCTTCTGTGTTTTCCTCTGCGGGCTCAGTAGCAGGCTTGGTCTCGTTTTTGCATGCTGTAAAAGTCATGGCTACAGCTGCCAATGCAACAAAAAATAATTTTTTCATTTCTCTAAAAATTTAAATAATTTAGTAAAACTTAATTTGATGGCGCAAAGGTAAATATTAATATGATTCAATGTTACAAATATTTTTATTAATTAACTTAATTAATGTTTTTTTGCCTTTGCTTATCAGTCATCATCTTCATTGCCTACTATACCGTTTTTGATGGCTTCTTCTACCTTATTTAAAATAGCATTGGGATGGGCATGAGTCTATTTTTGATTCTATTCTATTAATAACCAAAAGCACCTCATAAGGAATCCTTACCCTATGAGGTGCTTATTGGTAATTCTCTTAAAAGATTAGTTTGCTCCTATCATGTCAGGAATCTTTAATTCCACGAATGCATCAACTATAGAAGCACCTTTCTCTCCTAAAATACCAAGAATAGCTTCTTCCTGACTTCGTCATTGCATACCCCAAAATTCCTCGTCAAATAGTTTTTTAATCGGTTTGTGCCGTTTCATGGGCATGGTTTTGACGTAATGTGCCTTGTTCTCAGGCATATAGATGCTGATGGTAGTCACCGTCTTGGC
>JAFZAE010000016.1 GCA_017548385.1 Prevotella sp.
ATAACCTCCGCCGTCCTCATATCCTCACCCACTCGGGGCATATAATAGAGTTTTGAGGTACGTATATCAAAGAACCATTCCCCAGGTTGGTCAAGTAATGGGAGTGCATTGGTCAGATAGAAAGGAGAATTATGTCCGTCGGTGGTAACCATTGGCGAAGGCCATGGATGTTCGAATTGTATCCTGCTCTCAGGTTCATGAAACGACACCGCAGCAGAGTCGCCCTTCATTCTTATGGATTTAATACGCAGCACCGACACACACCACATCTCGTGAAGAATCATCTCTGCATAAGGCTGATCACAAACCGCTTTCACGGCTTTTGCAGGTACCCATATTTCTCGCTGGGTCTTATCAACGGAAATGATACGAGCCATCTGCTCGAAGTCACTCACATCGCGTGCTCTCACCGCTTTGGTTCCGTTGACCCATAACTGTCTGAATTCCAATGGTCTTCCATTAAAATCAGGAACATCAGCCACCCATAGTTGTCCTTCACGGTGCCAATTCTCAATTTTCATGCCACCACTCAGGTAAGCCCCATCTTCGCCCTGAAAAGTGATGCCACTATCCTCCTGCCGGACGAACAAAGGTTCATTGAGAAAATATGTCCCCGAGCGCAGGTGGATGGTGATGCTGTTGATGGCATGAAGCGAATCGAGCCGCCTCATCTCCCGAGCCTCACGCAATGCTTCAGCCACGGTCCTCCCCTCATCGGGTGAAATTGTGATTTCACGGTCGGCGGCACACTGCTGAGTTTGAGCCTTTGTTGGGGGTGTGAATAGTATGATGCTAAACAACAGGAAAAATAGATAATGCATAAGGGCTGAGATTTATGGGTTGTAATTATTTGCTTACAGGAAGCCAGACCGACATGTCGGTTTCACCTCTATTTCCCCAAATATAATAAGGTATCAGTCGCACTTTCACCTCCTTTTCGGTAGGAGCGACATCATGGTAAAGGTGATTGTTCCAATCAATGTGCTCTGTGAGTCTTGCCGTACCCTCCAATGCCAGATATTTGTGTCCTGCTATCTCTGCCTTTGTGGGTGTAAGGAGGATATTGGCAGGTAAGACCACATCAGAAAGTTTTTTGCCATCCTGGATATCCACCCCCTCCAGGCAATAGACCAATGGTCCACGACGAACTGCCACCTGGTTTCTATTTTCCTCCACCAAGGGGTTCGCCTCAACGATTCTCACGGGCATTTCCATATTCAGTTCGAGCACATCGCCCTTTTTCCATTTCCGATTGATTTCGACATATGAATCTGGTATCACCTCCGAAGAAATCATATCCTCGTTGACCATAATGGTTGCATCCTTGCACCAGGAAGGGATTCTGACCTTCACCGCATTGATGTCTTTTACTTTGTCGAATTGTATGGTCACCCTGCCATTGTAAGGATAGTCTGTGTGTTGAGTAAGTTGCAATGAAGGTGTATTGAGGGTATTATCCCCATAGATATTACACCATAGGGTGCCGTCGCCAATGGTATAGGCATACTCTTGTGCCTCGCATAGTGTGCGCAAAGTGTTAGGAGGACAGCAGAAGCAACTGATATATCTCTGCCTCGACTTCGGCCATCTCATCTTGTATGGGAATTCCGCCGTCTTTCTGAGCGCATTGGTATAGAAATACTCCTCGCCACTGATGCTGATGCCACTCAGAATACCATTGTATAGTTCATTTTCCACCATATCAGCATATTTTGCCTCTCCAGTAGCCATGAAAAGTCTCCATGAGAAGAGCAACATACCGATGTCGGCACAAGTTTCATTATGGGATGTCTCGTTGGGCAATTGATAAGCCCGTCCATACGCCTGATGTATCTGTTGTATGGATGGCTGGTCATATGTTGTCCCATCAGGTGAGACACCATCATATAAAGCGCCACATCCGCCAGTGATATAGATCTTCCTTGTGACGATGTCATTCCATATTGCCGAAAGGTTTTTCATCAATTGTTGTTCCCCCGTTTCATTGTATATGTCAGCCACGCCTGCATAGAGGTAATTTGCACGCACAGCATGTCCCATGGCCTCATATTGCTGTCGGAATGGAATACGGTCTTGGTTGTGATCCTCGCCATTTTTGACTGAATCGCGTATGTTAATCAGTCCCTCAGCCAATTCAAGATACCGTTTGTCACCCGTAGCCCGATAGATTTCTGCCGCTCCCATATAGTGTGATGGACAGATGGCATTGTGTGCAAGGTCTGCAGGTGCCTCCTTATAGAATCGGTAGAGAAAATCGGCAGCCTTGATACCACAGTCAAGTAGGGAGCGTTTCCCCGTCGCCCGATAATGCACCACCGATGCTGTCATTAAATGTCCTAAGTTATATGTTTCGAAATGCATCCTGCTGGCAAAAGAGCCGGTCTTTTCCAGGTCGGTATTGATACCCACTACAGTAGCATCTTTCTGTGTATTTCCAAATCTCTCTTTAATGACCACCGGCGTATGTATATAGCCGTCGGGCATTTATGCTTTTGCCACCTGTTCGATGAACTTATCCATCAAACGATCTAATTCCGGGTCATGGTTGACAGCATATACAGTTGCCACGCCTTCAAGCCACTTATACATATCGCCGTCGTGGAAGGGAGGTCCATGGTGTTCGCCCTTGACAGTCCCTGCGGCCACTTCAAAATTTCTGAACCCGTGAGAAACTTCAGGATTGTCCCATGTCGTCCACATGCTCTGTAAGGACGTATGGCTGAACACGCCGAAACGCTCTCCCCAAAATCCTCCCTGCCATTTTGTGGCACCCATGGGGAAGTTGTTCATCACCGCCGCCTTTGACTTAGCCATATCGACAAGTCCTCCTTGTGCAGAAACATTAAGACAGATGAGAGTGGTAAAAGAAATGAGAATTAGTTTTTTCTTGATCATAGGTGAGAGATTGAAAATTGAAGATTGAATTTTTGGAGCAGCGAGAGCAGAGTCAAACGACGAACGAAACAAGAGCAGAGACGAACTTGTTCGGGCTATGCCTTGAAAGGAGGAGTTCGACCGAAGGTCAGACTTGTTTGAACTATGCCGAGTCGTGACAGAAATCAGTGAAGCTAAAATTGAAGATTAAAGGGTAGTTAAAAGGTAGTTAAAGAGTAGTTAAAGGGACAAATGCCCTGCTACCAACAACTCCAAACTCCTAATTCCTAATCCCTAACCTACTAATTCCTAACTTCTAACTATTTAGTGGTTTGCAAATATAGCACATTTTTTTCTGTAAAATCAGATGAAATGCAAATTCTTTTTGTATTTTTGCAGAATAAAATGAAAAAAGACATGAAACACCTTAAATTTTTCAGTGTAGCCATATTGGCTCTATTCTTTGTAACAAACCTCTTTGTTCAGGACATTGACGAAGAGATAGAAGAAGAAACCGTCGACATTGACTCATTAATCATGGAAGCCAATAACGGCAACGAACAAGCCATTCTCGAACTTTCTTCAGAATACTATTCAGGTAAGAATATCGAGGAGGACGAAGACAAAGCCTTCGAACTGGCTGCCAGTATTGCTGATAAAAACGAGAAAGCACGCATGCTCGTTGCCTATTATCTCTATTATGGCGTTGGCACAGCACCCGATGAAGAGGGAGCCAAAATCATGTTACGTCAATTGAGCAAAGAAGGCAATGAGTCAGCAACAGCATTTCTTGAGAAAATAGAGGCAGATAAAACCTATACACTCAACAGTCTTGAATATACCTTCATCCCTAATCTTATCAAATTCTCTACTTTCATGCCCAACCTACTTACTGAGACAGATAGTTGGCAGGAATTACTGTCCGCATTTGGCAAGGACAAATTTGATTTCTCTTGGGAGAACATCAGTACAGAGGAGGTAAAGATGGGTAAAGACCAACATATGTATGTCTATACACTTCCCGCATCAGATGAAGTGCCCAGTATCCTCTTCGGAGCCATTTATATGAATGACAAGAACAACGACAACCGCTACATCGTCCTTGAGAAAGCATACAATGGTTCTGGCGTGGAATATCTTGCCCTCCGCACCTACAACGATGAAATGGATTGCCTGATTGACGAGGTGTTCAAAGGTGCTGCCACTAAGGCTAATTTCATTAAGTTGGCAAAGAAAGAGACGAAGAAACCCGTTCCCATCAAGGAATCTTCGGACGAATAAAATTTCGCGATCATCAGATTAAAATATTAAGCGAAGTTATCATATCAACACGGAGACACCTAGTCGCAGAGAAATTCTCTTCTTATTTTTCTCTGTCTTTCCGTATCTTTGTGTTGAGTACAAATAATTATGGAAGAGAGAAGAGAATCCATCTCCAGCACACAAAATACCAGTGTAAAACGTGTGGTAGCTCTTCAACAGAAGTCCTCCTTACGCCGTCGCGAAGGAGTATTTGTGTTGGAAGGTCGCCGTGAAATCACCCATTGTCTGGAAGCAGGCTATGAAATGGAAAGTCTTTACCTCTGCCCTCCCCTCTATGAGCACGCAGAACTCACAGAGACACAAGGTCATGAGGCCGACAGCCGTGTGGGTGAAATTCTCTCCAAAGTGAATGCATCGGCGCGGATATTTGAAGTCACACCCACCGTCTATGACAAGATGGCCTACCGTGGAGGCACAGAAGGAATGATTGCCGTTGTGAAAAGTCGTTCACATCGTCTTCAAGACCTCAACCTATCGGAAAACCCACTGATAATGGTTTTGGAGAGTGTGGAAAAGCCAGGAAATCTGGGAGCCATTCTTCGCAGCGCTGATGCCGCCGGTGCCGATGCAGTGATTGTCTGCGATCCACTAACCGACCTTTACAACCCCAATCTAATCCGATCCTCCATCGGTGCCATTTTCAGCGTTCCCTGCATTGCCTGTAGTACGGAGGAGTGTATCGTTTTCCTCAAGGAAAGGAACATTCGCATCCTCACAGCCCAATTACAAGATTCCTCTCTCTACTACGACACAGATATGTGCCATAGTACCGCCATTGTCATGGGCACCGAATCCACAGGCCTTTCACAAGCATGGCGAGCCGCCGCCGATGCCCATATCCGAATACCTATGTTAGGTCAGCTTGACTCGCTAAACGTCTCTGTCTCAGCGGCGATTCTCCTTTTTGAATCTGTACGACAAAGAAATAATTGACGGAAAAACCAATACTCATGAAAAGAAACCTATTGTTAACACTCACCCTATTCTGTTGCACCATGCTATGGTCACAGACACCTGGCGATACCGTGACAATCCCTCAATTCATTGTTGGCTATACACAGATGGATGCCCGCACGGTGGGCAGTGCTGTCGAGAAAGTGGAATCAGAACAGATGAGAAAAGGTCTCGTCACCTCTTCACTCGATGCCCTCAGTGGTCAGGCTGCCGGTGTGCAAGTACAGACAGGAGGTAACCAGGAGGCCATGGTCAGTGCTGTGCGAGTGAGGGGCACCACATCGCTCACGGGCGGTAACGACCCGCTCATCATCATCGATGGTGTGGCCAGCGACCTTGCCACGCTGTCAACCATCTATCCTGCCGACATTGAGTCGTTCACCATCCTGAAAGACGCATCCCAGACAGCACAATATGGTAGCCGTGGTGCAGCCGGCGTCATCGAAGTAGCCACAAAAAAGGGAAAGAGTGGCAATTTTCACATTTCCTACGACGGGACAATGGGTTTTGAGTCCGTATATAAGAACATGGAGATGCTCTCTGGCGACGAGTTTCGTCAGGCAGCCATAGCACTCAAGAAGGACATCATCGATGGCGGTGGAAACACCAACTATGCCGATGCCATCACCCGCACAGGTATTATCCAAAACCATCATATCGCCTTTGGCGGCGGAACGGAGAGCAGCAACTACCGTGCCTCCGTGGGTGTGATGGACCACCGCACGGTGATACGCACGAACCGCAATCGCAACTACATCGCCAAACTCGACATCTCGCAGCGTGCATTCGACGACCATGTGACTTTCGACCTTGGCGTATTTGGCAGTATCCAGCGCAGCAACCGTCTCCCCTTTGCACGCAAACTTCTCTATTCTGCTGCAGCATTCAACCCCACCATCCTTGAAGGGCGCAATGCTGCCGGTGGATATGACCAAGTGCCCGAAGCTGTATGGATTAACAACCCCTTATCGCTTCTTGAAATGGAGAGTGACAACGACAATGGACATTTCAACGCCCATCTCCGTGCTATGGCCGATCTGGGATATGGCATTCATTTTACCGCCTTCGGCAGTTACTCATATAAGTCGGACAACAATGCCCACTTCTACCCCACCTTCGTGTGGAGCCAAGGCGAAGCCTATCGTGCTGACACCCGCGATGAGGAAATCTTTGGAAACATCTCCCTTGAGAAGACCTTTAAGACAGAAAAACACTTTCTTAAATTGATGGCTTTATGTGAAAGTAAAACCACCACAAGCAAAGGATTCAACGTAACTTCTACGGGATTCAACACCAATGCATTTGGCTACCACAACCTGTCTGCTGGCACCACACGGCCATGGGAAGGCACTGGTTCATTCTATCAAGACACACACCTCGGCTCATTTCTTTTCATGGCCAATTATAGTTTCCGCGAAAGAGTGTCGCTCACTGCCAACGCCCGTACCGACGGTTCATCAATGGTTGGCAAGAACCACCGTTGGGGTTTCTTTCCTTCCATCAGCGGATCGTGGATAGTCTGGGGTAACAACAAGCCCCATCTACTGATGGACTACCTGAAAATCCGTGCCGGCTATGGTCTCAGTGGTAACCTTGGCGGTATCGATGCCTACAATTCTCTCCAGATGCTCCAGCCCAATGGCATTGTCAACATCGATGGTGGTAATGCCACGACCCTCGCCCTTGTCCGCAATGCCAACCCTGACCTGAAATGGGAAGTCAAGCACACATTCAACGCCGGTATCAACACTGCATTCTGGAACCGCCGCATAGTGCTGTCACTCGACTATTACTACTCCCGTATCACCGACATGCTGTATATGTATGATGTGCCCGTACCACCTTTCATTTACAACAAAATGCTTGCCAACTTAGGCAAGATGGAAAATAGCGGTTTTGAGATAGGTTTCGGCATCACTGCTTTACAGAGCAAGGATATTGACCTAAGCATTGACCTAAATATGTCGTTTGAACGCAATAAACTCATCTCCCTCAATGGCTATTACAATGGGCAATACCTCACTGCGCCATCCGCCAAAGGCCTGGCAGCACTCAGCGGTGCAGGTTTACATGGCTCCTCCGACGTGGTCTCCCAGATTGTGGGACAGCCTTTAGGTGTATTTAACCTTCCCCACTGCTCTGGACTGACTTACGACGAAAACGGTGCCAAACACTATGAGATTACCAGTGAACCACGTATCTGTGGTCAGGCTATGCCCAAAATGCGTATGAGTTCGAACATCGCCTTCAGGTATCGTCTTTTTGACATCTCGCTCCAGTTGAATGGAGCCTTTGGCCATCATATCTACAATGGTACCGCCCTCGCCTATATGAATATGCTCTCGCTTCCCAATTACAACGTGATGAAGGATGCTCCCAAGGAGAATATCCAAGACCAGACCATCAGCGACTATTGGCTTGAGCGGGGCGACTATGTCAATGTTGACTATGTTACATTTGGGTGGAATGTCCCTGAAAAATCCAAATTTATCCAACGGCTGCGTCTCTCAGCCTCAATCAACAATCTGCTGACCATTACCGGCTATTCTGGCCTCACTCCTATGATTAATTCCAGTGTTGTCAATTCCACACTCGGTGTAGATGACAAAAGTTCACTGCCTGTTTATCGCAGTTATGCGATGGGGCTTAGTATACAATTTTGATGTTTGATTAGTTGATTAGTTGGCAAGTGGACGAGTTGACAAGTGGACAAGTTGTTTGCATCGATTACCACCGAGATTCGCAGGAGTATTCTCTAACCTCTCACCCCTAACTCCGAACTTTTAACACCTAACTTTTTAACTCCTAACTTTTTAACTCCTAACTTAATAAAAAAAGCATGATTATCTCAAAACTCCCGATATCCCAGCATATTCCATCATGGTTGAAAAGCGGTTTATTCGCTTTGGCTATATGTCTGGCTCTTCCCTCCTGTTCTCTCGACGAGCATCCGAAGGATCAGATTGAAGAAGAAATCGCCTATGCCTCAGCAGAAGACCTCTATCGCAATACCGTCACCACCCTTTACTCCTATGTAGGCGGAAACACCGACGGACAAGGTCTTCAGGGAACCGGCCGCGGCATCTACGACCTTCAGACTTTTGGTTCCGACGAGGCATTGATACCGAAACGAGGAACAGACTGGTACGATGGTGGCATCTGGCGTCAGTTGTATTGCCACAATTGGAGTGGAGGTCATGAGATTGTAGGCAACTCGTGGATGTATCTCTATAAAGTCATCGCCCTTTGCAACAAGTCGTTGGAGAAAATTGAAGAAAACAAGAATTTGTTGACGCTCATACAGTTACAACGTTATACCTCGGAAGTGAAAGCCCTTCGCGCTATCTACTATTGGTATCTCCTCGACCTATATGGCAGTGTTCCTGTTGTCACTACCACCAACGTTACCATCAACGATGTTGCCCAGAACAGCCGTTCGGAGGTTTTCAATTTTGTCAGGTCTGAATTGGAGAGTGCCCTACCCAATCTTGCAAACAGGAATAGTGCTGAGAAAGGAGCGTATTATGGTAGAGTTACCATGGCTGTATGTTGCTTTGTGTTGGCCAAGCTCTATCTGAATGCTGAGATTTATGCCGATGACAACTGGACGGGGGCTCAACGTCTCAACGGCAGTAACATGCGTTTTACCATCGGTTCAACGGAAATGAACGCATGGGAAGCCTGTTTGTATTACTGCGATTTAATAGGTCAGATGAATTATAATCTTTCCTCCAACTATAGTGATAATTTCAGGGTGTACAATGAGAATAGTGTGGAGAACATCTGGACTATTCCCATGGACAAGGATCTCTACTCTAACCAACAACAGAACATCTTCCGTTCATATCATTACCGCCATGCGGCCGCCTTTGGTTTTGGTGGTGAAAACGGCACCTGTGCTTCACTCACTGCCCTAAAAGTCAACCATTACGGTGAGGCAGATCAAGACACCCGCTTCGAAAAAAATTATTGGTCGGGGGAAGTGATAGGACCCAATAGTGATAGGATTACCGACCGTTTGGGAAATCCTCTTATCTATTATCCCTTAGAGGTCTCTCTCGATTTGAGCAACAGCCCATACATGGAGACGGCGGGAGCACGCATGAGAAAATACGAGATAGACCGTTTTGCCACTAACGATGGCAAACTAATGGATAACGACATCGTGTTATTCCGCTATGCTGACGTGTTGCTGATGATTGCCGAGGCAAAGGTTCGCAATGGCGAGGATGGTCAGCCATACTTTGACCTTGTGAGAAAGCGTTCCTCAATGCACACTCTCCCTGCCACCCTCGACAACATCCTCAATGAGCGCATGATAGAACTGGCCTGGGAGGGTTGGAGACGCAACGACATGATTCGCTTCGGTGTCTACAAAAGCACATACGCCGGTGCCGATGAAGTGGATGAGAGCGACCGCCACACCATCGTGTTCCCCATCCCTAATGATGTCCTCAGCCTTAACACCAATTTGCACCAGAATCCGGGGTATTGATAAATTATTGAAGATTGAAAATTATCGGGCTTGCCTGATGAATGTCGGCTGCACATCAGAAATTGAAGCAAGCATTAGATAAATCGCTCACGCTCGGCAGTGTTCAAACGAGTTTGCATTGCTCTCACTAAATTGCGATTTTCAGTTTGCACGACATTTGAAGATTTTCGTTATTACGGTATATCGTTATTATGGTATAACGTCCGACTTCTAACTTCTAACTAACTCCTAACTACCATAATTTCTAATAAAACGAAAAAACATTGGGGAATTGGCGAAGATTTTATAATTTTGCAGCCAAATTTGGAATCGACACAAAATTGTCAAGAAAAACGATAGAAAAAGAAACAAAAAATACAACAATGGCAAAAGAATTAAAAGACCTGACGAAGAGAGCAGAGAATTATAGTCAATGGTTTAATGACTTGGTGGTAAAAGCCGATTTGGCCGAACAGTCAGCGGTTCGTGGCTGTATGGTCATCAAGCCTTATGGTTATGCCATCTGGGAGAAGATGCAGCGCCAACTCGATACGATGTTTAAGGAGACAGGCGTACAGAACGCATATTTCCCCCTCCTTATCCCTAAATCTTTCCTTTCACGCGAAGCCGAGCATGTAGAGGGATTCGCCAAGGAATGTGCTGTGGTGACCCATTACCGTCTTCGCTCGAACGCCGACAAGAGTGGTGTGGAAGTAGACCCCACCGCCCGTTTGGAAGAAGAACTGATCATCCGTCCTACATCTGAGACCATTATCTGGAACACTTATAAGAACTGGATTCATTCCTGGCGCGACCTGCCTCTGCTTTGCAATCAGTGGTGCAACGTCATGCGTTGGGAAATGCGCACCCGTCCCTTCCTCCGCACCTCAGAGTTTCTCTGGCAGGAAGGTCATACTGCCCATGCCACCCGTGAGGAAGCAGAAGCAGAGGCCAAACTGATGTTGAAAGTCTATGCCGAGTTTGCAGAGAAATGGATGGCCGTGCCCGTGGTTCAAGGTGTGAAGAGTGAGACCGAGCGTTTCGCCGGAGCACTCGATACCTATACCATCGAAGCCATGATGCAGGATGGCAAAGCCCTTCAGAGCGGCACGTCACACTTCCTGGGTCAGAATTTCGCCAAGGCTTTTGATGTGACCTTCCTCAACAAGGAAAACAAACCCGAACTGGTGTGGGCCACCTCATGGGGTGTTTCCACCCGTCTGATTGGTGCCTTGATTATGACTCACAGCGATGACAATGGTCTTGTGCTGCCTCCGCGTCTTGCACCGATTCAGGTCGTCATCGTTCCCATCACCAAAGGCCAGGACCAACTGGATGCCATCAGCGAGCGTCTCAGTCCCATCATCGACGAACTTCGCCGTGCAGGTATCAGCGTGAAATATGACGACGCCGACAACAAGCGCCCCGGCTTCAAGTTTGCCGACTACGAGTTGAAAGGAGTGCCAGTACGTCTTGTTATGGGTGGCCGCGATTTGGAGAATGGCACCATCGAGGTGATGCGCCGCGACACGTTGGAGAAAGAGACCCGCAGTCTCGACGGTATTGTCGCTTACGTAGAGCAGTTGCTTGAGGACATCCAGCAAAACATCTTCGAGAAAGCACGCAAATGGCGCGATGAGCACATTTTTGAATGTGACAACTACGAGGAGTTTAAAGAGCGCGTGAAAGATGGCGGTTTCTTTATCTGTCCTTGGGATGGTACTCCTGAGACCGAGGCCAAGATTAAGGAAGATACCCAGGCCACTATCCGTTGCGTGCCTTTCGGTGTGGAGCAGACTCCCGGCATCGACATGGTCAGCGGCAAGCCCTCGAAAGCTCGTGTGATTATCGCAAGAAGTTATTAAATCATCATCATAAAAGGAGTGAAACAGATACACAAAGACACAGAGATTTTTTCTTCTCTCTGTGACTCTGTGTCTCTGTGTTGAAAAAAAGTTATATGGCAGAATCAACTGAGAACTCAACTTCGAAAAAAAACAAATTAAAAACAATCCTGAGGTCTGAGTTTTTTGACTATGTGATGATTGGCATTGGCATGATAGCTTATGCCATGGGATGGACTATATTCCTTCTACCCAATGACATAACGACTGGCGGCGTGGCAGGTATTTCCTCACTCCTTTTCTGGGGGATGGACATACCGGTCCAAATTTCATATTTTGCCATCAATGCCGTTCTTCTGCTCATCGCCCTTCGTGTCCTTGGTCTTCGTTTCTGTATCAAGACCATCTTTGCCGTGGTGGTGATGACCGTAGTTCTTTCGCTGATTACCAGTTGGGGCAACAATGCCCATCTATTGAAAGACCAACCTTTTATGGCATGCATCATCGGTGCCATTTTCTGTGGCAGCGGCGTGGGCTTAGGGTTGTCGTTCAATGGCAGTACAGGTGGCACCGACATCATCGCCTCCATCGTGAACAAATATCACGATATTTCGTTGGGGCGTGTCATTCTGTTGTGCGACATTGTCATTATCTCCTGTTCCTATTTTGTGTTTCACGACTGGGAAAAGGTTATCTATGGTTATGTGGTGCTCTGTGTGACAGCATTCTGCATCGACCAGGTAGTGAACTCGCGTCGCAGTTCGGTACAGTTTTTCATCATCTCACATCATTACGAGGAGATTGCCCGTCGCATCAACCAAGAACCTCACCGAGGTGTAACAGTAATTGATGCTCAAGGTTTTTACTCTGGCAATGAAATGAAGATGCTCTTCGTGCTCGCCAAAAAACGCCAGTCGGGGGAGATTTTCCGTATCATCGACGATGTTGACCCCACAGCATTCGTCAGCCAGAGTCGTGTCATCGGTGTATATGGCGAAGGTTTCGACCATTTCAAGTTTCATAAGTGATTTGATTAGTTGACGAGTTGACAAGTTGACGAGTGGACAAGTTATTTGATTTAGTGGACAAGTTAACGAGTTGACAAGTTGACAAGTGATTTGATTAGTGGACGAGTTGACAAGTTGACGAGTGGACAAGTTATTTGATTTAGTGGACGAGTGGACAAGTTGACAAGTTATTAGCATCGATTTCAACCGAGATTCGCAGGAGTATTCTCTAACCTCTCACCCCTCACCTCTAACTTCAGATTCCTAATTTATAACTCCTAACTAATAATATGGCCAAGGACAAGATAGCATATGTATGCGAGAATTGCGGACAGGATTCCCCAAAATGGGTGGGTAAATGTCCATCATGCGGTCAGTGGAACACATTTAAAGAAATTAAGATTTCCAACGACACTGGCAGCATGGCAGCCCGTTCTGCAGCACAGTCGGTTCGCTCCTCTCTTGGAGTGAAAAGTAGCGTACACACGCTGAAAGACATTTCCTCACACGAAGACCCACGTATGGACATGCACGACGGCGAGTTGAATCGTGTGCTTGGTGGCGGTCTTGTCCCCGGTTCCATCGTGCTTTTGGGTGGTGAACCTGGCATCGGCAAGAGTACGCTGACACTTCAGACGATTCTCAATCTCAGCGACCGCCGCATTCTCTATGTCAGCGGAGAGGAAAGCGAACATCAATTGAAGATGCGCGCCAGTCGTTTGGGCAAAGGCGAATGCGAGCATGTGCTCATTCTCTGCGAGACCTCTTTAGAGAATGTTTTTGCCACTATCAAAGATGTGAAGCCCGAACTTGTTATCATCGACTCCATCCAGACCATTTCCACGGAAGATGTTGACAGTTCCCCCGGCAGTGTCACTCAGATTCGTGAGTGTGCCTCCTCATTACTCCGTTTCTCGAAGTCGAGTGGCATCCCTGTCATCATGATTGGCCATATCAACAAAGAAGGAACCATCGCCGGTCCAAAAATCTTGGAACACATTGTAGATACAGTCATACAATTTGAGGGCGACCAACATTATATGTACCGTATCCTTCGGTCGATGAAGAATCGCTTTGGAAGTACTAGTGAACTTGGAATTTATGAGATGCGTCAGGATGGTCTGCGCCCCGTGAGTAATCCTTCAGAACTTCTTCTTACCCAAGACCATGAAGGTCTTTCTGGCATTGCCATCTCCTCCGCCATTGAAGGTATCCGTCCTTTCCTTGTGGAAACTCAGGCATTGGTATCCACCGCAGCCTACGGCACACCTCAGCGTTCTGCTACCGGCTTCGACCAGCGTCGTCTGAATATGTTATTAGCCGTTCTTGAGAAACGTGTTGGCTTCAAACTTGCCCAGAAAGATGTGTTTGTAAACATTGCCGGTGGCTTGCGTGTAACCGACATGGCAATGGACCTAAGTGTGATTTCCGCTGTTCTTTCGAGCAATGTCGATACCGCAATCGAACCAGGTTGGTGTATGGCAGGCGAAGTGGGTCTCAGTGGCGAGGTACGCCCCATCAACCGCATCGACCAACGTATAGCCGAAGCCGAGAAATTGGGCTTCAGCCATATCATCGTGCCTAAATACAACATGAGCGGACTTGGCAGGAAGAAGTTCAACATCCAATTGCATCCTGTACGCAAAGTGGAAGAGGCGCTGAGGGAATTGTTTGGATGAAAAAGACAGGAGGTTAAGGGTAGTTAAAGGGTAGTTAAAGGGACAAATGAACTGAAGATTAGATATTTGAGATTTGAAGTTTCGTTATATCGATATCAAGTTATTTCAAGAGTTATAATGTCTCATACTCAGTCGTGTCAACTATGCCTGCATCGGCCAGAGCCTCCCGACGTTCTACACAAGTGCCACACTTTCCACAATGATGTGCTCCACCTTTATAGCACGACCATGTCTCAGCATAGTCGATACCTATTTTTTCCCCTATTTGCGCTATTTGTGTTTTTGTCAGATTGGTGTATGGTGCTAGCAATTTCACTCCCACGTATGTTCCTGCCGCCATCGCATTGTCCATGGCATCCACAAACTCCGGACGACAATCGGGATAGATAGCATGGTCTCCCCCGTGATTGGCCATCATCACATATTTTAGTTCTCTGCTTTCAGCCATTCCTGCGGCAATAGCCAGCATAATACCATTTCTGAAAGGCACCACGGTTGACTTCATGTTTTCATCGGCATAATGTCCTTCAGGGATGTCTTCCCCACCCTTCAAAAGTGAACTATGAAAAAGACGCTGCATGAATTCCAGCGATATAACTATATGTTCTATGCCTAACCGTTGGCAATGCAGTTGAGCGAAAGGTATTTCACGGCTGTTGTGCTTGCTTCCGTAGTCGAAAGAAATAGCCAACTGGATACGTTCTTGGTAGTCGTAAAGCAGGGTGACACTATCCATGCCCCCACTGAGGATGATGATGGAATCTTTCATTATTGAGAATTGAGAGTTGAGATTTCGTTATTACGTAATAACGTTATTTCGTTATTACGACTAAAGACAAAAGACTTGCGTCTAAAGTCTAAAGTCTAGAGTCTAAAGTCTTTCTAATAGAATTTGATATCGTAGATGATGGTGGCACCAACTTTGCTGTTGAGGGATTTGATGAGTTGAGAGCGCATCATCGAGAGATCAGCCCTAAGGGCAGGATTACTGATTTTCACCATCAACGTCTGGTTATAGATATGTTTCTCAACCGTGTATCTTGCCACGAGTTCCCCTGCCACTTCCTCCCAGGCATTGATAAGTCTTCGCTGCAATAGCGGAGTTTCCAGTCCTGTTTGCCTGAGGAATTGGAGCACGAGGTCATCTACTTGTTTTACTTCACGTTTGAACATGGATTTATATGAATTAGAGGTGAGAGGTGAGGGGTGAGGGGTGAGAGAATACTCCCGCGAATCTCTGTGGTAATCTATGCAAATAACTTGTCAACTAGGTTGAAATATCCCCATTTTCCACATAGAACAATCTGTAGTCTGATGAAGAGTGACTTAGTATTTTGTCGAGATGTTCGCGGTTTGTATCTGTGATAAAGATTTGTCCATATTCATCACTTGAAACCATTTTCACGATTTGCTCCACACGTTCTGAGTCGAGTTTGTCGAAGATATCATCCAAGAGCAGTATGGGGGTAGTCTGGCTGTTGGTACGGCACAGGAAATCAAATTGTGCCAGTTTGAGAGCGATGGCAAATGTCTTATTCTGTCCCTGGCTACCTTCTCTTTTCATGGGATATTCCCCGATGGTGAATTCCAGTTCATCTCTGTGCACACCATGCAAAGAATAGCCCACTGCAAGGTCTTTATGTCTGTCGCGCTGAATAACATCGAGCAAATCTCCCCGCTGACAATGGGAGATATATTTTATAGACACTTGTTCCTTGTCACCGCTGATAACACTATAAACACGTTGGAAAACAGGCACCAATTCCTGTACGAACTGTTCACGACTTCTAAAGATTCGTTCCCCCTCGATAGCCATCTGCTGTTCCCATATTTCAAGCAAGGTAGTGTCGGGATTTTCCTCCTTCAACATGGCATTTCGTTGTTGGAGGGCTTTGCCGTAGTTGTTGAGCGCATTGATATATCCTCTGTCATACTGTGCGATGACCATGTCCATCAGTCTCCGTCGTTCCTCACCACTACCCTCAATAAGCAAAGTGTCGGCTGGTGACACCAAGATGATTGGTATCAGACCTATATGTTCTGCCAGTTTTTTATAATCCTTCCCATTGCGTTTGAAATGTTTCCTCTGACCTATTTTCATTCCACAATAGATTCTCTCCATATCACCGTTTTCATTCAGGTATTCACCGTCGATGACAAAGAAATCCTGACCATGTGTGACAGCCAGAGAGTCAGGGGTGCGGTTAGCACTTTTGCAGAATGAGAGGAAATAGATGGCATCCAGAAAATTTGTCTTCCCCATGCCATTTTGTCCGATAAGACAATTCATATTGGGCGACAAATCCAGATTTGCCGATCTAATATTTTTATAGTTTACGATGGAAATGCTTTTCAGAATCATGCTCTCACCGATTATCCCTGAGACTTGGTAGTGTTTTGTCTGTGATTTTTCATGCAAAGTTACGTGATTTGTGTTTTAAAAACAAAAAAAAATGAGAAGAAATTTTAGTATATGGGAAAATATGAGTAATTTTGCGGCGCAATTTTGCGCCTTACCATCAAGGCCGATTGTATTATAGAATAAGGAAACAATTAAATCATAAATAATAATGGCAAAAAAAGTAGAAAAGCAAGGCGCTAAAGACATGAACAACGCCTTGAATCAGAAAGAGGCCTTCTTTATCAAATACAAGAAGCCTTTTATTGCAGGTGTAATAGCACTTATCGCAATTGTTATTGGTCTTATCAGTTTTAAGAGTTGTAAAGATGCTCGTCAAGAAGAAGCCAGCACCAAGATTGCTGTTCCTATGAAGCTCTTCTCACAAGCACAGGAGATGTACAACAACAACAATTTTGACAAGGCCTTGAAAGGCGACACTATTACACCCAACAACATTGCTCCAGGTTTCCTGCAGATAGCAGACGAATATAGTAATACTTCAGCAGGCAATCTTGCCAACCTCTATGCAGCATTGTGCTATGCAAAACTTGAGAAATGGAAGGAAGCAGAGCAATACATCAACAAATTTGACCCGAAGGACGACGTACTGGTTAGTCCGATGGCCATTGTTGCAAAAGGTGACATCTACTCCAATCTGAAGCAACCCGAGAAGGCTGTTGAAGCATACAAGAAAGCCGCCGATATGGCAGAAGATGCCACAAAGCATGGCCCCAACACAGGTGTTTATCCTCTTGCTATGAAGAAGGCTGCTATCGTTTTGATGAGCCAGAAGAAGAACGACGAGGCTCTTGAGATCTTCAAGGATTTGAAAGCCACCTACTCACCTGAATTCACTGTTCAGGAAGAGTATGACAAGTATATCGAATATCTGTCGAAATAATCCATGGCGACCGCACTCAACCCCTCTACCTCCTACGATGCCTCTTCTGTGCCCGATGCGAGCAACATGTGTTTTGGCATTGTAGTATCTGAATGGAATAAGCCCGTCACCGAATCCCTTTTAAAGGGAGCCGTGAGTACCCTTGAGAAGTTTGGAGCCATTCCTGAGAACATCCACGTAAAAACTGTTCCTGGTAGTTTTGAACTGATTTATGGTGCCCATCAGATGACACTCAATGGTGGCTATGATGCCATAATCATCTTAGGATGCGTCATCCGTGGCGAGACACCCCATTTCGACTACATCTGCCAGGGTGTTACAGCAGGTATCGCCCAATTGAATGTAAAGAGCGAGATTCCTATTATCTATGGTCTTTTGACAACCGAGAACATGGAGCAGGCGATAGATCGTAGCGGTGGCAAATTGGGAAACAAAGGCGAGGAATGCGCCGTAGTAGCCATCAAGATGGCAAAATTTTAGACAGAATCACATATTAAAATAATGGATGGCAGCCAAAGGGCTGCCATTCTATTTATGACGACAAAATCACTTGCTGCGCGTCAATAAGATGGGGGTGAGGTAAGTGGTGAGAGGTGAGAGATGAGAGATTACGCCTCATAACTTTTCCAATCATTCGGACGCGATACATCGCGTCCCTACTGGCGGCTGAGAATATAGCTGAACTCCCAAACTTCTAAACTTCTAAACTCCTAAAACAACTCCTAAAACAACTCCTAACTAAATTATGCGGAGAATCATAATAATTTCTCTATTGACAGTCTTGATGCCATTTCAGATAATGGCACAATATCCCCAATTGACTGATGAAGCCAAGCAATTGATCGACCAGAAAGAGAAACAATGGAAGGCCCATTCCGACTCAGCCTGGGCGGTAGCCGAACCCATTGTTATGCAAGAGGCCAAGGAAGGCCGTCCCTATGTGCCCTGGGCATCTCGCCCTTATGACCTTCCCCAGGCACAGATACCCGCTTTTCCCGGTGCTGAGGGTGGTGGCATGTACACCTTTGGCGGTCGTGGTGGCAAAGTGCTCACCGTCACCAACCTTAACGACGATGGTCCAGGATCCTTCCGTTGGGCATGTGAACAAGGAGGTGCCCGTATCATTGTATTCAACGTCTCGGGCATAATCTGGCTGAAATCCCCCATCTACGTTCGTGCCCCCTACATCACCATTGCCGGTCAGACAGCTCCTGGCGATGGCGTCTGCATTGCCGGCGAGTCATTCCAGGTAGACACCCACGACGTGATAGTTCGACACATGCGTTTCCGTCGCGGTCAGACTAGTGTCTGGTATCGTGAAGACTCCTTTGGTGGCAATCCCATCGGCAACATTATGATTGACCACTGTTCCTGTGAGTGGGGACTGGACGAGAACATCTCATTCTATCGCCATATGTTTGACCCCGGCGAGGGATATGAACGCGTAAAAATGCCCACTGTCAACGTTACCATTCAGAACAGTATCTCTGCCAAGGCACTCGACACATGGAACCACGCCTTCGGTTCGACACTTGGTGGTGAGAACTGCTCTTTCATCCGCAACCTATGGGCCGACAATGCCGGTCGTAATCCAAGCGTAGGATGGAACGGCGTGTTCAACTTTGTCAACAATGTGGTCTATAACTGGGTACATCGTTCCTGCGATGGCGGCGACTACACTGCGATGTTTAACATGATTAACAACTATTACAAACCAGGTCCGCTGACACCAACCGACAGTCCTGTGGGTTTCCGCATCCTAAAGCCCGAGTCGGGACGCAGCAAACTCGACTACAAGCAATATGGTCGTGTGTATGCCAACGGCAATATCATGGAGGGCAACGAACGTGTGACACGCGACAACTGGGATGGCGGCATCCAGATTGAATCACAAGCCAACACCGATGGATATACCGAACAGATGCGTGCCAACGAGCCGTTTGCCATGCCATTCCTCCGCATCCTCTCGGCACAATCAGCCTACGAATACGTTCTTGATAATGCCGGAGCGACACTTCCTTGCCGAGACATTGTGGACCAGCGAGTGATTGACGAAGTGAAAGAGGGAAGGATTTATTACGAGAAAAAACTTCCCAAGGATGCCCACGGCGATATGTGGGGACTTTCTCCTAAGTCACAAGACGAGGATGGCTATTTCAAATATCGCCGTCTGCCCAAGGACTCCTATAAACTGGGAATCATCACCGATCCCCGCCAAATGGGTGGATATCCGGAATATCATGGCACGCCCTATACCGACACCGACCTTGACGGAATGCCCGATGAATGGGAGATTGCCAATGGTCTGAATCCCAACGATGCCAGCGATGCAGTAAAAGACTGTAATGGTGATGGTTACACAAACATCGAAAAATACATCAATGGTATCGATACACGTACGAAAGTTGACTGGCGCAACCTGAACAATAATTATGATACGTTGGGGTATTGATTAGTTGACGAGTAAACAAGTTGACGAGTGGACGAGTTATTTGATTCAACTTTTGGAAGTTATGATGAGGAGTTATGTATGGTCATTTTCATGAAAGTTAAAGGGTTATTAATTATAATATGCTTGTTGTTGGGGCTGCGGACTTTTGCCGTGGACTTGAAAACGGAGGGACTGGATAGTGTCTACGTACAAACGATTGTTGAGCGGGCACAAAAAATCACCGACCAATTAAGTTTGGAAGATGCCACGAAAGCCCTTGACGTTCGTAATATCATCGCCAACCGCTATTTTCTGTTGAATGGCATCCATGAGAACTATAAGAAAGCACTGGAAGAAGCCAAAACGCTCAGTGGCGAAACCAAACAACAAGCCCTGCAACATGCCGCCGACCGTCGCGATGCCGAACTTTATAAACATCATTTTGAATTTGAGGCCGACTTACAGAATTACCTCTCCCCCACCCAAATAGAGATGGTGAAAGACGGGATGACATACGGGGTGGTTCCCAATACCTACCAAGCCCATTTAGAGATGATACCCACGCTGACGGAGGAAGAGAAATCGCAAATACTCAGTTGGCTGAAAGAAGCCCGTGAGTTTGCCATAGATGCCGACACCTCGAAAGACAAACATGGTTGGTTTGGGAAATACAAGGGTCGCATCAACAACTGGCTGTCTTCCCGAGGATATGACTTGCAGAAGGAGCGCGAAGGCTGGCAAAAACGGATAGAAGAAAAGGAAAAAGCAGAATAGCAATAAGGTTATCAATATGTGGTCGCATTGCATTCTAGTTTTGTGGAATTAAAATATGAAAAGGACATTCTTCATCATTGTCGTGTTGGTGGTGCTGTTTTCTACAGCGCATGCACAGACAATACCCATGGACTACTCCTATTGCGGCTACAGACAGTCGGAAGCGGAGATTCCCGACTTGCCCAACAAAGTATATGTCGCATGGCAGGCCGGTGACTGTTCCGACCGCATCCAACAGGCAATAGACTATGTATCGTCGCTCAAGCCCGACAAACGGAGCGGCTATCGAGGTGCCGTGCTGTTGAGCAAGGGCGTTTTTTCTTTGTTACGTCCCCTCCGCCTCCACACATCCGGTGTCGTGCTTCGTGGTAGTGGCCGACAGCAGACCGTCCTTTTCAAAACAGGTATAGACCGTGGTGCCGTGGTGTATATCGAAGGCAGAGACGACTTTTTTGTGACCGACACCATTCCCCTCAACGACAGTCATATAGAAGTTGGCAGCCGCATCGTCCACTGCCAGCACAACATGCACGCTGGCGATGACGTCGTCATCTGGCGTCCCTCAACGACTGAATGGATACAGGCCCTTGGCTGCGAGAGTTTTGGTGGAGGCAAAGAACTAGGCTATTGGGGATGGCATCCCAGTGATACCGACATTCTCTGGTATCGCACCATCAGCGATATTTCCGGCAATGAAATCACACTCGACGCCCCACTTTCCTCGTCATTCGACAACAATTTTGGAGGAGGTTTCCTCCTACCCTGTCACTGGCCTGGGCGTATCGACAACTGCGGAGTGGAGAATCTCACCATCGACAGCGAAGTATCCCTCTCCCACCCTTTTGACGAAGACCATGCCTGGGATGGCGTGAGTATCAGTAATGTCCGCGACTGTTGGGTACGAATGGTCAATTTCCATCATCTCGCTGGTAGCGCCGTGGTCATCGCACATAGTGGCAGCAGAGTGACTGTGGAAGACTGTAAATCCGTCGGCCCCGTCTCCGAAATGGGAGGTATGCGCCGACGCACTTTTTATACCCTTGGTGGGCAGTGTCTCTTCCAACGTTGCTATAGCGAACAAGGTATCCACGACTTCTGTGCCGGTCTGTGTGCTCCTGGTCCAAACGCTTTCGTGCAATGTGAAAGCCACGAGTCGCACGACTTCAGCGGCAGCATCGGGTCATGGGCAAGCGGTCTGCTCTTCGACTGCGTAACCATCGACGGCAACGACCTCAAATTGCGCAATCTTGAGTTGGAAAACCACGGTGCAGGCTGGAATGCTGCCAACAGTATGCTATGGCAATGTGCCGCCTCAGGTATCCACTGCTATAACATCCCCGACGGTAGTCGAAATGCCGCCCATGGCTGTTGGGGACAGATGTGGGGCAATGGTGAATGGAGTCAGCCCAACGAGCACGTGAAGCCCTGGAGCCTTTTCAAAGACCAGTTGGAGCGTCGCCTTGGACATTCCGCAGACAAGCAATGTCGCATTTTGAACCGTTTGGCCAACGATGCCACAAGCAGTCCCACCATCGAACAGGCCATCAAACTATCCGCTATGTCTGCACTACCTGTCACCACAATGTCGATGTGGATTGATAGTACACAATTCACAGGTTCTATCTCCCCTGAAGGTGTCACTCCCATTGAGAAATGTTCCCCGAAATCTTCAAAGAGGGAAAAACATCTTCAACATCAGGAGGCAGGGCAACAAAAATACGAAATCATCCATGGGAAACTGGTGCACAACGGAGTTGTGATAGTCGGCGGTAAGCAAGACACCCCTTGGTGGAACGGTCGTTTACGTTATAATGCCATTTCCAAGGCCACCTACGCCCTGACACGTTTCGTGCCGGGGGCAGAAGGGCGTGGTCTTACCGACCGCATAGACAGTGTCGTAGCAGAGATGTCGCGGTCACATACCGCTGTATTTGCCCAGAACTACGGTCTCTGGTACGACCGTCGCCGTGATGACCATGAACGCATCCGTCGCCGCGACAGCAATGTATGGGGGCCCTTCTACGAACAACCTTTTGCCCGCAGTGGCCAGTCCCTGGCATGGGATGGACTGAGCAAATACGACTTGGAGCGTCTCAATCCCTGGTATTTCCACCGTCTGAACCAGTTTGCTGAACTTGCATCCCCCCACGGTATCACACTTCTCAACGAGCATTACTTCCAACACAACATTCTGGAGGCAGGTGCCCATTGGGTGGATTGCCCCTGGCGGACAGCCAACAATATCAATGACACCCCTTTCACTGAACCTGTGAATTTCTCGGGCGACAAACGAATTTTCGTTGCAGAACAGTTTTACGACATCAGTAACGACACCCTGCGCCGTCTTCATCGACAGTATATCCGTCAGACCCTTGATGCCTTCCGTGGTCAGCCCAACGTCATCCACTCCATTGGAGCAGAGTTTACCGGTCCTTATCATTTCGTCAAATTCTGGTTGGAATGCATCTCGGAATGGGAAAAGGAGACAGGTGAACATCCCTTGGTGGCGCTGAAAGTGAACAAAGACGTACAGGATAGCATCCTCGCCGATGCGTCCTTATCCAATGTCGTTGACATCATTGCCATTGAACAATGGTACGACACGGATAAAGGTCTTTATGCTCCTCCCGGAGGTGTCAACATGGCTCCACGACAGTATTTGCGGAAAATCAAGACAGGCACGCCACGTTTTGAAGAAATCTATCGCAGTGTCTCTTCCTACCGCCAGCAATATCCCAACAAGGCTGTGACCTATTTTGCCCGTAACTACGCCGAATATGGTTGGGCGGTGTTTATGGCAAGTGGTTCGTATGCCAACATTCCCGTGACCGACCCAACCTTCCTGTCTGCCGTCACCGACATGACTTCCTCACAACAAGAGGGGTGTTATCTGTTGAGTGGTAACCATGGCGCTGTGGTGTATAACGAAACAGCATCGGCAGTGGAATTGCCAGCGGGCAAATACACCCTCTATTCCATCAACAGCAAAAGTGGTGAAATCACCCGTACAGGAAAAACACATGGTGGAAGAGTGGAACTACCTGGTAAAGGGGTTTATTGGATTGTTAAAGATTGATTTTTGGACGTGCTATACATTGCTATCAAAAACTACGGATTCATCTGATTGTTCTGATGATTTACAACGAACACGAATTCACCGAATCAATACGAAATACCCTTCCTTTCGAGTGGGTGAAAGCCATAGCCGCGAAGGGGCGATAAGATTACAGACGGGGGTGGTAACCCCCGGTAATAACGAAACACGCAACAATAGTCCCGAAGGGCCCAAAGGGCCGAAAGAGCAGAATAGCAATCAGTTCAATCAGCAAAATCCGTAGTTTCCTTTCAAATATGTAAAATTGTGTAAAAATAATTTTGAAATGAAACAAAATGAAGAAAAAATGATACTTGCGAATATGTATCTTTTTTTTCTTTTTATCTATTTTTGCGAAGAGATAAGACAGCAGAAAGCATGTTGTCAGACAGAATTCAGTAGGATGAAATAATTATAATCACAAGTGTTGGTGGCCATCGGGAGATGGCTGCTGACACCATCCAAAACAATGAAATTATTTCTCATGGCAAAGAAAGATCGTTTCATACAAGCAGGACATCCCCATCATGTATTCCGTGATAGGCATTCTTCCCAATATCCCACACATTGTTTATTTGTGATGGGGTGCTTGCTTTTGGCCGTTTTGTTGAACTTCACCGCTTGCACAAAACATAGAGGTTATGATGCTATACTGGACACGGCAGACTCTTTGGTGAATGTCCACCCTGATTCCGTCATTCAGCTGCTTGAACCACTTACTCCTGAAAAAAAGAATATGGAGACTTCACAGCAAATGCGATGGCAGTTGCTACTTACCGCTGCCCAAAACAAATGCGACTCGGTGTTCGGTGATGACAGTCTGCAACTGGAACTCGTGGATTATTATGACCATCATGGCACACCCAATGAGCGAATGTCGGCCCACTACCTTTTAGGGCGTGCCTACAGTGACATGGGCGAGGCTCCACGAGCTCTTCAGTGTTTCTTGGATGCCGTGGCCTGCGCTGACACAACATCTCGGGACTGTGATTATCAGAACCTTTTCCGTATTTATGGACAAATCGCCAATATCTACCGGTCTCAGTGCATGCCGAATGAGGAGTTAGCGGCATGGAATCAGTTCAGCCATTATGCTCTGAAAAGTGGTGATCTCTATTACTATATCAGTGGTATAGAGATGACAATAGGTCCCTATTATGATATGGGTGACACCGTGTCTTGTCTTCACATTACCGAGCAATGCCGCCAGGAATATAAGAGACATGGAATGCACCAAGAGGCTGCAAGCGTTTTCCCCTCAGCCATCTATATCCATCTGCTGAATTCCAATTTTGTGAAGGCAAGAGAAATGATGCAGACGTTTGAGAGCGAATCTGGCCTTTTCGACTCAAAAGGCAACATCCGCAAAGGCAGGGAATCTTATTACTACAGCAAAGGTCTATACTATTTAGGTGTTCAGAAGAACGACTCCGCAGAGTATTATTTCAGGAAGTTGCAAAACGTTCATTTTAACCATGATTACCAGGCAAATAAAGGTTTGTTATCACTCTATCGCAAGAGGAACGCCATAGACTCTATTTCAAAATATGCCACATTGTATGAAAAGAGTGTCGATGAAATACTCAACGATAACCAGTCCGAGGCAATAGCTATTACCAGTTCCCTCTACAACTATAACAGGATAGAACAAATTGCGAAACAGAAGACATTGGAATTGGAAAGGAGAAAAGTATGGTTCTGGTTGGTTTCCTTGTTATGTCTGCTAACCATCATTTCCGGAATAATAATGTTCTTAAGACAAAAGAGGAAAAAGGAGGCCGAACTGGGGCGTTTGAGTTCGGAACGCATGGCTGCTATTCGCAGGTACGAAAGTTTGGAGCAAGAGCTTCTGGTTTTGGAGCAAGACAGCACGTCTATCATTGAGGACAAAAAACGGGAGATAGCAAAACTGTCGGAAATGATTGCTGAATACAAGGCACGGTTTTCCCGTCTTCCCGATGAGAAATGGGAGGCAGCCATGCTGAATGACGTTATTGTATTATCATTCAGAGAAAAAGCGAAAGCAAAGAAAGGTGTTGCTTTGCCCACATCATCAGACTGGAGCCTTCTGAAAGCACTTCTCCAGGAAAACAATCCACAATTTTATGAAAAGGTTGTCAATGGGGCGCTGACTGAGCAGGAGTTACAGACTTGCATCCTCTGCAGACTGGATTTCCATACGGGGGAAATTGCCGTCTTATTAGATACCACATCGCAGAGCATCACCAATGCGAAAATCAGTGCTAACCAGAAATTGTTCGGTGTAAAAAATGCCTCTTCACTAAAGGCCAACCTGAAAAGGATATAGAAGGTTTATAAAAATTCGTGGTTATGCGGACATGAACGTGATACTATGCAAACAAAACTACGGATTCATCTGATTATTCTGATGATTTACAACGAACACTAATACACCGAATCAACACGAAATACCCTTCCTTTCGAGTGGGTGAAAGCCATAGCCTCGAAGGGGCGATAAGATTACAGACGGGGGTGGTAACCCCCGGTAATAACGAAACACGCAACAATAGCCCCGAAGGGCCCAAAGGGCCGAAAGAGCAGAATAGCAATCAGTTCAAACAGCAAAATCCGTAGTTTCCATCTAAATGTGTAAAATGGTGTAAAATTTCTTTCAAAAAAGAAACAAAATGAAGAAAAGTTGATACTTGCAAATTTGCATCGTATTGTTTTTTTCTCTATTTTTGCAAAGAGTTATAATACGAGATTTTGTAGCCATCAAATAAAGGAGGGAAAACGATGAAGGCCATTCACAAAGTAAGAAAACTGGATATATTTTTATATTGTCTTGCAATAGGTGTGCTCGTCTATTTTAATTCTCCTTATCACCTGAAGCAATACCATTGGAAAAGTTTTGGAGGAGGCAGAATAACTGATTTTATGAAATTTGAGCCAGATCAATATTCTTATAAAATAAGATGGCCTTATATATATAATAAAGATAATGAAAAGGTGGGAAATATCGTATTCTGTTTTTATCAATATTTGTGGATTTATTCATATAGGTGCAATGAAGATGGACAAAAGGGTGCAGATTATGGATTTGGAGAATATGTTGGAAAATAGAATTAGTAGCACTTGTAATAGCCACTCAAAACACCTTATATCATTTAAAAAACTAAATTCAATGAGAGATATGAAATTTTTTGTTCTGTTTTTGATGTTCATCATTCTTTCTTCAGGTTGTGTTTATGCTCAGTATGAGGCCAACATCCCAGAAGAGATGATGAATCGTGAGTATGCCTTGAAAGCAGATTCCTTGGGCAAGAAGATACTCGCCGAGAAAGGAAGTTATTCCACGGGGATTGATTTATTCATGAGAAGTGCAACAATATACAAACGTCTAGGTGGAGAAACAGATCCCGATTACTATGGTGCCATGACTCTTTTGGCAAAATGCTATATGCGTAATAACCAATTACAAGATGCCATCAATGTCTTATGTCTGTTGTCGGATGTTTACAAGAAAAATGCCCCTGTTTCTGAACAATATGCCATCATACTTGATAATCTCTCGTTTTATTATTCGATGGCTGGAAATTCCTCAAAGGCATTGGAAAAAAGCAAGGAGGTATTGCAGATATGTGACCAGGCTAATCTTTCCAAACAAGACTTGATGTATATTCTTGTCCATGCCGCGGAGAATTATGCCGCAATGAAAGAATACAAGGAAGCTATTCGATCACAATTGCGTGCATTGGACCTCGTCCACCAACTCCATGGCATAGGGTCGGAAATGTACATTGAAGAGCTCAAATATCTACAACAGTATTATGATTGGGCTGATGAAAAGAATAAAGCGAAGAATACAGCTGAGACAATAGAGAAATTGGAGAAACCAGGTGGAGGTGTCCCTTCTGCCGATGAATTGAGAACCGTAAAGGATTGTGCATATCATCGAGGGGATGCCTATTGGTGCGCTGATTATTATATTAACCATAAAGTGTCGGCCAACAAAGCTTTAGAGGCAGGGAAGTATGCCACTGCATGGTGTATAAGTACTGATGAATTGTCTTTAGAAATAGATGAATGCCACACCAATTATTTAGCGGATTCCCCTACTGAAATAACGGCTTATATATGCTCATGTTTGATTATTGGTCAAACTTATGAAGTGAAAAAACTGACACGTGACATGGAAAGACTTGCCATGCTGTGGACAGTGAAGCATTATCAATTCAACCGTGATATTCTTGTGAATAAATCATCGAAATTGGACAAGTTGGTAGAGTATTTGGAAAACGATACATTGGAAGAAAAATTGATTGAGCTTTTCCCCGACCAGTAGAACGATGACCCATTAAAAAAACACGAATGCGAAAATGAAAAAAACAATAATCATACTCATGTTGCTCACATTTAGCAACTGTATAAAAGTTTTTTCCCAAACGCAACATTTAAATCAACTGATTGACGAGGTGTTGCCAAATTTCATTACTGAATATAATAACACTCACAATATGGATCTTGTTGTAATAAACAACCAAATGCCTTATAGGGCTGCACCCTTGTTGCCGACAAAAACAAGGAAATATATAAAGGGGAAAATCAATGGTGATTTAGAAGATGGTTATTATTGCGCAAGTCCTTCCATTTATTTTGTTTCAAGGGATACTCTTCGTATACAGTTTTTCTTATGTAGTGCAAATAAAGATTTTCCCGGTTTAGGAATTGGGGATACCATTATCTTTTACTTTGTGTATCAAGAGCAGACTGGCAAGTGGGTATTTGATAATCATATAAGCAGCCATGCCACTTGGTACAGGAAAGGAAAATTTATTGGCGACTTTGTTATGGGAAGTATGGAAGGATGCATTCTGGAGCTGGAAAAGAGCAAAAGTGTTTCACGTCAAAATGTCTATGTTATTGATGATTATTTGACCTTGTTTGTGTTGGAAGATTCTTTCTTGCCGAATTTTCGCCATATCCCGGAAGGTCATAATATCAAAGATTATTGTAAAAGCGGCGATTGGCTCATAGGCTATCCTGAGATAGAGTTTTACAATGACACGATTGCTGTAAGTACGAAAGCTTTTAGGGCAAAAGACTATAAAAGTGATTATGAAATCAACAGTATTATACGATATACTTTATTCTACCTCTATAATAAAGAAACACAATCATGGGAAATATGTAAAAAAAAGAATCAAACCATTTGATTAAGCCAAATGAGCAGAGCCGAACTTGTTCGGTCTCTGCCAGAGAAAAAGAGGAAAAAGCAAGAAAAAGTGCCAAGGCACTAATAAAAGGAGGAAAAATTTGTCAGTCAATGATTTTTAGAATGAAACACATAATAATTACTTTTTTTCTATTCGTTTCCATATCCACAATAGGGAATGGCCAGAACACCATGAGACTGGATGAGTACTCTATTAGCTCCAGCCAGTTAGATTCAATCATTAATATGGTTTTATGTGATGTGGGGGATAAAGATTATATAAATGTTTCTGCTGAAAGGAACGAAAGCAATATTTATACAATATACGTTTCAGCATTTTCATCTGATTTATTGAGATATAGCACAAAGATTATAGGCTATTCCTCGAGGGGTGACAAGACAATCTTTTTCCGTGCAAGTGTCAAGGATATGATAACTAAGAAGACAGACGGCCATAAAAAAACAGTTAGATGTTCTCCTCCGCCTAATAAGAATGACGTTTATTTATATGTCCCTGCGTTAGACGGAGGAAAAGAATGGATTTTTCAAATAGATAATGGAAAAATAATACTGTTAAGGAAAATTTTAGAATGGTAAGTTACTCGCCAGCAAACAAAAACTACGGATTTTGCTGATGAATCTGATGGTCTCTATTACGAACACTAATTTGCCGAATAAACACGAAACAATTCCTTTAGTGATGAAAAAACGATATTTTGTAATTAGCTTTTTCTTGTTTCTAATAGTATTTTTATATACCAATAAGGATGTCTATTATATCAGTAAATGGCACATGTATATAATGATTAAGAATACCAATGACACAACAACAGTATATCTCAGTAATTCAAGGTGGCATTTGGGTGATAATTACATTAAATATTGTCCTGAATCTGCAGAGATGTCAAATTTAAATCTATATCCTTTCAGGGACACATTATATGCACAAGAGGATCACATGGAGATTACAGACATACAATCGAAAGACTACAATATTAAGCCAGTTCGTCTAATATGGGTGGACAAAGTCAGGTCTGACAGTAGTGACTATTGGTCGGACTCAACTTGGCTTAAAGAAGATATCCCCGATTGGATTAGTATTAATCATCGGCATGGGATCTATAAAAGTTGGAATAATAATCGAAGAAGTGATTGGTTATGTAAGTAGGGGGACATTTTTAACAGTTTCTCATGCAAGGATTGAACATTTGTTGCATTTTAAGTTTAGAGGGTTAATAACAGTAGTTTCCCACCCTGCTCTTGTCAGGTTTTCGGCCTTAAGGTTGGAAAACTAAAGTTATTGTTTCTACCTCAAAATTCATAACACAACTATGACTTAGCGCATGGATAAAATTAGGATTGAGCGTATGTGCGACTTGATTTCATTAGAAACTGTCCACAATTCGGGACAATTAGTCACATTCTCATCTCGTCTGGCTTATAATTCCCGTATTTTATCTAAATTTGCAAGTTATATGTATACAAGCAGATAATAACATGAAAAAGTATTGGTTGGTTTTTGTCTGTATGATGGCAGTGGTACAGCATGTTGGAGCACAGGAGTATTTTTCCTCAGCTTCTGATTTTGCTCGTCTGTATGTGGGGCCGGTAGAGCCTCAGTACCCAAAATCGTTGTGGCACGACATGCCATATTACAAAGGCAATACTAATATGTATAAAGGCCGTATCAGTTATCATGGTGTGGTTTATGAGGATGTGAAACTGCGCTTCGATCAATATATGCAGAGAGTTGTCGTTCTTCCCCCTGGTGAAAGGGTGCTTTGTATGCCTGAGCAGGAATTCATTGACTGGTTTGAGATGGATGGCAACAAATATGTGCGTGATCCAGAGGACGGCTCACGGTTTGCGTCACTGCTTAGTGATGGAAGTTCAAACGGCATTCGTCTTTATCATAGTGTATGGAAGACGGATGGTCGTGAAAGAACTTTTGGAGGGACTAAATATCTTAAGACACTTAACACAGAAGAGTTTTATACGCTTATTACTTCAGACGGAGTAATGCATCATGTGAAGCGTGCATCGGACGTGGCAAAGCTTTTCCCTGAACAGAAAAAGCAGATAAAACAGTATGCGAAGAAAAATCATCTTTCCTTCTCAAAGAGTGAGCGTGAGAAAAGCCTTGTAAAAGTAATAGCAAGTATTTCCGGTGCTCCAATACCTAATCCGCTTATCCCATCCGCTGTAGAAAATCATGAATCGGAAGTGGCAAGGAGCCAGTCGACCCTGCCAACAACTCCCGACGCATCAATTGATGAAACGAAGTTGATTGCCGGTATTCCCGTTCTTGACAGCGATTCTATTGTCATGTCAGGTGCTTCAACAAAAACGAGGGTTTATGTAGTGCCAGGCGTGAAAAAAGCGATGGCAAGCATTGCCGATGACCACGAACTTGCCGAGATAGTAATTGTTGGCGGTCGACCATCGGCTGTGAATAACATGATAATGGGTTCAGAGAAATTCAGGCCCCAGACATTGAAGAACATACCATCAGCCTTTGGCGAGTCGGATATTATGAAGATAGTGCTCACGTTGCCCGGTGTCACTACCGTTGGAGAGGCTTCAAGCGGATATAATGTACGAGGAGGTGCGACAGACCAGAACCTCATACTTTTCAATGGGGGTACGGTGTATAACCCATCACACCTATTCGGGTTGTTCACATCGTTCAATTCAGATGCGGTTGAGGACGTGGAGCTATTCAAGTCAAGTATTCCCGTAGAATATGGAGGCAGGATAAGCAGTGTATTGAAAGTGGTCTCTAAGGAAGCCAATATGCAGAAGTTTACGGGTTCGGCAAGTCTTGGTGCACTTACCAGTAAGGCGAATTTAGAGATTCCAATCGTAAAGGAACATGTGTCGCTGCTGCTGAATGGTCGTACGACCTATAGTGACTGGATTTTGAAGCGGTTACCCGAGAAGAGCGGTTACAAAAACGGTACTGCAAATTTCTATGATTTTGGTGGTGTACTGACATGGATGCTCAATAGCAGGCATCGTCTCAAGGTATATGGTTATTTGAGTAATGATAAGTTCTCGTTCAGTTCAAAGGACAACTATGGTTATCAAAACCGTAACATCTCTGCAGAGTGGCGCTCTATTCTGAATGAAAGGATGACAGTTACGTTTTCTGCAGGACTTGACCATTACGACTATTTCAATGAGGACAGGAACGTCCCCTCC
Source organism: Prevotella sp. (assembly GCA_017548385.1). GTDB lineage: Bacteria > Bacteroidota > Bacteroidia > Bacteroidales > Bacteroidaceae > Prevotella. Next base: position 32,134 of record JAFZAE010000016.1, read on the forward strand.
ATGGCAGGCCGGTTGAGTTTCGGCATTGACCAGTTATGGGGAAAGTTGCATTTTCGTCAGCGGCTGTCTGAAAAGCAGGTTCTCTCATACGGTCTCTCTATGCAGCACTACAATGTGCAGGCAGGCAAGTATGAGCCTGTAGGTGAAGAATCCTGCATAACGACAGATGAGTTACAGAAAGAGAAAGCATTAGAGAGCGCCGTCTATATAGACTATGAGCGTTCGCTCACAGAAAAGTTGACGGTTTCTGCCGGCTTGCGTTATTCCATGTTCAATGCGCTTGGTCCTCGTGACGTGAATATTTATTATGACGGAGAACTTCCAGCAGAGGAGACCTTGTTGGAGACACGTCATGAAACAGGAGTCATCAAAACCTATCATGCACCCGAATTGCGTCTGTCTGCCCGATATTCCCTACAGGAGAACCTTTCGTTGAAGGCAGGTTTCAACACGATGCACCAGTATATCCATAAAGTGTCGAACACTTTAATCATGTCGCCTACAGATATATGGAAACTATCCGACCTCAATATCAAGCCCCAGAATGGCTGGCAGACGGCTACTGGCATCTATTATGAGACAACCGACAAGGAATACGAGTTCTCCGCGGAAGTTTACTACAAGCATATTGGTGATTATCTCAATTATCGAAGTTCTGCTGTCCTGCTGATGAACCACCACCTTGAGACTGACGTAATATCGACCAAGGGGCAGGCATACGGCATAGAATTACAGGCGAAGAAACCTTTCGGAAAGATCAATGGATGGTTAAGCTATACATTCTCACGCTCTTTGTTGCGTCAGGATGACAAGAGGGTGCCAATACCCCTGAATAATGGAGAGTGGTACCCTTCAGAATATGACAGGCCTCATGATGTGAAGGCTGTGCTCAACTACAAATTCACCGAGAGGTATAGCCTTTCAAGCAACTTCAACTATGCCACAGGCCGTCCGACGACGTTGCCAGCCGGAAAATATTACGACACGTATAATCAGAAATACATGCCATTCTATACAGACCGCAACAAATATCGTATTCCCGACTATATGCGTTTGGACCTGGCGTTTAATATAGAGCCGACTCATAAACTGACAAGTTTTCTTCACACATCGTTCTCTCTTGGTGTATATAATGTCCTTGCACGCAAGAATGCCTATACTATCTATTATGTCACTGAAGGTGGCAACGTAAAAGGGTATAAATTATCTGTGTTTGGCACTGCCATCCCATACATTTCACTTAATATACGATTCAACTAAGATATGATGAAAATGAAATCGCTATATTTTGCGCTATGCCTCATGGTAAGCGTATGTACGCTGTCAGGTTGTATTGACGAATACGAAGCGGACATTTCTGAAGAGTATTCCGACTTGCTCGTTGTGGAAGGCACGATATGTTCTGGAAAATTGAATCAGTTCATCCTGTCGCGTACACAGGATATCAACTCGTTCAATATACCCCGCCAGATGGTATCAGGTGCAAAAGTCTCTGTACATGGGAGTGACGGTTCTGAATACATCGCGCAGGGATCCTATGGATATTACTCCTGCTGGATTGATGTCCTCAATCCTGACGTGAAATATTATCTGCGTATCGAGACTGATGGCGATGTCTATGAATCAGATCCTCAAAAACCGATTCCTTCCGAGAAAATTGCAGAGGTGAACGTGGTGCAGCACACACCGGAAAGTAATATCGAAGTGCTCGTCACTCCAGATGCTCCTTTTGACGCAGACAAGGCGAATTACTATTCGTGGACATACGAAGAGACATGGGAGGTGCATCCTGACTATACGACCTACATCTATTTTGACACTAAAATAATGGAGCCTGTCTATGACCCTAACCAGTTTCCTCTGCGTGGATGGAAGAGCATAAAAGGTTCGTCGATTTTGGTCGGGGCAAGTCTGAATTACGAAGGACAACACATCCGAAAACTGAAACTGTACGACATTGACCGTGGCGACGAGCGTATGTTTTACAAGTATAGTGGCCTGATACAGCAGCGTGCCATTTCAAAGGCCGAGTACGAGTATGAACTCGCACGGCGCCAGGCAAGTTCTGAGATGGGTGGTTTGTTTACTCCGCTACCGTCTGCCCTGCCTACCAATATCCATTGTCTTACTTCACACAAGCACGTGATTGGATTTGTGGGATGCTCGTCGAATACGAGCGAATACAGGTTCTTCCTTAGTCCTGTTAATTACTCTATCGACCGTCCTTACCACAAAGACGCACGTTTGTGGCTCAACGATTGTAACGAAGGGACTTGCTACCGAATGGTCGTAGAAGAACATATGTTCCTGTGCGAATGGAAAGACGAAAGATATAGGCCTGATGGCAAATTGCAAACAGCATGGGCATATGACTATCAACTCGATGTCAGATTAAGAGGTGCGTATATAGAAGAACCAGATTATTGGTCATTGGAGGAAAATGTAAGTTATTAAGATGAAAAACAAAATATTATCACTGATAGCTGCGATGGCACTTGCCCTGAGTAGCTTTGCTGCAAGTATAGAGACTGACCGCACATGGTATCTTGCCGGTGAGGCGATGAAAGTCAGCGTGACTGCCGACGATGCCTTGATTGCCTACGCTGAACTGTGTGATATGCATGAATTGGTGGCAGGCGTCGTTATTGGTCTCAAAGGGGGACAGGGAACAGGCATTATCGAACTGCCTTCCCATCTCCATAGCGGTTACTATGTGTTGTCTGTCTATACGCGTGACAAGGCCTATGTGTCTCAACAGTTTGTGGCTGTCGTCAATCCTCTTCGCAAGCATATTGACGACGACATCGAATGGGTAAGAATCACACATCCCGACTCATTGAGTTATCCTCTCACCACTCAACTCACACCTCTCAACTCTGTTCAAAAGGATGTAGATGTGCGTGAGACGGAAGGCCATATCATCAAGGCGCTTGTCAAGAATGTCTATGACGGCAATACTTACAGCGGCAGTCAGATTCTTCCATCCCTAAGTATCGTGGGGAATCAGATACATTATTTTGAGGGAAAGATGGTTAACGACTCCATTGCTGTCTTTTACACCTACGGCATCCACGGCAAACTACCGTTAGTGCTTTCCGCCAAGACATCTACAGGCGTGAGCCTTCCTATCGAAATGATAAGTCCATTTGCCACTTTACTCCCTCAAGAGCTTCCACATCTCGTGTTCCATTATCAACGCAGTGAGGTGGAAACTCGCTCCATTGACATGCAACGGCATCAGATGGCCATAGCACCAGCCAAGCGTGAACTGCAATTGGGTAATTCTGCTGATGACACGGCCGAGGAAGTAGTACCTTTAGACTATAATGACATGGTGTTAGGCACAAGGCCCGATCTGTCCTATAATCTTGACGAATACCGTCAGTTTCTCACAATCAGGGAGGTGCTTCTTGAATACGTCATCTGCGTCAAGAATACGACAATTGATGGTGTACCGCGACTGATTGTCCGCAAGGAGCAAGAAGTCTACAACAGTTCATTGCCAACATTGGTTTTAATTGACGGTATGCCAGTCAATGACATCAAACGACTTCTGAACTATGATGCCCGCCGTATTCACTATATCAACATCTATAGTGAACAATACACATTCGGTAATGGTGTGTATAATGGCATATTGTCGTTTGTCACACGCTCCGGGCGACTTACAAACTATCCTACCGAGACCAACGTGCAGTATCTGGTGTATGATTTCCCACTTATATGACTATACTTTACTTCCATTGCAGTAATACTGAAATAGACACCCATCTCCCGCAAAAAAACATTCCTATTTTGCCCACATACTCATTTTTTTACACTAATTTTGCAGAAAACAAAACCAACGATATGGGCAGAAATAAATTCTCACAGAAAGAAATAGAGGAAATCGGAAAACTGCTACGTCTAAAGAATGCGGTCAACCGTGGCAAGCAGAAACAGATCCGGCACCAACTGCGGGTGGACTATGAGTTCAACATCTCCGACTTCAACGAACCTGGCAAGGCATTCGGCGAAGAGGAACTGCATGAGGCTGTACGTCGTGGTGCCATTCTGGTGCTCGATGATGCCACCATCACCGCGATGAAGGTAAAGCGGGCACGTGACAAGGCGAGAGACGAGGCCGCACGTATGCAAGAGGCTGTGGAGAAAGGAGAGCAGACTGACTGGCAGGAGGCACTGCGTCAGTGGAAAGAATGGGAAGACGGAACTGAGGCATAAGTCCCCCCTCAAGGCATCTCTTTGGAGAAGAACTGTTAGCCGTCCCATTTCAGGACCTCGTTACAACGCACTCAACCGCCGGCAGCAGAGACACGGATGTTCTTGCCGTATGTAACCGTTACTGACGTCAGTCATGACACTCACATTGTCTTTGAGTTAAGAAATGGATGAGTTATTAGAATATCCAACTCAAAAATTCCACTTTTTCACAGTATAATGATTTTTTTTTGATGTTTTCCGCTATTATTTTAATAGTTATGCTTATTTTTGTAGCTGAAAACAATCTAAAAACAATCGAAAATCTATTTTCCTCTACCTGACGCTATGGCACGAAGTTATCAAAAAGAGACAGACCTACTCGTAGAAGCGTTCCGGAAAGGTGACGACAAAGCCTTTTCATGCCTTTACGACATGCATGTAGAGCGTCTATTCAATTACGGGATGCGACTGACCAGTGACCGTGAGTTGGTAAAAGACTGCATCCACGATGTTTTTGTGAAGGTCTATCAAAAACGCAATGAAAAAATCGGCTATAATAATTTTAGTTCCTATCTGCTTATTTCATTGAGGAACAGAATACTGGATGAATTCCGACACCAGACATTCGTGACAGAGACATCGGTAGACAACTGCCGCATCTCCCGCTGCACCCCAGACCTGGAACACGACTACATCAACCAAGAGCGAGAAGAGAGCCATCAGCGTAAAGTATCCCGGTTGATGGACTCACTCACACGCCGCCAGCGACAGGTGTTCACGCTCTACTACCTTGAAGAGCGCAAGTACGACGACATCTGCCACATTATGAACATGAACTACCACTCCGTGCGAAACCTCGTTCACCGTGGAATGCTCCGTCTGCGAGAAGCTGCAGCGGTGTAGAAGATTGATTATATTGTCTTGGAAGTATCTGAACTTCAGTTACTCCTACCCCATCAAACTCGTATTTTTGTCTTCAATGATATTATTAATTCAATAGACACAAATTATGAAAAAGAATAATAGTTTACATTTTGCATGTTTGCAATGTTTGTTTATTATTGTTCTTCTTTTGAGTAGTTGTTGGCCAGAGCGTTCAAGGTATAGAAAGGTTTACTCTGGTGACTATTGTTGCCTCTGTGGAATTGAACTTGGCATGGTTGACGACAGCCATATAGAGGCATATATTTATTCACATGACTTAGTGGGATTTCGTGCTGATTTATATAAAGGAACATACACTTACAACCCTCCTTTCATTACCGTACACTGGGACGACAAGGATGCCGATGTAGATATACGATATATTATTTATGATGAGGAAAATGATAGGATGATAGCCCAAGGGCAAGATGAGACCTATTATCTTATTAGTGAAAAAGAAATAATAATAGCAGGAAAAGATAGTATCAAATATTTGTGGGAAACATTAGAGAATAAAATCGATACTTGTGATTACTATATTTTGGAGAAGAATCGTTTTACTCATGAATATGTAACTGATCGTCAGGAATTACTATTACCTGATGGGTATCATGTTACTTATGACCAGATTCTCACACATATATTGAAGAAAGCAAGACATGAAGATGGATGTGATATCTTTCTTGTATTAGATGATAGTAATGACATCCTCAACTATGAGGACGACACATTGAAAATAGTGTTTGAAAGGATGTGCATAGGCTTCTGGAAGGACCTAAATGGAAAACCTTGTAATAACATACGCGATTACTCTGTTGTCCCCAAAATAATATATGACAAACGTAAGAAGAATAAAGAATAAAGATTAAAATTAAAAATAAAGCATTTATAGTATGAAACGACTATTTTTCCCTTTCATGATGATGATTATCATGTCAGCCACCGTTATGACTGCACGGGGTGAGGATGGCAGCCGTTTGTGGTTGCGTTACGAAGGAAGTAAGCAAGCTAATGTGACAGGTGTCTCAGGCACGGCCATGGAAGAACTGAAACAAAACTGGCAGGGCGGTCCTGTGGTGCTGAAACGCAAGAAAAGCATGACCAAGGATGCCTATACCATCACCAATAATGGCGGCAAGACCATCATCACCGCCAGCGATGACGCCGGAATGCTCTATGGAGCCTTCCACCTGCTGAGACTCCAGCAAATGGGTAAGGATATCAGCAACCTGGACATCAGTGAAAAGCCAGTCTACCAGTTGCGCATACTCAATCATTGGGACAATCCCAACGGCACCGTGGAACGCGGATTCGCGGGAAAGAGCATTTTCCTGAATTTCGACGCAGAGCGTTTGAAGATCTACGCCCGCGCCAATGCCTCAATAGGCATCAACGGCACCGTGCTCAACAATGTGAATGCAAAACCAGAGGCGCTGGCAACGGAAAACCTCCAGAAGGTGAAACAGATTGCCGACCTGTTGCGCCCCTACGGCATCCGTGTCTATCTCTCGGTGAACTTCGCCTCGCCCATGAAGATAGGTGGTCTCTCCACAGCCGATCCCTTAGACAAAGACGTGGTGAACTGGTGGAAGAAAAAGGTAGGTGAAATCTATCAACTCGTCCCCGACTTCGGCGGTTTCCTTGTGAAGGCAAACTCCGAGGGAGAGCCTGGTCCCTGTGACTTCGGGCGCACTCATGCCGAGGGAGCCAACATGCTGGCCGACGTTCTTCGTCCCCACAAGGGCATTGTCATGTGGCGCGCTTTTGTATATGCCCCACAAAGTGATGACCGCGCCAACCAGGCCGCTCTGGAATTCATGCCCCTCGACGGCCAATTCCATGACAATGTGATCATTCAGATTAAAAACGGTCCGGTGGACTTCCAACCCCGTGAGCCATACAGTCCGCTCTTCACATCCATGCAGAAAACGCCGATGATGGTGGAGTTCCAAATCACCCAAGAATATCTTGGCGCCGCCAACCACCTGGTCTATCTGGCTCCTATGTGGCAGGAGTTTTTCTCCTACGTGAAACCTGGCAGTCTAAAAGCCATGGCTGGCGTGGCGAATATCGGCGACGACACCAACTGGTGTGGTCACCACTTCGCACAAGCCAACTGGTATGCCTTCGGACGATTGGCATGGAACCCGTCGCTGAAATCAGAGGTCATCGCCGACGAATGGATGCGTCAGACCTTCAACAACGACGAACGACTGGTCAAGCCCATGACGCAGGTGATGATGGAGAGCCGCGAGGCTGCCGTCAACTATATGATGCCCCTGGGCATTCACCATATCTTTGCCGGAGGTCATCATTATGGTCCAGAGCCATGGTATAACCCACCAGGTGTCAGGAAAGACTGGACCCCACCCTACTACCACAAAGCAGACGCCGTTGGAATGGGATTCGACCGTACCAAGAAAGGCAGCAATAATGTTTCACAATATCCCGAACCACTCTGCACTCAATTCAACGATATCAACACATGTCCAGAGATTTTCCTCACTTGGTTCCACCATGTGCCTTGGGATTTCAAGATGAAGAGCGGTCGCACCTTCTGGGACGAGTTATGCCACAAATATCAGGAGGGTGTTGGTCAGACACGGCAGTTCCTGGCCGTCTGGGATGCCATGCAACCATACGTTGACGAGCAACGTTTCAATGAAGTGCAACGCAAACTCCGCATCCAGGCACGTGATGCCGTATGGTGGCGTGATGCCTGCCTGCTCTATTTCCAAGGTTTCTCTAAACGTCCCATCCCACAAGACATAGAGCATCCCGTACACAATCTTGATGAGATGATGAAATATCGTATCAACATCAGCATGTACGAGAATCCTGAATTTGGGTATGATAAATGACTCCACTTTAGGGAGTTATGAATTGGAGTTATAACGGGGAGTTCATTTTTTAAGGGGAGTTATAATTCGGAGTTATGATGGGGAGTTATAAATGGGAGTTATGATGGGCCAAATGCTCTGATTATCAGAAGTAAAGGTAATGGCTTTTCTTAACTCCTAATCTTAACTCCTAATCTTAACTCCTAATCTTAACTCCTAATCTTAACTCCTAATCTTAACTCCCCTTTATAACTCCTTATTTAAGTTTTTTTCCTTATTTTCTGTACTGTGAAACTTTCAATTTGCTAAACAGAACCAAAAAAATGTCGTTGTTTAGTTCATTTTTATATAAAATAAGGTGGGATTTGGCAAAAAAATAAATATCTTTGTAGCCAAATGTCCGTCTCTTCGCAAGAGATGGATAGATATTGCTATACAAAAGATATAATACAAATAAATGATAAAAAAAGAGAAATGAAACAAACTATTGTTTTTTTTAGATTGGCATGTTTGCTCAGCTTTGTTTTTGGGCTGGCATCTTGTGGAATTGACATGCCCAAAGAGACAGTATCTTCGTTTGAGACTTTGACTGTGGATACTACCGACATCGTGTTGCCTGTGAAGTTCAGTGCAAAAATGAAAGGACAGGCAGATGTGACCATTTCACCACAGGTGAGTGGTCAGTTGATGAAAATCTGTGTGACCGAAGGTCAGCAAGTGAGCAGGGGACAGACGCTCTTCGTCATCGACTCGCGCAATGCCCAGCATGAGGTAGAGGCAGCCGAGGCCAACTTACAGGCCGCCCAAGCCAACCTGCAGGCCGCCCAAGCGCAGGCCAACAGTGCCAAGTTGGAGTATGAGAGCAACAAGAACCTGTTTGACAAAAAGATTGTGAGTAGCTACATGCTTGAGAACTCCTTAAACAATTACAAGCAAGCACAAGCAGCCGTCAGTCAGGCAAAGGCATCTATCACCCAAGCTCAGTCGGCAGTCAACCGTGCCAAGGTAAATCTCGGTTTCTGTACTCTTACCTCACCAGTGTCAGGTGTTATCGGAGAAATTCCCGTCTTTGCCGGTGATATGGTGTCACCAGGCACACATCTTACAGTTGTCAGCGGCAACCGTCAGATGGAAGCTGAATTCTCCGTGCCCGAATCTGTTCTGGAGCAGAATTATGCCACCAATAAATTCAAAAATGTGGAAGACGCCCTGAAACTATTTCCTGATGTGACATTTGTGATGAAGAACGGCACGGAATACCCATATGGAGGTCGCATCACCAGTGCCACCGGCATCGTGAACGCAGCAACGGGTACTATCGCCTGCAAGGCCACTTTCCCCAATCCTGAGGGCAAGCTGTTCTCCGGCATACAGGGTACAGTTGTACTACCAGCCAGCAAAAGAGGCGTGATGGTGGTTCCCCAGGCAGCCGTGTTGCGTTTGCAAGACAAATCTTTGGTCTATAAAGTACGGCCCGACAGCACTGCCACAGCAGTCACGGTAACAACCACAGATACAGGAAATGGTAAAGATGTCATCATCACCTCGGGACTCAATGTTGGCGACCGCATCGTGACTGTTGGAGCAAATAATCTGGAAGAGGGACAAAAGGTTCTTTTCCCTGAGGAAAGTAAAAGTGAATAGTGATTATTTTACTTCCGCGTCATGAAGAACAATATATTCATCAACAGATACGTGATGGCGTGCGCGATAGCGATAGTCATCACGCTGGTGGGCTTCATCTGCATGAGCACGCTGCCCATCGAGCAATATCCCAACATCGCGCCACCGACGGTTCGCGTTTCGACATCGTACACCGGTGCCGACGCCAACACCATCATGAAGGCAGTGGTGCAGCCGCTGGAGGAAAACATCAACGGCGTTCCTGGCATGACCTATATCACCAGTTCTGCCTCAGCCTCGGGCGATGTCTCCATTCAAGTCTATTTTGAGCAGGGCACCGACCCCGACCTCGCCGCAGTGAACGTGCAGAACCGCGTCAGCCGCGCCACGGCACTGCTACCCTCTGAGGTAACAAAGGTGGGTGTGCAAGTGATGAAACAACAGAGCAACATTCTTCACATCGGCGCACTAAAAAGCGTCGATGGCAAGTATGATGCCGACTTCATCGCCAACTATATTGACATCAACGTTCGTCCCCGTCTGATGCGTATCACCGGTGTGGGTGATGTGATGGCGCTGGGCAACACCTACGCCCTGCGCATTTGGTTGAAGCCCGATGTAATGGCGCAGTATGGTCTGGAGCCGAACGACGTGTTCACGGCCATCGGCGGACAGAGTTTTGTCGCCGCCACCGGTTCATTGGGAGAGCAGAGTGAGAATGCCTACCAGTACTCGATGGAATATAAAGGCACGCTGAAGACCGTAGAGGAGTTCAAAGACATTGTGCTGCGAACGAGCGATGGCGGCCATTTGTTGCATCTTGGCGATGTGGCCGAGGTGGAGATTGGTGCCGTAAGCTATAATTTCACGTCAAATATCGACGGTAAACCTGGCACCATTTATATGGTTTTCCAGGCACCTGGCGCCAATGCCACGGAAGTAAATGCCCGTATCAACAAACTATACGAGGAACTGAAACCGACGATGCCGGCAGGGCTGGAGTTCGAGATATTGGAAACCAGCGACGACTTCCTCTTTGCTGCCATCCACAATGTGGTTGAGACGCTTGTCATCGCCATCATCCTTGTGATATTGGTGGTTTACTTCTTCCTGCAAAGTTTCAAGGCGACAGTTATCCCCTCGCTTTCCATCATCGTATCATTGTTGGGAACTTTCGCCATCGTATCATTGGCAGGTTTCTCACTCAACATATTGACGCTATTCGCTTTGGTGCTCGCCATCGGAACGGTAGTGGATGACGCTATCGTGGTGGTCGAGGCGGTGATGGCCAAGTTGGAGAGCGGTATATCCGATGCTCGTGAAGCCACCCGACAGGCTATGAGCGACGTGTCGGTGGCTGTTATCTCGTGTACGTTGGTCTTCATGGCTGTGTTCATTCCCGTTGCCTTTATGCCTGGTACATCGGGCTCGTTCTTCACGCAGTTTGGTGTCACCCTGGCCTCGGCCGTTGGTCTGTCGTGTGTGTCGGCCTTGACACTCTGCCCCGCTTTGTGTGCTATCATGATGCGCTACTCGAAGGACGGGAAGGAGAAGAAGAATCTGAACTACTACGTCACCAAAGCCTATACCGCCAGTTATAATGCCATCCTCAAAAAATACAAGAAGAGCGTCGGCAAGTTCATCAAGCGTCCGATTATCTCTGGTATATTGCTGGTAATCACAGCCGTACTTCTCATCATTTTCATGCGTGGCCTACCTTCGGGTCTCGTGCCACAAGAAGACCAAGGCGTGTTCTTCGCCGAGGTGCGTGCACCGGAGGGATGTACCTTGCATGAGACGCAGGAGATTGTGAAGAAGGTGGAAGAAAAGGTGAAGAAGATTCCCGAACTGGAGAGTTATGCCGTAGTCAGTGGTTATGGTATGATGGCAGGACGTTCGGGTAGTTGCTATGCCACGCTCATCATCCGTCTGAAAAACTGGGACGACCGTCCTGGCATGAACCACAATATCATGCTTGTCTATGGCCGTTTCGCCTACGACTGCAAGGAAATCAAGAATGCAAAGGTCATTCCATTCCAGATGCCTCAGGTGCCTGGCTATGGTAGCAACAGTAGTGTCAATCTTGTATTGCAGGATATGAACGACCGAAACATGTCGGAGTTTAATGTTGATGCCTCCAAGTTCCTCGCCAAGCTGAATGAGCGCCCGGAAATTATGATGGCCATGTCCACCTATTCTGAGCGTTTCCCAAAATATCAGGTCGAAGTGGATGCTCCCCAGTGCGACCGCGCCGGTGTTTCGCCGGCAGTGGTTCTCAGGACGTTGGGTGCCTACTGCGGTGGCTCGTATGTGGGCAACTTCAACCAGTTTGGAAAGGTCTATCGCATCATGGCCAATTCCGCACCAGAGTATCGTCTCGACCCGTCGTCACTCAATAACATCTTCGTGAAGGTACGTGGCGGCAAGATGGCCCCCATCTCCGAATTCGTCACTCTGAAGGAGATTGTTGGTTCGGCATCCGTCGACCACTTCAACCTTTTCCAGAGCATTACCTGTGGTGTGATGACCGCCAGCGGATACTCTGAGGGCGATGCCCACAAGGCCATTGCCGAGGTATTCAAGGAGACAATGCCCAATGGCTACGGTTACGAATATGGTGGCATGTCGCGCGAGGTGGAGGAGGCTGCCGGATCAAATTCCACAGCCCTTATCTATATTATCTGCGTCATCCTTATCTACCTCATCCTCGCATCACTCTACAACTCATGGTTCACGCCGATGGCCGTGCTATTGAGCGTTCCTTTCGGACTGATGGGTTCGTTCGGTGCAATCTGGCTTGTCTCTCTGATCAAGTTGCCCGGCATGGAGAACAACATCTACCTGCAGACGGGTGTCATCATGTTGATCGGTCTGTTGGCAAAGACGGCAATTCTCATTACAGAGTTCGCCTCGGAGCGTCGTGCTCAAGGCTTGTCCATTCGCGATGCTGCCTTCGCCGCCTGCGAAGAGCGTTTACGCCCCATCCTGATGACTGTCGTCACCATGATTGCGGGTATGATACCACTCATTATCGCAGGTGGTGCCGGTGCCAATGGCAACCGTGTATTGGCTCTCGGCGTGGTGGCTGGTATGGCTGTGGGTACACTCGCACTGCTCTATGTAGTGCCCGCCTTCTTCATCGTGTTCCAGAAGCTGCACGAGAAATTCCAGGGAGGTTCCCCTGAAGTAGCTACTGAAGAGGTTGCCGCCGAGGATGCAGTTATTGAAGATCAATCAAGCGAGATAAAAAAATAACTTGACTTTCGCAAGTGAGGAATGGAAAGGAATAGAAACGTAGTTAAAGGGGAGTTAAAGGGACATTACCCCCGATTTGTTTCGATTTTTGTGTTGAAATCATTGCAATAGCAAGACAATTGTCCTTTTAACTACCCTTCTATTCTCTTTAACTACTCTTTAACTACAGAGAGTTGAGCGAATGCGAAACTTAAGAAAAATATTATATATGAGAAAGAATAGTACTTTTAAATCATTACTTCTGCTATGCCTGCTATGGGTGGGCATGGGAAGTGTAAGTGCCCAAGAGCAAGGACAATATGCGTGGCATAAGGTAACCAACCTTTCGGACGTAAAGTCGGATGACCTTGTGCTTTTGGTCGATGAGAGTAAGAACATCGCTCTGCCAAATGACGACGCCTCTTTTACAGGTGTATCTGTAACCATCAGCAACTATAAGATTGCCGATGATGTGTCTGATAACATTCAGTGGACATTGACAAAGAATAATGATGGTTCATTCACATTTAAAAGAAGTGACGGCAAACCGCTTTATGGAGACGGAACCTCAGGCGCAGAAAGGCTTACAATGATTAGTGGAAGCGCAACTACAAGCGAATTCTATTTTACAAATTATGATTCGGGGGGTAAGTTGTATTATGAAAATCAGGCAAATTTTAGGCCTGATTATGTCTATTGGGATACCAATAATCAGGCCGGTGTTACAACTATCATTGCAAATGCTGCCAACTTCACCCTTTACAAGAGGGGAGTGGAGAAATGGAAACTGGTTGACGGAAATGCTATTACCTTAACTGATGGCGACATTGTGGTTGTTGCCGATTTGGCCTCGGGGATGGCCATGTCGAACGACAAGGCCGACGAAGATCCTGATGCCGTTGATATAGATACATTATTTAATGATGACAAAGACCGACTCGTGGGTGAAATACCCGAGAAGATTAAGTGGATATATAACACAGCTACCGGCGGTTTCCAATTATCTACGACTACTACGGACGAAGAAAATCAAAGTCAGACAACAAACTATCTTTATGCAGACAGCAAGGGTCTGAAAGTAGGAACAGAGACACCTAATGTGTTTGACATTTATTCCCATACAGAGACCGACGATCAAAACAATTCAACAACTACCGACTACCTGCACATCAAAGTCAGCAACAAGGACTATCTCGCCGGCGTAGAAGAGAGTATGTTCAGCAACACCTGGAAGCTGAAGGAGTTCAAGAATAACAAGCCCGATAACACCGTGAAGAATACAAGATATGCATTCTTCAAAAGAGTAGTAGATAATAAGAAGGTGATTACCTTGAAGTATAAAGACACTAATTATGAGCTTACTGAGGAAAAGTTTAATACATCGATTTCTTTTACTTCCCCTCAATCAGAAGGTGCGGACATAGTTGATATTATTCAGTACTTCACTTATACGAGCAGCAATGATGAGATTGCCACAGTTTCTAATAGTGGTGTTCATGGTGCTGTGAGACCTTTAAGGATGGGAATGGTGAAAATCACCGTCAGATTGCCCGAAACGGATGATTACGACAAGGCAACAGCCTCTTATACCATACGATTAGATGACGCATCTAAGTGGGGCAGCCGCGCTAAGCCCTTCACACCGTCGCAAGCCAAGGAACTTGCTGAGAACGGAACTCTTGAAATCAGTGGTGAAATCGTCACGCTTGATCCTGAGTGCTGTTATTATGTGGAAGGTGTCGTGAACAAAGTTAATTCTGGTATGATGTCCATGTTCGGCGACTTGGGTCTCGACGAGATGATGGGTGACGACATGGACATGGATGAGCGCATGGGCGACATGGACGACTTCGACATGAGCGAGATGGGCGACATGATGGGCGGCATGGACTTCGCTTCTATGATTCCCGGCTTTGGCAGTTCAGAAGGTCTCACCTACTACATCTCGGATGATGGCACAAAGGACAACCGTCTGAAAGTGGTAAATGGCAGAGGCCTGGCAAAAAATGGCACCTACGCCAATAGCGTGGTTTTTGATGAGCTGAAAGATTTGAGCCCCGGCGACGAGGTGCTGGTTTATGGTCCGTTAGTCAGCTCCGAGGACAATAATTTGTTTGCAGGTCTGATGGGCGGCGGTGACAACAGCGAGTCTAAGAAGAAAGCCAAGATTGACGAGCTGAACTATCTGCATAAGCTTGACATGACGCTCCTCGTTCAAGACACTCATACATACACCGATTACAAGAAGACACTGACTCAGGATCAAGATTTCTTCTATACACTGGCTGAAGGAAAGCCTGCTGTGGGTACGCCACAAACTGCCCAGATTAAGTCTGCCGACGAGGAGATTGCCAAGTGGATAGTGAACGAAGAGAAAACCGACAGCGTATTTACTGCCATCAATCCAGGAACGACCAAGATTACCGTCAAGATAAAGGTGATAGTTGTAGCAGACGACCCAGGTACAGATGATAACGAGGAGAAGTCCTACACCATGAAGCGCAAGTTCCAACTTGAGGTGCTGCCAAGAGACAAGGAACCAGATGGCAAGAATGTGGGCGAATATGTGTTGGCAAGGGATGTCACTACCTTCGAAGAAATTGCTGATTTGCAAAATGAAATCCGCGTGTTAATTGTAGGCACAAGGACGAAAGACAACAATGGAGAAGCTGAAACAAACCACTATGCTTTAGGCAAAGACGCTTCCGTGATGGGAGGCGGTAAAGGTGGAAAGAACGTGAATATTTCCACCAGAGAAAGTAACGGCGGCCAGATAGAATATATAAAATTTGAAGATGTGCCAGATAATACCCAGGAGATTATCCTCGAAAAAGAAGGAGGAAACTGGTATCTCAACGTTGGCAAGGATGAGAATGGCAATAAACTTTACCTCTATGCCTCTGTTAAAGAAGCATCTACCGAAGAGCCATCTGATGACCCCGAGAGCACCAGCGGATTCAACTTCGATGAGATGATGGAAATGTTTAATCCAAGCTCTGGTTTGAAGGTAGGCACCAAGGAGGCTGTCGGCGACAGCTGTAAGGCGACCATCGCAATTGATTATAATAATCATATTGCCACCATCGCATTCCCTATGACAGCAGGCCAGAACAATACCATCATGCTCACCAGCTCTTTCGACATGGAATCCATGATGAATATGTTCGGTGGCAATGAAGAAGAAAACAATGATGATCCTAATCAAGAATCTACAGAGGGAACAGGAATGAATTTCGACTTCTTTATGGCCTCTTTCAACACTAAGAAAGCAGAAGATGCAGACGGAGAGAAAGCAATTCTGCCTCGCATCTTCGTCTTTAGGCAATATGATGAATACCCAATAGAAATAGGTGAAACCAACTGGAAGACAATCGTGAGCGACTATGACGTAAAGCCACAGGATGCTGATTTGGAAGTATACGTGGTGACGAGTGTGGAAGCTGGCAGCACTATAGGCAGAGCTACATTGGAACGTGTAGAGTATCTCAAGGGTGGAGAACCCTATTTACTGCATAGTCCAAAGGGTGAGTACATCATGAAAAAAACTTTTGAAAATGTTCAAAAGCCCGAAGTGAACCTCCTCAAAGTAAGCGACGAAGAGACAACAGGCGAGAAAGGCAACACCACTGTCTATGTGCTTGCCAAGAAAACCAAAGGTGTGGGCTTCTACCAGTGGATAAATGGAAAGCTTGGTTCTGGCCGCGTCTATCTGTCCGTACCCGCAGAAGTTTCGACGGGTGCTGGTGAATTCATCTCCTTCGGTGAAGACACAACGGAAATCGAAACCTCTCTACAAGAAAGAGCCACGCAGAAAGCCTCCTACTTCAACCTCAGTGGTCAACGTGTAAATCATCCCACTAAGAAGGGTATCTATATTACTGACGGTAAAAAAGTTGTTATCAAATAAACACGACCATCATGAATAATTTAAAAAAAGGAAAAATGAAGAAGATATATTCACGCCCCATGATGGAAACGGAGCAACTCATGGGAATACAGCCTTTGTTAGTGGACTCACTGAAAGTCTTCACAGCTAATAGTGATGACAATGAGGTGGACAACCACGATGACCTGCTCTCTGATGAGTCCTGTCTGTGGGATGAAATGGAGGACAGTTTGCATTAACAGCAGTAGCTATTCAAAAATACTTCATCATGCGAAAACTGACAAATATCGTTACAACTGCAGCCGTGAGCCTTTTGCTCACGGGCTGCAGCTTGTATAAAGAGATGCATGGAGAATACGAGTCACAAGCAGTGATTCCCACCAACGCATACGGCACAAGTCAAGATATAAAAGAATATCCGACCAACGGTTCCTTAGCGAACTACTCATGGCGTGAGTTTTTCACCGACCCATTGTTGCAACAGCTTATCGAACAGGTGTTGGCTCACAACACCGACCTGAACTCAGCCTGCATTGCCGTGGAGAAGAGCGAGGCCTCGTTGAAAGCCGCCAAGTTGGCCTACTTGCCGTCACTCTACTTCTCACCATCCGGTTCACTGTCGAGTTTTGACTTCGGACCTGTCTCCAAAAGCTATAATATGCCGCTTCAACTCAACATGGATATCGACGCATTCGGTTCCATCACCAACAAGAAGCGTGCTGCCAATGCATTGTTGCTACAGGCTCAGGTTCGTGAAGAAATAGTACGTGCCAACCTTGTTTCCACTGTGGCTCAGCAATATTATATGTTGCAGCTGCTCGACCATCAGTTGGAGATTCTGACTGCTACCGACAGTTTGTGGAATGCTTCATTAGAGACAGAGAAAACACTATGGGAAAACGGTAAGATATACTCTACCGCTGTCAACCAAATGGAGTCATCGTATCTCAACGTGAAAACCCAGATAGTTGACACACGCCGCAATATACGTAGCGTGGAGAATGCTATCAGCCGTCTGCTGGCCGAAACTCCCCAACACATCAATCGTAGTTACTGGGGCAGTTCTGCACTGCCCGAGCATCCAGACTCCACCACAGGACAAAGGATGTTCGACACGAAGTTTATTAAGATTGGTGTTCCTGCCGAAGTGTTACAAAACCGTCCCGACATCCGTCTGGCCAATTTTGCCATGGAGGAAGCTTTCTACAACACCCAGGCTGCCCGTGCGGCATTCTTCCCCAGCATCACGCTACAGGGTGTCGCCGGATGGACCAACAGAGAAGGAACCGTGAATCCGGGCAAGATATTGCTCAACGCCATGGCTTCACTCACACAGCCCATCTTTGCCCGCGGTACGATAAAAGCCAATCATAAGATTGCCCAGCTCACTGAGGAAGACCTTCAACGCAAGTATGTTCAAACAGTCATTGATGCTGGCAACCAAGTGAACGAGGCATTGGCCGACTGTCAGGCTGCACGTGAGAAATATGCTTACTACCATCGTCAGGTGGAAGTGCTGCGTGAAGCCTATATTGGAACCCATGAACTGATGGACAATGGCAAGTCGAATTATCTCGAGGTGCTTACTGCTCAGGAGTCGCTCCTCAATGCCCAGTTGAGCGAGGCTTTGAATATGTACAATGGTGCCCAGGCTATTATCGCCCTCTACATTGCTTTAGGTGGAGGAACAAAGTAACTTTCTTTCAAGGAGTTATGAAGAGGAGTTATAAGGGAGATAAGATGAGCTTTAGATTATTATCAATTCTATAACTTCTCTTTTAACTATTGCTTAAGTATATCATATTTTATGTCTGAGCTTGAACCCCTAATTGCTGATTTAGCGCTCATACTCATTTGTGCCGGTGCCATGACGCTGCTTTTCAAGCGGCTGAAACAGCCTGTGGTATTAGGCTATATCGTGGCAGGATTTCTCGCCTCACCCAATATGCCATATATGCCCAGTGTCACCGATTTACACGGCATACACTTATGGAGTGAAATAGGCGTTATTTTCTTGCTTTTTGCGTTAGGTCTGGAGTTTTCATTCCGCAAAATCCTTAGGATGGGTGCGGCGCCCATTATCGCCGCCTGTGCTGTCATCATGGGGATGATGCTTGTCGGTATGTCAGTGGCACAGCTTTTTGGATGGAGCCAGATGGACTGCATCTACTTGGGTGGCATGTTGGCCATGTCATCCACCACCATCATCTTCAAGGCGTTTGACGACATGGGGTTACGGGATAAACGCTTCGCAAGCCTCGTACTCAGTGTGCTCATCATCGAGGATATCCTGGCCATCGTGCTCATGGTGATGCTCTCCACACTGGCCGTAAGCAAAGAGTTCGAGGGAACACAGATGCTGATGAGCATCTTGAAATTGGCGTTCTTCCTCGTTCTCTGGTTCGTCGTTGGCATCTACCTCATTCCATTGTTCCTAAGGAAGACCCGGAAACTGATGAGCAACGAGACGCTGCTCATTACGTCCCTGGCACTTTGCTTCGGCATGGTCGTCGTGGCTTCTGCCGTGGGGTTCTCTGCTGCTTTTGGTGCTTTCATCATGGGAAGCATCATGGCCGAGACCGTAGAGAAAGAGCAGATTGAGCACCTGGTCAGTCCAGTGAAAGATCTCTTCGGTGCCATCTTCTTTGTGTCCGTCGGTATGATGGTTGATGTAAACCTCATCGCCGAGTACATCGTGCCCATCCTCTGCATCGTTGTTGCCATTATGCTGGGTCAGACCATATTGAGCACGTGCGGATTCCTTTTGGCAGGACAGCCGCTGAAGACCGCCATGCAGTGTTCGTTCTCGCTGACACAGATTGGCGAGTTTGCGTTTATCCTGGCCACCCTTGGTACATCGCTACATGTCACCAGTGATTTCCTCTACCCCATTGTCGTGGCAGTATCTGTCTTCACGACTTTTACCACGCCATATATGATTCGTCTGGCCGAACCAGCCTATGCAGTTGTGGAGCGAGTCATGCCCCAAAGATGGCGTAGTAAACTACAGGACTATGCCGAGGCCTCCAACGATGAAATACCCGAGAGCGGTGAGCAGCAGAACCGTTGGAAATCCCATCTGAAAAGCGTCGCTGTTACCGTTGGTATCCACAGTGTCCTTTGTATGGCCATTATTGCGCTTGTGCTCTACTTTGGCAAGCCTTTTATATCCAATCTTATTCCTGCCCCTTGGGACGGCATAGTCACTGCGCTCATCACCCTTATTCTCATTGCCCCCTTCCTGTGGATGCTCATGCGACAGGGTGACAGCGACAACACCCGCGCGCTCTGGAACGACAACCGCTTCAGCCAAGCCAAACTCGTCGCCCTGCAGTTCCTGAGGCTGTTCATCGCAGCAGCTTTCGTCAGCTACATCCTTGGCCACACCATTCACTGGGGGTACACGCCCGGCATTCTCATCGTCCTTGCCATCATCTTCAGCATAGCCTTCTCGCCACGCCTCCGTAAACGCAGCGAGCAGATCAACCAGACATTCACAGAGAACCTTATACAACGCGAAACCACGGAGCAGTGAGCGCAAAATGATGCTCGCATCGATTTTGCCGAGTCGCGAGGTGATACAACGAAGTTAAATCTAATGAATAAAGTCGTTAATTAAGTTGTGTATTGCCTGTCATCTGCCGCAATATCATAATTCAGGGGGATTTCCATGGCTTTTGATGCAGCAGCCGACCTTATCATCGGTGTGTAGGCTTCGATGATATGTCGCCAGTCATTGATTGACATATCGGGATAGCGCATACCGTACACCTCTATCACCTCTCGCTGTATTTCAGCATCCGTAGTGTTGACATCGATGTGTATTCTGTTATAGATTAAGTTGCGCACATCGTTGTCATCCTCCACGTTGTATAGTTTCTGGAGTTGCATCACTGAGGTATCGTCCGCCCACTGTTCGCACTGACTGAGAACGATGGTCATGGCATTGTCAGCCTCCTCGGGAGGATATTTGTATTTTTTCAGTAGTCGCTTCACAAGACGGCGCATGTTCGCTCTTTCCGATTCACGGCGTGTCCAGTCGATGGTACGGTTTTTACGCAGCATTTCCGTCAGTTCTTTGGTGAGGTTTACCAACTGTTCGTTGGTATAGAAATCTTTCACCGCCTGTGGTTTTGTCAATGCGTCATAGAAAGCCATTTCCTCGTTGCTCAGTCCCATGCTGTTACCTTCTTGTTCCGCCCTCATCATTTCCTCGGCCATCTTCATCAGTTCCTGAATGACCTCCTCGTTCGAGAGCATGCCCTTGATATATTTGTTCAGTGTATCCACAAACATATTACTGAACAGTTCACCCTTCACGATGTTTCGCTGGGCAATTTCACGGACCCGTTTTTTCATGAGGTTCTGAAGGAGTTCCACGGCGAGGTTTTTCTCTTTCATCTTCTTCACCTCTTCGAGGAATTTCTCATCAAAGAGCGAAAATTCCGTCTTGTCGTCAAACAGGTTGACAACCCCGTCCGTTTTCACACTTTGTTCGATGAGTGTGGCTATTCTTTGGTTGATTTCTCTCTTGGTAATCTTTCCCGGGTTTTGAAGTCTGATGAGCAACGTCCTGACGGCCTCCATGAAACTCACTTCAAACCTTTCCTCCTCAGCGAGGAGCGAACGGCAGAGAGTGACAGATTGTTTCAGCAGCGAAGCATTCTTGATAAACGCCTTGCATTCTTCCATTTTGTTAGGAGCCACGAAGAAGTTGACACCCCCCTTGATGATTTGTGCCCTCTCCGTGGCAGAGCCATGATGGAAGCTGGAGTAGTCGAATCCATGTAGCAGTTCACGACATATCTCCAGGTATTCACGGAACTGGTCATACGCCTGCTTTTTGATATCGTTGTCACCGAAATGTTCCCTGTCACGCTTGGTGTAACGTTTCATGGCAGCTTTCAGCGCAGCGGCAATACCCACATAATCGACGATCAGTCCGCCGGCCTTTTCCGGGAACACACGGTTTACACGAGCGATAGCCTGCATGAGGTTGTGGTCTTTCATGGGTTTATAGACATACATGGTGGCTAATGAAGGCACATCAAAGCCCGTTAGCCACATATCCACGACGATGGCAATTTTCATCGGGTCGTCCACATCCTTGAATTTCTTTGCCAGTTCCTTTTTGTATGTCTTTCCTCCGATTATCTTCGTCCATTCCTCCGGGTCTTGATTACCGCTGGTCATCACCACTTTTACCTTCTCCGTCCAGTCGCTTTTGAGTTCAAGGATGCGCTTATAAATTTTCATGGCAATCGGCCGGGAGTAAGCTACAATCATCGTCTTTCCGCCACACACATATTGGCGGTTGTCCTCATAATGTTCGAGGATATCCTTAACAAGCGCATCGATGGTCTTGTCGTTGCCGAGCAACTCATCCATGTGCGACATAATTTTTTTGTTCTCCTCGATGTCTGTCTCTTCAGCACCCTCCTCCCTCAGTTTTTCGTATTCATCGTCAATCTTCTGAAGGATTTCGTCATTCAACTGGAGTTTGATGACGCGGCTTTCGTAATAGACAGGCATCGTGGCACCATCCTCGACCGCCTGAGTCATGTCGTAGATATCGATATAGTCGCCAAACACCTCCTGTGTATCGCGGTCTTTGTCTGAAATAGGTGTACCGGTGAAGCCGATATAAGATGCATGAGGGAGGGAGTTGCGAATCTTTCTTGCCGTTCCGATATGGATATTGCCTTCCACATCTACTTTTTCCTCCATTCCATATTGTCCTCGGTGTGCTTCATCCGTCATGACGATGATGTTCTGACGTTCGGAGAGTGGACCGTCGAAATCATCGAATTTCTGCATGGTGGTAAAAATGATACCCCCCGACTGACGGTTTTTCAGGATGGCTTTGAGGCTGGTGGCATCGTTTTCCGTGTTCCTACTTGTACACTGCACTGCATGTTGCCGCAAGAAATCCGCTGTCCGTGAGAACTGCCCAAAGAGTTGTTCGTCCAGGTCGTTGCGGTCGGTGATGACCACGATGGTGGGGTTCAATGACTGCACAAGTGGGTGGTGAGCGAGGAACACCATCGACAGGCTCTTCCCCGACCCCTGTGTGTGCCAGAAGACACCAATTTTCCCATCGCCCTTCACAGCCTCCTGTGCTCTCTTTGCCGCTTTCTCCACGGCATAATATTGATGGTAACAAGCCAATATCTTGCCGTAGGTACCTTCGCTCACATCGAAGAGTAAGTAGTTTTTCAGCAGGTTGAGGAAGACGGTTTTTGTGAATACCGACTTGAAACATACATCATAGTCAGCCACTTCCCCGTCGGCTTTCTTCCATTCCATATATCTGTCTTCCTTGGCGGTGACCGTTCCTATTTTTGTCATCGCCATGTCGCTCATCACGTTGAAGGCATTGTAGGTGAAAAGGCATGGAATGAGTTGCTGGTAATTACGCAGTTGCAGGAATGCCTCGCTGGCATCCGTTTCTTCCCGGCTCGGCGATTTCAGTTCGATGACCACCAAGGGTATGCCATTGACGAAGACCACAATGTCAGGGCGCCTTGTGTCCTTGTCCTGGACGGTGAATTGGTTCACCACCAAGAAATCGTTTTGGTCAGCGTGATGAAAGTCTATCAAATCCACTACGGCAGTTTTCACCTGATGTCTCTTGTCGGTGTAGTTCACTTCCACGCCATACTGCATCATCTGCGTGAATTTGAAGTTTCGCTCATAGAGTGAGGAACCTTCAATTTGCCGCAGTTTCTTCACCACATCCTCTAATGCGTCAAAAGGCACTGTCGGGTTAATGCGGTGAAGTGCCTCCAACAAAGGCTGTTCGAGCAGAGGTTCCCGATAGTCCCTATTTATATCGGGACCATATTCGGACCTATAACCGAGTTCTCTAAACAACTCGATTAATACCTGCTCGTATGTGTCTTCTGAAAATATGGCCATAATCTTATACTTTTAATTCACCTGACATGAGTTTGGGGAGAAGGGTGTCGCGGAGGGTGGCAAGATGACGG
>JAFZAE010000145.1 GCA_017548385.1 Prevotella sp.
GATGGCACGGGGCTACAAGTCACCAAATACACCGATACGAAAACGGGGAAGGATGTCACCGACAAATACAAAGACTACATCGGCATGCCATGGGACGAGGGATTCCTCCTCCGCTATGCCCACGACATGCAAGAAGCTTTCAACCACCTTACCCTACGGGGATGGGATTGATTATCACGAATTTTAGAATTAAAGAATTACTTCTGATATGCGCCAAAATACCAGACGGACATACACGGGGTATGTCCCTACATCCTCATCATAACTCCCGAAAGTTGAGTAACTAATCATACGGATATTTGACACCCCATTTGCGGCGTAGATCATCCATCAGTTGCATGATGAAGAGGGTTTCCTGATGCGGCATTTCTCGTGGTTCCAGAAGTCCTTCGATGAGAGCTTTGCGACAAGCGAGGAACTGGTATTCGTAGCCAGTAATTTGCTGGGGGACAAGGATATCCTCCACAAACTCGCGGTCGTGGGTATTGACCGTGACACAGTGCGGATTGTTGATATTATCGATGATGAGGTTGCCATCGGTGCCTGCAATTACACCGATATTGTCGCCCACGCAGGCAGCACTTGACTGCAGGTTGCACAGCACCCCATCAGCCAGCACAAGGGTCATCGCATTGGTGAGGTCCAAGCCCGTGGCACTCTTCACGCACTGGCTGTCGATGCTGACAATATCTGCGGGGAAAAACATCCTCACAAAGTTGAGCGCATAGACACCGAGGTCGAGCAAGGCACCACCGCAGAGGTCGGGGCGCATGATGCGCGGTTTATCCCCCATCGAATAGCCTAATGTGGCGGTGACAAGTCGTGGTGTGCCGATACGCCCACTGTCAATCAGGTCGCGAACGATACCCACGACAGGCTGATAACGTGTCCAGATGGCCTCGGCGAGGAACACACGCTGTTGTTTTGCAATACGGAGGATTTCCTCTGTCTGTCTCGCGTTTGCCATAAAAGCTTTCTCCACCAAGCAAGGTTTCCCTGCCAGCAGTGCCTCTTTTGTCACATCAAAATGATGCGAATGAGGTGTGCCTACATATACCAAATCCACATCGGGGTCGGCAATCAACTCACTGTACGACCCATATGCCTTGGGAATGTTCCATTGCCGGGCAAAAGCCTCAGCTTTTTCCATGGTTCGCGACCCTACAGCATAGCACTCACACTCTTTGAGACCATCGAGGGTGATTGCTGCTTTCTCAGCTATCCAACCGGTGCCGATGACACCGACACGCATGACTTTATCTTCGTTCATGGCCGCAGGTTTTGAAGGTTTGATTTCGTCTGTTCCATCATCTCAATCACCTGGTCGCACCAAGTGTCGAATTCCGGGTCTTCCACTCGCTCCTCGGGATGGTTCTTTAGGTAGGCGATGGCACGGCGCACACCCTGGTCGAAACGCGTAGTGGCGCAGAAGCCGGGTACGGCATTCTTCAGTTTGGAACAATCGAAGACCACACTTGCAGCCTTGTCACCCAACAGATTTCCTTCGAAGTCGTACTCTGCAGGGGCTATCGTTGCGAGATAGTCGGAAGCAATGTAATAAGGACGGAATTCTACGCCAAGGGCATCAGCGACAGTTTGATAGATTTGGTTCCATGTGAGCGACTCGTCGGACATAATCTGGAAACTCTCACCGATAGCCTTGGGATTACCAAGCAGTCCGATGAATCCTTGGGCGAAGTCCTCATTCCATGTCAGCGTCCATAGCGAACTGCCGTCGCCATGCACGATGACCTGTTTTCCCTCCATCATCCGTTTGAGCACCTGCCAACTACCTCGGGTGCCATGCACACTGACGGGCACGCCACGCTCGCAATAGGTGTGACTGGGTCGCACGATAGTGACGGGGAAGCCACTCTCGCGGTAAGCCTGCATAAGCAGTTCTTCGCAGGCGATTTTATTGCGTGAATATTCCCAATAGGGATTGGCGAGGGTCGTCCCCTCGGTGATGACATGACTGCGCACAGGTTTATTGTATGCTGAAGCCGAACTGATATAGACATACTGTCGGGTGCGGCCATAGAACATCCTGATATCGCGGATTACCTGCTTGGGTTCGAAGCCGATAAACTCGCAGACGCAGTCGAAATTGTCGTTACCGAGTTTACGCACCAAGTCATCCTCATGCAGGTTGATGTCCACCATCAATTGTTTCACACTGTCAGGCACTTCTTCGCGCCTACTACCACGGTTCACTAACCAGAGGTTATGTCCCTCTGCCACTAGCTGTCGGGTGATGGCACTGCTGATAGTGCCAGTTCCACCAATAATCAATATTTTCATCCTCGTGCCATTTGATAGATTTTCTCCATGTCCTCAGCATGTAGCACCTTGAAGGCGCCACAGGCAATAGTATTGTCGCGGCTGCACTTGCGCACCATCTCACGGATTTCGTCGTCGGTAATGTCGCGACCAATCAGTTCGCGTATATTGATGGGCATGCCAATATCATGGTAGAAGCGTTCCATCGCCTCAATGCCACGAAGCGCAGTGCCCTCGGGGTCGGTGAAATCATTGGGGACATCCATCACGTTGACGGCGAAACGCACAAAGCGACTAAGATTCTCGTGCATGACATAGCGCGCCCAACTAGGCCAGATAGCAGCGAGACCAGCACCGTGTGTGACATCGAACATACCGCTTAACTCATGTTCGAGCATATGTGTGGCCCAATCATCCTGCTGTCCGCAGCCTGTCAGTCCCCAATGTGCCACACTGCCGCCCCACATTATCTGGGCACGGTTGCGGTAGTCCTCAGGATCTTTCAACACAGCGAAGACACAGTCTTTCATCGTGCGGAGGACAGCCTCTGCCAACTCAGTGGTCAAGGTCATATCATCGTCGTGTGAGAAATAGCGTTCCATGGTGTGCATCATCATATCTGTGACGCCCGCAGCAGTCTGGTAAGGCGGCAATGTAAAAGTGCGACAAGGGTTCATGATGGCAAACTTAGGCCGTGACATATCGTTAGAATAGCCCAGTTTGACATCGCCATCCTCATTGGTAATCACACTTGCCTCACTCATCTCGCTACCGGCAGCTGGGATGGTCAGCACAGAGGCAACGGGGAGCATCGTCTTTGGCTCACCTTTGCCGAGGTAGAGGTCCCATACATCGCCATCGTAGCATACACCATAGGCGATAGCCTTAGAGGAGTCAATCACACTACCCCCTCCTACCGCGAGGATGAAGTCCACACCTTCACGTTTGCACAGTTCGATACCTTCACGCACCTTCGACAAACGAGGATTGGGCACAACGCCACCGAGCGTGACATATTCTATGCCCCCTTCCTGAAGTAAATTACAAATCTTGTCGAGTAGTCCTGAGCGTTTCGCACTTTGGCCGCCATAATGTACCAACACCTTCGTGCCTCCATATTTCTTCGTCAGCAGAGCAACTTGCTCCTCTGACTGTTCACCGAACACCACCTGGGTCGGTGCATAATAACAAAAGTCTTTCATCTAGTGTAATTTTTATTGAATGATTTAGGTTTTTCGTTTGATAGGGACAAAGGTACAAAAAAAAGGGGAAAGACATCTACATCTTTCAGAATATATTTTAAAGCCCCCCAGGGTGTACCCTGGGCTAAGTGCTCACTGGCCTTTCAGGCCGTCTGCACAACAATGTTTCAAAACTTACGGAACCTGTATCTCAGCATCATTTCATCAAAAAGCCTCACAGGGGAAAAACCTGTGAGGCGAAATATTCATTATTCAATCTTCATTTTTCAATTGATGACAACCTTTTTCCCATTGTGGATGTATAGGCCTTTCTGGGTGGGAATGGCATTGAGTTTTGTGCCATCGAGTGAATACCAGCCTTCGGTCTGTGCTGCCTTGCCTTGACTGACATTGACGATTCCCGTCTGTCCTCCCTCATCTACCACGATATTCAAGTTAGTGGAAGGTACGAGCATATCTGTAGGAATCTGCAAATATGCCCTATGGGCTCTCAGTGTACCAGACTGGCTCAATGGACGGAAGCTTGCACCATTCTTCTTATCTGCATAGAGGATGAAATTCGTATATATCCCTTCTGTAGGTGAAAGCATGATATCGGAGGTCGTACCCACAAACATATTATTGTAGGTAACATCGGTTTCTACCACAGGTATTTCGTATGTGTCAGGCTCACCCGTGAGGAACAGTCCTGTCAGAGCAGGCACTTCACCGACGGCTTCCAGCACAACCGTACCTGAATTACCATCATAATCCGTGGCGATTCTGGCCGTCAGGCCTTCTACATTAGTAAAGTCAAGAGCATACTCGGAACAGAAAGTAGCCACACCATATTCGCTTATGGTGACAGAAACAAATGATTTCTCGACAGGATTCATCTCACTGATTTGGCTAAAATCCTTCCAGAATTCCACAAAACGATAACTATCGCCACAGTTATAAGGCACATAAAGAATTGTATTGAAACGGCGATAGGGGAAAGAAGACTCATTTTCAATACTTGCAGGTGTTTCTCCCAAGGCAGTCACAACACTTAGGCCATAACAAGCATAGAATGCCCATCCACCTATACTTTCCACACTGGCAGGTAGTGTAATAGATGCTAAGCTGGAACAATAGGCGAATGCCCTTTGACCAATAGTTTTCAGACTGTTACCAAGATTGACGTTAGCCAAACTCGAACAATAAGCAAAGGCTCTCGGACCGATTTTTGTCACACTATTGGGGATGTCAATGCTACTAAGACTTTCACACTTGGAGAAAGCATAATCATCAATAATCGTCACATTATTTCCAATAGTCACTGATGTCAAGCTTGAGCAGTTAAAGAAAGTCCTTTCCTTTATCTTTGTGACAGCATCACCAATGACTACAGAAGCCAAAGAGGAGCAAAAATAGAAAGCATTGTCTTCAATGTTGGTAACATTGGTAATGTCTCCAACAGATGTCAGACTTACGCAATAATAAAAAGCTTCTGATTCAATGGTCGTAACTGTTGCAGGCAGACTGACAGATGTCAAGCCGGAACAATTGAAGAACGCCCGTTTACCAATGGACGTAACTGTATAAGTCACACCATTATGGGTAACTTTATCAGGAATGGTAATATTACCTTCATAATTGTTGGTGAGGGGGAAACCCGCCTCGTTGTATGAACCAGATGGTATCACTTCAGCGGTTTGATTAGCATTCTTCAGGTGGTACCTAATCTTTCCTATCACAACATCCTGAGCAAAAAGTGTCATAGGGGCTAAGGTAAGAAGAAGCACACTCAATATGGTAGTAATTCTTTTCATGATTATGTTATTTTTTAGTTATCCTATTATCCCTAATTTATAATCCGCTGCAAAAATA
>JAFZAE010000146.1 GCA_017548385.1 Prevotella sp.
ACTACTGGCACCGATGGCGACTGGCTCAATGTGATGCAGCAGTTTCTGCGTACAGGAGTGAGCTTTGCCTGGACATCATGTCTGGGTAGCGGAATAGCTATGGATTGTCTCTATGGACTGCCACACCGCTCAACATCAAAGGTGAACCTCGGAGCACTAAAGAAGGGGTGGGTGAACATAGCTGTGCACGGACACTCGCCGCTGCTGATACGCGAGATAGTGAAGATAGGACAAAGCGAGGAATATCAGAACAAAGCTCGCGAGGCAGGCGCTGAGGGCATACAGTTTTATGGTATCTGCTGCTCGGGACTGAGTGCAATGTATCGATATGGTGGGGTGATACCACTGAGCAATGCGGTGGGTTCGGAACTGGTGCTGGGCACAGGAGCACTGGACCTCTGGGTGGCTGATGTGCAGGATGTGTTCCCAACGATAATGGATGTGGCACGATGCTTCCGCACCGTTGTGGTGACCACCAGCGACTCAGCCCGACTGCCGGGAGCCGAGCATTATGGCTTTGACCATGAGCACTCGAACATAGGAGATATAAAGAATCTGGCGAAGCGCATAGTGGAGAGAGCCATAGAGGCGTTTGCTGACAGGCGCGACGTGCCGGTGAAGATACCACAGTATGAGGTGGAGGCAGAGATGGGATTCTCGGGCCACATGTTGGGAGCAGTTTTCGCAGCAACCATATTAGGAGTTCCTGCGGCGATACTGTCGGTGGCATTGGTGGTGACGGTGCAGTGTTTAGCATTTAATGATGGAGGAACGCTGCAGTTGGGTGCTAATATACTTAATATGGCTGTAGTTGCAACAGTCGTTGGCGGACTGATAATAAATAGGTTAGGTGATGTAAACAGAAATGTTGCAATAGCATTAGGGGCAACAGTATCCATAATAGTTGCTGTGGGGGTAATAGCAGCGGAGTTGTTTGTGGGAGGAAGACCTGACGGAATGCTGATAAGGACTTTGTTAGTGTCGCATATACCGATAGCATTGATAGAGGGAGCGCTAACGGTAGCGCTGGTGAATGTGCAGAATGTTCCTCTATGGAAAAATGAGAGAAAAGTAGAATATGCGCTGGCGGCAATTATATTCATAGCCTTTATAATTTCGCCATTCGCATCAACACTTCCTGATGCCTTGGAAGCTGCATTGGGAGGAATGAAGTAATTTCAAAGTTTACAGATTACTCTGTCGTGAGACAGGGTAATTTTGTTTTTAGGAAACTGCGGTCGTCAAAGCTCTTGGTACCTTGCATCCAACCCTTGGTGGCGGGATGAATGGTGAGCATCAGCGGATCGTCGTGCAGGCACTCTTGAAGATGGGACTCAGTGTCAGCAAGGGTGGGGAAGAGCTGGGGATAGCCATCGGTGGCAAGGATGAGTGTTTGGGCATCAGAAGTTTTGTATGTCTTGACTTTGTCAAGGGGAATGGGAAAACCGTCAATGACGGCATAGTCGCTACCGGCACCCTGCATAGACTGCAACAAGATGGGCAGTATATATTCGCGGCCAGCATCATGATGACGAAAAACCTTACTCCGAGGAAATGATGAACTTCATCAATGAGTATGAGTATGACGATGATGACACCTACTTCTACATCCGTCAATTTACCTTTGAATAACTAACCTGCGGTGGTATGCGGTCGCTACCGATGGCATACCATCGCATATAACCTACAACTATGTACACAGACGAAGACAACAATTCCGATTTGATAGGAGCATTTTGTGAACTCCTATTCCCATGGAAAGGTTACAGCAACGGCATCATCGTTGATGACTATGGTACTGAATGGCTTGTTCAGTTGACCAACGGCAAAGAAGTCCCAGTTTATAAGGACGAAGTTTTCATTGTATAGATTTTTGAGAGTCCATCTGTCGCATTTGACATTTGGGCTCTTTTTCTTTTGGACGGCAAAAACTGTTGTAACACTGATGATTTTAAACTGCAGTACATCGGGTTAAAAATATAAAATCGGCAACAAACGCTATTTATTGCCGAATTTATATAACCGTACAAAACTACTACACTTCTGTCTAATAGTAGTATGTTTGTACAGAATGTCGTTATAAAACTTGATTTAGTCAAGGGGTAATTTCAGCCAGTTCCATGATGTCTAACATCTTGAATAGGACTCCATCAATAGATGAACGCCAGCTTTGATGAAAGTGACCGTAATACCAATGTGTAAGTGTCTCGGGCACTGCTCTCAATTTGGTATAGATTGCATTCATTGTCTCACGTTCCTTCTGTACATCATCTAACAGACTGTTGTCATATATTGCCCATTGCAATAATCCATCTTTGTTCTGTAGTTCACAGAAAGATGGGGCAGTATGTGTCACTACTGTATCTATCTTATGCAAGTTGGTTATCTCAGATAATAAGTCATTGTTGAAAACTGGAACTTCATCTTGCCAATAATAGTTGGGTGAAAGAAGTTCATTGTCAGAAGAGTTATGGCTGTACCTATGTGCCTTTCTTTGATTGTGTTCCCATGCATCTATTCTTGGCTGACGGTCAACAGATATTGCTCCACCCACACAGAGTATGGTGTGACCATTGGCTTTGACTACAGAGTAGTCGGGAATGCAAGTAAACCTTTTATGCCGGAATGTCTTTCCGTCAAAGTATGCAGGATTGTCATGGTTGCCACGGATGAAAAGAAACCAGTTGTTGGATTCATTTACTCGCTTGGTATTGCGCTTGACAATATTCTCATAATACCCTTTTCTCTCAAAGCCAAAGCCACAATCACCAGCCACGATGACTAGAGTATCTTTCATCTGATAATGCACACAAACTTTATTCACGAGGAGATTGAAGTCCCCGTGAATGTCGCCACAGATGACAATGCTGTGGCAGTCTGGGAAATCGTATGCCTTATGATGTGTTTCAGTTCTCATTATAGGAACGCCGTGTTGAAGAGGTCAAGAAGACGCTGGGCATCCAAACCTCTTAATCCTGCCTTCTTGAAGAAATCTGGATTAGGTAATTCTCCTATCCTTTGATAGAAATCATTCATGTCATTTCTCAATTTATCGGGCAGCGAGAATCGAGAGTCTTGTGGCAGCATAGCTATCAGCCTGAACACATCCTTCTTATGCTTCTCGATGTCACGGCTGTCCACCTGTTCGCCTTCGGCTTTTCTGTCCAACATTTCCGTGTATGCCTTGGCTTTGAGACAAATGAGAGCTTCAGGACTTGCTACATGGATGTCATCGATATTCCTGCTATGTTCTATAGTGAACGCATAATAGTCATCATCCATCAAGATGGTTGACAGGCTGGACAGGTCCTCTCCTACACTTATGGGTTCTATGTGTGCATCGGATGGCAGGTTAAGGATTCCTGTACTACGAGCAAACAGTTCTATCT
>JAFZAE010000147.1 GCA_017548385.1 Prevotella sp.
GTTACCCAGGCATTTCTCTGCACCAATTTCATTGAAGGCTTTCTCACCGTATGGCACAGCACGGGAGTCACACCAGATGATGGAAGGCCGGAGCACTTTCATATCTTTGTCCACACAAACCAGTCCATGCATTTGGTAGGAGATACCGATGGCCAGTATATCTTCACCTTTTGCACCTGTATCTGCCATGATTTTTGCAAGACTCGATTTGGCATAATTCCACCATGAGTCGGGTTCTTGTTCTGCCCATCCTGCCTTTACGGCATGTATAGGAGCCTCACTTTCGGGAAAGAACGCTGATGCCGCGCACTCACCAGAGTCGGCATCTACCAGCGATGCCTTGACAGAGCTACTGCCGACATCGAAACCTAATAAATATCTTTTTGCCATAGTTGTTGATAGGGTAAATCTATATTGATTTAAAGTGTTTCTATTTCATCGAATAGTCGCAATTGTCTTGGGTGATGCTCTTGAATGGGTGAAGCCGGTTGTTCTATTCCATTTTTGATTTCCATCTTGATTTGCCTTGCCTCTGGCGACTTTGGGTTAAAACTATATACGCCATGTCTGACGCGCAGAAGCAGTGGCATTCTCCCTTTGACATGATTACTAAGATACTTTAACACATAGTCGTGTACTTGTTGTTTTTCTACTGGTTCAAAAAGTGTATTTACAGAGTTGTAGACATGTAGTGTGATCTTCCTCACATTCAGCCCCCGATTTCCCACTTCTGCCAGTATTCTATGTATGTGAGTATCGTAGCTATTCATTGCTGCTTTTCATTTGTCTGCAAAGTTAACCATAAAAATGGAATTACATTAAAAAAATTGATGAAATTTTGAACCTATTAATTTTTATTATGTAACCAAATGGCATAGAAATAGTAAAGAAAATAAAAATAGAAAAAGGAAATGGAGATAAAGGGTAGTAAAAACAAAAAAGGGCCGGTAAAAACCAGCCCTCTTCATAATATTGCAAATTAAATTAAGCCAAAGCGATAAGTCCGTTGTCGTCCTTAATCTTGCCCTCTTTGAAGAGCCATCCCATACCGAGGAGAGTCTCAGTCTCAGTAATCTTAGCCTGCTTAGCGATTTCTTTCACGCTCAGAGCTTTCTCAGCTGCGGAGAGAGCCTGATACACATCACCGGCCTTGAAGCCTACAGTCTCTGCGTTGATAATAACTTCCACCTTCTTTGCAGTCTTCTTGGGGGCTGCCTTCTTCTCAGCTGCTGCCTTGGGCTCTGCAGCTTTCTTTGTTGCTTTCTTTTCTGCCATGATTTTCTTAAAAACTTTAGAATATGGATTGAACTAATTCTGTATCAATCTTTTAAATTCGGTGCAAAATTAGTGCAAATAATCCAATAAATCTAATTTTTCAATTCAAAAAAACGGCGAAATGTCCTCAAATCGTGTAAATTATGCGTTTTCTTGATTTAAATCAACCTCAGCAAGCTTGATTTTCAGTTCATCGAGCTGTTTTTCATCGAGTTGCGATGGTGCATCGAGCATAACATCACGACCACTATTATTCTTTGGGAATGCGATACAGTCGCGAATACTGTCGAGTCCAGCCATGATTGACACGAAACGGTCGAGACCGAATGCCAGTCCGGCATGAGGTGGGGCACCATATTTGAATGCATTGATGAGGAATCCGAACTGTGCCATGGCTCTCTCGGGGGTAAATCCGAGGATATCGAACATCTTTGCCTGAAGGGCACCGTCATGGATACGGAGGCTTCCACCGCCCAATTCGACACCATTGCACACGAAGTCGTACGCCTTTGCCCTGACACGCTCTGGATGCTCCTCAAGAAGAGGAATGTCATCGGGATTAGGCATAGTAAACGGATGGTGTGTAGCCATGAGTCTCTGTTCCTCGTCGCTCCATTCAAAGAGTGGGAAGTCGACAATCCACAGGCACTCAAATTTGTTCTTGTCACGCAGTCCGAGTCGGTCACCCATTTCAAGACGCAGAGCGCAGAGTTGGATACGGGTCTTATTAGCGTTGTCACCACTGAGGATAAGCACCAAGTCGCCATCGGCAGCTCCCATTTTCTCCTTGAGTTGAAGGAGCGTCTCCTGTGAGTAGAATTTATCCACGCTACTCTTGACGGTGCCGTCGGTATTGTATTTCACATAGACGAGTCCCTTGGCTCCGATTTGTGGTTTTTTCACGAAATCGGTGAGTTGGTCAAGTTGTTTACGTGTATAGGCGGCACATCCCGGCACACAGATTGCTCCGATGTAAGCAGCCTGGTCGAACACGGGGAAAGTCCCCGTCTTGAGTACGTCCATAACCTCGACGAACTCCATACCGAAACGGAGGTCGGGCTTGTCGCTACCGAATCGACGCATGGCCTCATGCCACGGCATTTGTTGTAACTTGGCAGGCAGTTCCACGCCCCGGATTTCCTTGAAGAGATGACGGCACAAATCCTCGAAGAGGTCGACGACATCTTCCTGGTCCACGAAACTCATCTCGCAGTCGATTTGCGTAAATTCTGGCTGTCGGTCAGCCCTGAGGTCCTCATCACGGAAGCATTTGGCTATCTGAAAATACCTGTCGAATCCACTCACCATAAGCAATTGCTTAAGTGTCTGCGGACTTTGTGGCAATGCATAGAACTGTCCTGGGTTCATACGTGAAGGCACGACGAAGTCGCGAGCCCCCTCTGGTGTACTCCCGATGAGGATAGGTGTTTCAACCTCGATAAAATCCTTGGAATCGAGGAAGTTGCGAATGAGTATCGTCATTCTGTGCCGGAGTTCCAGATTACGACGCACGGCATTACGTCTAAGATCGAGGTATCTGTATTTCATGCGTATATCATCACCTCCGTCGGTTTTATCCTCAATAGTAAACGGTGGTGTGATACTCTCACTAAGGATGTTCAAACTATCGGCGATGATTTCGATGTCGCCTGTGGGCATATTGGGGTTCTTGCTCTGGCGTTCGTTCACCGTTCCAGTTACCTGCACGCAGAATTCTCTTCCTAAATGATTGGCCTTGTCACAAAGAGCCTTATCCACAGCCTCATTGAAGACAAGTTGTGTGAGGCCATAGCGGTCGCGCAAGTCAACGAATGTCATGCCACCGAGTTTTCTGGTGCGCTGCACCCATCCGGCGAGTGTGACTTTTTTTCCGGCATCAGAGAGTCTCAACTCTCCACAAGTATTTGTTCTGTACATTGGTGATATATTAATAAATACGTATCAAAACTATAGTTTTCGAAAAAACGCTGCAAATTTATGCAATATTTTGGAAACAGCAAAGGAATGTATAAAAAATAAAATTAATGGGATGATTTGTTAAATAATTGCAATATTATGCTATGATTTGCATTATTTTATAGGTTATTTTACTAATTTTGCCGAAAACAAACAAAACACAGTTGATTATGAAGAAGATTATCCTGATGACATTACTTATGATGTTTGCCCTCGGACAAGCATCTGCCCAGAACCAGGCAGAGATTAAGTTTGAAAAAACCGTACACAGTTTCGGTACTTTCAATACGAGTAATCCCAAACAAGAATGTACTTTCACTTTCACCAACGTGGGTGATGCCCCCTTGGTGATCAACCAGGCTGTAGCCAGTTGTGGGTGCACCGTGCCTCAGTACACGAAGACACCTGTTGCTCCTGGCCAGCAAGGAACCATCAAAGTAACATACAATGGTGAAGGCAAGACTCCAGGCCATTTCAAAAAGACTATCACAGTGCGCACCAACGGTAAGATAGAAATGACACGTCTCTACATCGAAGGTGACATGGTAGAATAAAACAATGTAAAGTATTTTTATAAAAGAGGATATGCTCGCAAGCATATCCTCTTTTTATTATCCAAAGGAGCCTTCACAACCACCCCGCCCCCTCCTTATCCTAAGGATGGGTTCCTACCCACCCTCCGTCTCCCTCCCGACATCGGGAGGAAGCTCAACCGCACCGACTCGGCGCTCGTTCACTAAGGTACTGCTCCCGAAGATAGGTCGCAGGTATATTTTCTACGCAACAAAGTTGCGATTGTATTAGTTCGCTACGCTCACCTCTAATCAGTTGACAAGTTGACGAGTTGACGAGTTGACAAGTAGACGAGTTAATTGAAAAGTAGTGAAAGGGGAGTTAAAAAGTAGTTAAAGGGACAAATGATTTTTAGATTTGAGGATTGAGATTTGAGGGTTGAATTGAAGTAGTAATCTCTCACCTCTCACCTCTAAATCTCTAGTTGACAAGTTGACAAGAAACAAGTTGTTTGTTCCACTAAAGTCTAGAGTCTAACGCCTAAAGTCTAATTTTTCACTCCTAATTCCTAATTTCTAATTTCTAATTCCTAATTATTTACCTTCTTACCACTGAATATAACTAAAACGTATATGAGAAGCCGAGGGAGAAGAACTCCTTAAACTGCCAATATCCGTGATGGTCGTCACGTCCTGTGCAGTCGTCGAAACGTGGATAGACGAACAGTTTTGTGGAGATGTATTTGTTGAACTGGAACGTAAAGGTGTTTTCCCACTCCATCTCAGTGCGGCTGTAGGTGGTGAATCCATAGAGGCGTGTCTGCCATTGGATGTTGTCGGAGAAAGCCCATTTCAGGTCGACAGTGAACTGCGAACCGAAGTCATGCAAAGTGTGCTTTCCTTCTTCCAGACCATTTCTCTTTGCCAGAGGCGAACGTTCCACATACTTGAAATTGTATGCAAAAGGAGCGAGGTGTATGGTACCAGTGAGTTTTTTATTACATGCCTCGACATTGTAATCCATACCGAGTGAGAGGTTCAGGTTGAATGGTGACAAGAAATCGGAATAGACAAAGCGGTCATTGCTCTTGTATCCATGCGTAAACTGTGTATAGGCAATCATTTGCAGGGTGTAGTACCATCTCTTTGTGGCTTGAAGTCCAAACTTACTAGTGAGACGCAACAAGTCCTCAGAAGCCTTGAACGAGTGGATGCTATCGCTCTTGGAAGTCATAAAACCGAGTTTCATCTCCAGTTTATTATCCCATTTCACTTTCTGTTTATTGTCGTAATTGGCCTCCATCGTAATACTTCCCAACAGAGAATAGTTGCTCTCACCACCTTTATACCAGTTGCCGGAGATGTAGTTTTGCAACCCCTGTAGGTAGTAGTCGCCCTTGATGGTCCAGAAATTGGGTTTTTCCACCACAACATCCACTTCAGGATCATCCTGCAAGTTATCCGGCAAGTTGTTCTCACTTGCGAGTTCAACATTCTGTTGGATTGGAACTATGATATCATTACTCACACCTCCTACCCTTCTGAGGTTACTCTCACTGTTGACCACCAAATCGGGTCGGTTCAGATAGACATTCATCAGCACATTGTCTATCTCGTTGTTAACCTCATCTGGCTGTTCCTCCTCCGTATACACCGCCATTCTAAGAGCGCCCTTTGCCGGTGACTGATAATAGGTGAGCGGTGCGAACAGTCTATAGAACCTGCCATCAGCAAGCATCGGGCCATACTGCTCGTTGAGAGACTCATCAGATGACACCAATGAGTCGAGCCGTTGTTTGTATGCTACGAGCGAGTCGGTGTAGTTTTTCATCAACTGATACTGCTGATACTGAATATTTCGGTCTGGACGACGGTTGTTCTGAGCCGACAATGAAACGACACAGACCATAAGAATCATGGAAATAATAACTCTTTTCATAGTCATAAGTGTTTTGTTATAGAGCGCAAAAATAAACAAAAAAAACAAAACCATCATCATTTTACGATTGAAAATTGAAGATGGAAGATGGAAAAGGAGTAAAAAAGGAGTTCAAGGGGAGTTAGAGGGACTATAGCTACATCATATGGACTGCTCAAAAAGACAATAAAAATAAGGTGACAATTTGTCCAATCCATAAAAAGTTCGTACTTTTGCAGTTCAATTATATTAGAATAAACAAATATAAAATATTAACGACAAGAAATGGATAAGAATACAGTAATCGGTTTCCTACTCATCGCCGTGATTATCATTGCTTTCGGGTGGTGCAACAAGCCTTCGGAGGAAGACATCAAAGCACAGAAAGAACAAGCAGAAAAAATCAAGCAAGAACAGAAAAAGGCTGCCGAACAGAAACAGAAAGAAGCAGAGCAACGTGAAGCAAACAAATCTGACAGCACAGCACTTTTCTTTTCAGCTCTTAACGGCACCGCCAGCGATGTGGTTTTGAAGAACGACAAGCTGGAGCTCACCCTCAGCACAAAGGGTGGCACGGCAAAGAAAGCCGTCATCAAAGGTTTCAAAGATAAGGATGGAAATCCAGACATCACTCTTTTCAGTGATAGTCTCAAGAGTAAGAATGGTATGCCCTACCATCAGTTGGACTTCCGTCTTGAAGGAAAAGAGAACAATTTTTCCACACAGGATTTCTATTTCACTCCCACAGAGCAAACCGACAGCACTGTGACAATGGTCATGGCCGACGGTGATCGTAAGATTGAGATGAAATATCTCCTGGGCAAGGACTATATGGTGCATTTCAGCTTCAGAGCCACTGGTATGGAAGGACTCTTCTCCACCAAGACCAAGACCATGAATATCGAGTGGCACGACATGTGTAAGCAACAGGAGAAAGGCCATTCGTTTGAGAACTATCGTTCATCGCTCACCTACAAGGAGAAAGGCTCTGGCACAGACTACCTGAATGAGACTTCCGACAAAAAAGAGAC
This sequence comes from Prevotella sp., assembly GCA_017548385.1. Lineage (GTDB taxonomy): Bacteria > Bacteroidota > Bacteroidia > Bacteroidales > Bacteroidaceae > Prevotella. The sequence continues at coordinate 6,693 of JAFZAE010000147.1, forward strand.
GATAGAAGAAGCATTGGACTGGGTAGCATTCAAGAACCAGTTCTTCAGTGCCGTGATGATTGCCAAGGATGAATTTTCCGAGAACGCAGTGCTGCGTAGCACTCCATACGACAAGAGCACTGGCTACTTGAAGGAATACAATGCCAGTCTGGCAACTACCTTCGACCCCAAGGGACAAACTCCCACAGAGTTGGAATTCTACTATGGTCCCAACGACTTCAACCTGCTAAAACAAGTTGAAAAGGAGAGTACCTTTGAGAAAGACCTGAAGATGGAACGCTTAGTATATCTTGGCTGGCCTCTGTTCCGTATCATTAACCGTTGGTTTACACTATATGTGTTCGACTGGCTCACAAAATGGGGTCTGAATATGGGTATTGTGCTCATTCTCATCACCCTTCTTCTCAAGGTCATCACCTATCCATTGGTGAAGAAGACCTACATGAACTCCGCTAAGATGCGCGTACTGAAACCAAAACTCGAAGAAGCAACAAAACAGTACGACAAACCTGAGGACCAGATGCAGAAACAGCAGGCAATGATGCAACTGTACTCGCAGTATGGTGTCAGTCCGCTGAGTGGCTGTCTGCCTATGCTCATCCAGATGCCTATCTGGATTGCGATGTTCAACTTTGTGCCTAACGCCATCCAATTGCGCGGAGAGAGTTTCCTGTGGATTAACGATCTTTCGACCTACGACCCCATCCTTCAGTGGAAGAGTGACCTCTGGCTTATCGGTGACCACCTGTCACTCACCTGTATTCTCTTCTGTGTATCCAATGTGCTCTACACGTTGATGACCATGCGTCAGCAGCGCGACCAGATGGTGGGACAACAAGCCAGCCAGATGAAGATGATGCAATGGATGATGTTCCTCATGCCGGTAATGTTCTTCTTCATGTTCAACAACTACTCCTCCGGTCTGAACTTCTACTACTTCATCTCCCTGTTCTGTAGTGCTGCCATCATGTTCATCCTGCGCAAAACTACTAACGACGAGAAACTCCTCGCCATCCTTGAAGCAAAATATAAGGAAAACAAAAATAAGCCCAAGAAAACCTCTGGTCTGGCTGCACGCCTTGAAGCCATGCAGAAGCAGCAGCAAGAGATGCAGCGCCGCCGTGAGGAACTGGAGCGCAAAAAGAAAGGACTAAAGTGATGAATAAATCGGTAATTTTGGCGGCTGCCATCGCCATAGCATGCTGCTTACCCACAGTAGCCCAAAACAAAGTGAATATCGGTAAGAACAACAACATCGACCTGCGTAGCGGCCTGCTCACCCCAGAGGGCTTGTGGGCCATGGGACGCATCGCCAGCTATTCTCCATCGCCCGACGGCAAGCAGGTGGTCTATCAGGTAGGTTACTACAGTGTGGAGGAAAACAAGAGCCATCACGTGCTGTACATCATCAATTCTGATGATGTCGATCGTAGTAGCCAACGACTGTTGACACAAGACGCGGAAAATGAGACAGACCCTGCCTGGGTGAATGGTAGTATCGCTTTCATTCGTGGTGGTGAAATCTGGATGATGAATGCCGATGGCAGCGACCGTCGCCAGTTGAGCAAGACCGACGGCAATGTAGAAGGTTTCAAATTCTCTCCCGACGGCAACCGCGTCATCATCCTCAAATCCATACCCTTCCATGAGATTATCAAGGAGAATCCCAAGGACCTCCCCAAAGCCACAGGCCGTCTGGTCACCGACCTCATGTACCGGCATTGGGATCACTATGTAGAGAGCATACAGCATCCCTTTGTGGCCAACGTCAACCTATCCGCAAACACCATCGACAGCGACAATTGGGTGGACATCCTGGACGGTGAGCCCTACGAGTGTCCGATGGAGCCTTTCGGCGGCATCGAGCAGTTGGACTGGAGTCCCGACTCCAAGACTATCGCCTACACTTGCCGCAAGAAGACCGGCCGACTCTATTCCATCTCCACCGACTCAGATATCTATATATATAATGTGGAGCAGAAAAGCACCCGCAACCTGTGCAAGCCCGAGGGTTATCAAGACCCAAAGGTGGATGTCACCAAAACCCTGCGCGACCAGGCAGTGAACGCCCCTGAGAATCTGAAAAACAACCCCGGCTATGACCAGAACCCACAGTTTTCGCCCAATGGCAAATACGTGGCATGGCTGAGTATGGCCCGCGACGGCTATGAGAGCGACCGCATGCGTCTGTGTGTCTATGACCTGTCAAAGGACACGAAGCAATATGTGACAGAGGCGTTTGACTCCAACGTCGATGATTTCTGCTGGGCAGGAGCCAAAAGCGACCTCATCTATTTCATTGGTGTGTGGCATGGCACGGAGAATCTCTATTCCACCAATCTGAAAGGAGAGGTAAGACGTCATACCGACATGGTGGCCGATTATGGCAGCCTCAAGATGCTCGGCGATGGCAAACGGATTATTGCGGAGCAGCACAGTTACATAGCTCCCGCCGACCTTTATATCATTACACCTGGTGTACGTGCTGATAAGAAGGTTCCCAACACTATTGAGAATGTTGCCGCTGGTACTGCCCTATCCTTTAACAACCGCCAACTGACAAAAGAAAACAAACATATTCTCGACTTGTTGGCTAAGCCCACAGTCGACCAACGTTGGGTGAAGACCACCGACGGCAACGATATGATGTACTGGGTGATTAAGCCCCCACATTTCGACCCAAACAAAAAATACCCCACCCTACTCTTCTGCGAAGGAGGTCCACAAAGCCCCGTATCGCAGTTCTGGAGCTACCGTTGGAATTTCATGATCATGGCTTCACAGGGTTATGTGATTGTCGCCCCCAACCGCCACGGTCTTCCTGGCTTCGGCTCTGAGTGGTGCGAGGAAATCAGCGGCGACTGGACTGGTCAGTGCATGGACGACTACCTTGTGGCTATCGATGATGCTGCAAAGAACCTGTCATATGTCGACCGCGACCACCTAGGAGCCGTCGGCGCCTCGTTTGGCGGTTTCAGTGTCTATTACCTCGCTGGTCACCATGATAAGCGCTTCAAGTGCTTCATTGCTCACGATGGTGCCTTCAATCTGGAGGCCATGTACACCGAGACCGAAGAAAACTGGTTCAGCAACTGGGAATACGACGATGCCTTCTGGAACAAAGACCAGACCGCCAACGCACGCAAGACCTACGAGAACTCTCCCCATCGCTTTGTCGATAAATGGGATACCCCCATCCTCTGCATCCACGGCGAGAAAGACTACCGCATCAACGCCACCCAGGGCATGAGTGCTTTCAATGCAGCACGTATGAAGGGCATCGAGGCCGAATTGCTCATCTTCCCCGACGAGAACCACTGGGTATTGAAACCCCAAAATGGCATCCTCTGGCAACGTACCTACTTCAACTGGCTCGACCGTTGGCTGAAATAGGAGTGAGGGGTTAGAGGTAAGAGGTGAGAGATTACCTTTAACGCTCACAGCAAAAAGATAATTATAGGAACTATAGTGTCTATAGTAACTATAGCATCTATAGAATTTATAGAATATAAAAACAACAAAAAAACAATAGAAAATGACCAACACCATTCAAAAAACGCTTCGCGACTCTGCCGCCATGCGCTGGACAGCGCTCTTGCTGCTGGCACTCGCCATGTTCTGCTCATACATCTTCATGGACATCTTATCGCCCATCAAAGACTTGATGCAAGAATATCGCGGATGGGATTCCACCGCCTTCGGCACCATGCAAGGGGCAGAGGTATTCCTCAATGTATTTGTATTCTTCTTGATTTTCGCCGGTATTATCCTTGACAAGATGGGGGTACGTTTCACCGCTGTATTGTCAGGAGCTGTGATGCTCGTGGGTGCTATCATCAAATGGTATGCCGTGAGCGAATCATTTATGGGTAGCGGATTGGAGACATGGTTTACTAACAACCTCAACTATATCCCCGGATTCGATGAGTTAGGCGTCTCTCCCTTCTACGAGGGCATGCCTGCCTCTGCTAAACTTGCTGCTTGTGGTTTTATGATATTCGGCTGTGGTTGCGAGATGGCAGGTATTACTGTGAGTCGTGGAATCGTGAAGTGGTTTAAGGGTCGTGAGATGGCTCTGGCCATGGGTTCTGAAATGGCACTTGCTCGTCTTGGTGTGGCTACGTGTATGATTTTCTCTCCCTTCTTTGCCAAGTTGGGTGGTCAAGTTAATGTTTCTCGCTCAGTGGCCTTCGGTGTAGTTCTCATGTGCATTGCCCTGATTATGTTTATCGTGTATTTCTTCATGGATAAGAAACTCGACAAACAAACTGGTGAGGCAGAGGAGAAAGACGACCCATTCAAGATTTCCGACATTGGCAAGATTCTCTCCGACAGTGGATTCTGGCTCGTGGCCCTGCTTTGTGTGTTGTACTACTCAGCCATTTTCCCCTTCCAGAAGTACGCAGTCAATATGCTTCAATGCAACCTCACACTGGTAGAACCAGCAAAGGATTCTTTCTGGGCAAGTCAATCGGTGACCATTGTTCAATATATCATCATGCTTGTTGTGGCTATTGCTGGTTTCGCCTCCAATTTCCAAAAGAAAGCCAATCTGAAATACGGTCTGCTGGGTATCTCTATCATTGCACTTATTACCTACTGCTACATGGGCTATATGCGTCAGTCGGCAGAGAGTGTCTTTGCTGTGTTCCCCCTATTGGCCGTACTGATTACCCCCATTTTGGGCAGTTATGTTGATCATAAGGGCAAAGCCGCTTCTATGCTGGTACTCGGTTCGCTACTGCTTATCGCCTGCCACCTGACATTTGCTTTCATATTACCTGCTTTTAAGGGTAATGCCGTCGGTGGTATTATCATCGCCTATATCACCATTTTGGTATTGGGTTCTTCCTTCTCATTGGTACCAGCCTCATTGTGGCCAAGTGTACCAAAATTGGTAGATTCCAAGGTGATTGGCTCTGCATACGCATTGATTTTCTGGATTCAGAACATTGGATTGTGGCTTTTCCCATTACTCATCGGTAAGGTACTCGACAAGACGAATCCTGGCGTGAACGATCCAACTCAGTACGACTATACATGGCCGCTCATCATGCTTGCTTGCCTTGGTGTGGCAGCTCTCATCTTAGGCTTGGCACTAAAGGTCGTAGATAAGAAGAAGCACATCGGATTGGAAGAGCCGAATATTAAGGAGTAAGTTTTTGAGTTTATGAGTTTTTAAGTTCGTAAGTTCTCAAGTTCGTATCCTTAAGTAAATATCCATGCAAAAGTCCGTGAACACCCCCGCACGCCGCTGGACCGTGCTGTTCATTGCCGCCACGGTGATGATGATGGGGTATGTGTTCTGGGACATCGTTTCTCCGCTGTCGACCACCCTAAAAGCCTCCCCCACCGAGGGAGGCATGGGATGGACGGCAGCGGAGTATGGTTTTTATGCCGGCAGTTATAGCATCATAAACATCTTCCTGCTGACAGTTTTCTTTGGCGGCATCATCCTCGACAAATGCGGCATCAGCTTTACGGGACTACTTGCCACAGGAATGATGTTGGGAGGTACCATGGTCAACTACTTTGCCGTGACGGAAATCCCATGCGACACATACACCAACATAGGTTTTACACTGTTCGGCTTAATTCCATCACCTATCAAGACTCAAGTACTAGTGGCAGCATTAGGCTTTGGGATTTTTGGTGTGGGATGCGACATCACAGGTATCACCATTTCAAAAATTGTCACCAATTGGTTTAAAGGACGTGTGCTTGCCACTGCCATGGGCATTCAGATGGCAATGGCACGTTTAGGCACCGCCAGTGCTATCAGTCTGAGTCCTGTCATCGCTAATGCCTACGGTCTATCCGCCCCTATCCTTGTGGGCGCCATCTTATTGTTGATGGGATTTGTCTTTTTTATTGTCTATATCCTTCTGGACAAACGCTTCGATAGAGAACAACGTCCATCGGTGGAAACATCGAAATTATCAGAATACTCGGAATCATCAGAGAATTCGGCGAGTAAGGATGATGACAAATTTACTTTTCACGATTTTCTCACCGTGCTCCGTAATCCTGGTTTTTGGCTCATTGCTTTGCTGTGTGTAGCGTTTTATTCCAGTTTGCGACCATTCTTGAAATTTGCCACAGACGTGCTTGTTAACAAATACGGTATGGACAAGGAGACTGCCGGATGGGTGACCTCCATCCTACCCTACGGCACGATTGTACTTACCCCTTTGTTTGGCGCGCTCTACGACCGCTTAGGGCGTGGGTCGTTGCTCATGTTGATAGGTTGTGTGATTGTCACCCTTTGCCATGTATGTCTGTCATTGCCATTGATACAACATTCTTGGATGGTCATGGTAATTATGGCACTTTATGGCGTATCATTCTCGTTGGTGCCCAGCGCAATGTGGCCAAGCGTCCCAAAGATTGTACCACTAAAGCAGTTAGGTACAGCCTACAGCATCATCTATTATGTGCAAAATTTAGGATTGTTTCTAGTACCTATACTTGTGGGGAACATCATCGATGCCCACACCGATACCATTGGTCATGTGGACTATACCCTGCCAATGGTGGTATTTGTATTGTTTGGCGTAGCCGCCATCGTCCTTTCCCTCCTACTCATGGTCTCCGACAAGCGCCATCATTATGGCCTATGGGAGAGGAATATCAAGAATTAGTTTTTGAGTTTGTGAGTTCTTGAGTTTTAAAGTTCTTATGCTCATTAGTTTTTAGTCATTTATTTGTGAGTACTGTCTCTATGCAAATTGTGAACAAAAATGTTCTTAAATTTGCGAACGTCCAAATCTTTTTATATCTTTGTCGCCAAATGACA
>JAFZAE010000148.1 GCA_017548385.1 Prevotella sp.
ACAGATGCTTTGACAATTTCATCGTTAACATACTGGGAGCATTGGCCGCATACTGTTGTTTCCCCAAAAAGCCGTGCATCAATGTTCAAAGAACAATAGACACACAGCTCTCTTTATTCTGAATTCGTCGAACTCACGTTAAAATAATTACCCAACTATAGGAGTTATGATGAGGAGTTATAAATGGGAGTTATAAAGAAGGAGTTAAGAAAAGCCAAATGAGTCAAGTAATGGCTCTTTATAACTCCTCCTCATAACTTCTTTTTTTAACTACAACTTTTAACTCCAGATATTTAAACTTCTATACTATGCAAGTCATCAATTTCAGCGAGAGCAACTCGATTATCAATCAGTATCTGGCAGAGATACGAGACAAAGACTATCAGAAAAACCGCCTGCTGTTCCGCAACAACATCATGCGAATCGGTGAGATGGAAGCCTATGAAATCTCCAAGACCCTCAACTATGAATCACGCGACATCGCTACACCTTTGGGTATCGCCCGCGTGAACGTGCCAACCGACAAAATCGTGCTGGCTACCATCTTCCGTGCCGGTCTGCCTTTCCACACAGGTTTCCTCAATGTGTTCGACCATGCTGGTAATGCCTTCGTAAGTGCCTACCGTGAATATGTCGATGCCGAGCACCATCAAGTGGGAATCCATGTAGAGTATTTGGCCACACCGAGCATCGAGGAGAAAAACCTCATTATCGCCGACCCCATGCTGGCCACCGGTGGCAGTATGGAACTGGGGTACAAAGCATTTCTCACCAAGGGTATCCCACGTCGCATCCATGTATGCTGTGTCATTGCCACACCCGATGGCATCGAACATGTGAAGCGTTCATTGCCGGAAGATAAAACCACCATCTGGTGTGCCGCTATCGATCCTGGCCTCAACGAGCACAAATACATTGTGCCAGGTTTCGGTGATGCCGGTGACCTTTGTTTCGGAGATAAACTGTGAAATCCGCATGGCCATTGCCATACCCTCAACGTAGGGACATACCCCGTGTATGTCCGAAAAATTAAAAATCCCCCACAAGACATGGTGCTTGTGGGGGATTTTATACTTTGTTATTAAGGATTATTCATCCCAAAGTGAAGATTTGGGACTTGCGTAATCCAAATCATTCTGTTCCTCAAAATTAGCATAATCCTCGTTAGCGTCCACAAAGTTTGTTCCTCTGGAACCACCTCCGGGGTTTGGGTCACCTTCTTTGAGCAGGTCACCAAACAACTTCACGCTCTCATTGGTACATGTCGGTATAATATATATCTTTTTCATGTTGTTTACGTGCTTTAAATTGATTACTTGATGACCACTTTCTTACCATTTACAATATAGATGCCACTGGTAGTGGGCACGCCGTTCAGTTTCTGACCGTCGATAGTGTAGAACACGTTGTTGCCAGTGGTGTTCACGAAGTTCGTTACATCCTGGATAGCATCGGGTGTCTCCTCGCCCTCATATACCAATGTGTACATGTTAGCATACAATCCCTGCTTATTGGTCATATCCCTTGTGGGCAGAGGCAGATAGCCCTTATTGGCCGTGCTTTGGGCACCAGTATTAACGATACGATAGAATGCCTCGTCACCTTCTTGGACTGTATTGTCGATGATGTTACCTGCTTGATCTACCACATAGTATCTGTATGACATGGAGTAGTTGGTACATTCGAGTGACTCTCCAGCGTCGCTTTCGCTATATTTCCAAGTTCTGGTCTCTTTATCTTGAATGGTACCAGCATTTACTTGTGATACAAGCAAGTTTCTCCAGCTGTCGCCATTGGTCAGTTCCTTCTGGTTTGTAATTCCATCGGTACGGCTGGCTATGTAGTCGTGCATGTCGGGAACGAACAAGTGGAAGCCGTTGCTGAGAATCGATACCTCTTCATTGGCTATGTTATGGATGATGTTGGCACCATTCAGACCGTTCTCAGTGAAGGAGCGCATCACCAAAGCATCGTTAGACTCAGCTGTTGGGTCATAGACACGGCTGAGGGTCACAGTTCTCTTCTCTTTATCGAATCCTGTCACAAGGCAGGTCTCAAAGTCATAACCAGTAAGGAATGCGGTCAGCTCTGGGTCAATCACGCGGTTGCGGCTCTCAGTGGTCCAACCCTTGATATTGACAGCCTTCGGGTCAAGAGATACAGAAAGTTTCTTCACAATCCAACCATTCAGCGTGAAGGTAAGATTGCTGGTCTCGTCAGTATTGAGGATAGCGATGATGTATTCATCTTCATTGTCATTTGCTTCGTATGCAGTCTTATCTTCAACCTTATAGAAGCGGCAGTTTGTACCATCAGCAATGTCAGCTTTTGCACTCATGTGACCAAACTGATACTTGTTCGACAAGAAATATACGGGATCTTCGCCAGTTTTCTGAGAGTAGTCTGCCACGCCCACAGAAGCATCTCTTATCACACGTGCATAGACAGCAGCACCGGAGGGTACGTTGGGCACCACCATCTTGGTGTTCCACCATCCCATGGTTGTTGTACTGTTACCCAAATCTCTCTTTGTATTAGAGAGACGCAAACCATCTTCAGTAACTTGAATACTGCCGTTGTAGGCGGGATCGTTGTTGTCAAAATAGAACCACAGACCTTTGGTCTCGGGAATGACATCACCATTAGCGTAAAGCTGGTTACCATTGATACCCTTGGAGTTTTCGAAGATCATGTTCTGGTTTTGATATTCCTCTGTCGAAGCTCTGAGTATCATATTGCCGTCTTCGTCCCACATGGAGAGTTCGCGTCCAAGCGGCTCATACCAGGTTGTCTCTGACTCAAGGTCGGTAATTTCGTTGTAATTGTCATACTCGCCTTCGATGTCCTCGCTTGAGAAGCCGTTCACGTCGGTGAAGTCCCAAGTATATGGGTAGGACTGTGTCTCATGGAGAGCCAAAGTGAAGTTACGGTCAGCGAAGTCGGTCACATAGTTGTAGTTGAACTCCATACACTTAACGCGTACGCGAAGCATACCAATCTCACCCACGTTGGTGTATTCGATACCCTGGCCACTTGACAGTCTGACGAGATTCAGGTTTGTAATGTTGCCAGAGTGTGTCAACACTTCATTTTCCTGAGAGAATTTTCCACTACCATCAGCCACTCTCTCACCTTTGCCACGGAAATGGATATTCCATGACTTAGTCTCAGATGTTGTTACAGTGCCGCTTTGGTTTTTCTCTGCAAGGATGGTATAACCACCACCATTTTCCTGAACACCATTGGTGCATTCACGTGCGCCGCGATAGATCTTGATACTGTAGAGTTTGCACATTGTGCCTCTTGCCATCTCAAATGTCATGTCTCCATCGTCCAAAGCGAAGAAGTGGTAGCAGCCACGATAGTAGGGGTCGTTGTGGCCATCGGGCACGTTCCACATAGAACCGCCGGCATGATAGAAGTCTTCTGGGTCGATTTCGTTATAGACAGCATCACGAGCGTTGGTGATATGGAACTCCATAGATTCTGCACCACTACCTTCTCCGCTACCCATATAGACAATCACGCGGTCGTCTTTCTTCAGTTTCGGGATGATGAACGAACCACCTTCGAGGAAGCCTATGTAGCGGTCGGGATCTGCCTGGGTCTTGTTGGTATGGTCAATCTCTCTGTTGTTGGTCAACATGAACTCATCGAAGATACAGCTCTGGGTAGAACCAGCATTGATGATGAGACCCTCGGTATCCCACATCATGTCGGCGTTGTCGCCTTCCATGTCGTAGTTGTTGAGGAATCTTGGATCGTGGAACTGGCCGTTCTTCTTCACACGGTAGTTGAAGGTCCAGTCGGAGTGTATCGTTCCGTCAGGATTCCTCTTGTTCATTTCCTCATAGAGGAAGCAATTGCTATTCACACCGTTTGTGGGAACACCATTGTCATCCTTCTCTGCAGTAGCGAAGTTGTTGAAGTAGGGGCCGAAAATAGCCTCATCTGCCTCAGTGTTTTTGTTGTTCCACTTCAGTCCCTTCAGTGGTTGATCGGAGAAGTTCCATGTGTGGCCTTCGCTTCTTGTGATAGATGTACCATTAATGTCTTGACCAACCTCTGATGGGTTGTAGCCAGCATTATAGGCGATAGTGTAAGCGAACACGGGGTCAGCATCAATATTGGGGTCGCCAATCTTAATCAAGATGGTACCGCCACCCTTGTTCTCGTCAACGAAGGTGATATTTCTAATCTTCAGTTTGTCACCCTCAATATAAGGTTCACATGATGCGATGTTAGA
>JAFZAE010000149.1 GCA_017548385.1 Prevotella sp.
ACCTGGATCAGTTCCAGGGTCAGGATTGGTTCCTGGATCAGTACCTGGATCAGTTCCAGGGTCAGGATTGGTTCCTGGATCAGTACCTGGATCAGTACCAGGGTCAGGATTGGTTCCTGGGTCAGTGCCTGGATCAGTACCAGGATCTGGTTCTGGAGTGTTGATTATAGGATATATATTGTAGATGAATCCAATTTCACCATTGTAAGCATATTGGTCAATATTGTAATAGGGAGAAAGGGCAGAAAGCCTAAAATAACCATGGCAATTGCCATTCCATCCCCAATCTATATGGAAATAGTCATCTTGATCGTAACCATCAAAAATAAAAGCGTGCCCACTTCCTGCCAACGTCATACCATCTCCTACAACAATTCTTCCTTCATCAAGTTCTTGATATATTATATTTTCCCATTCTTTGACAGCTCGTGAAGTCAAATATTGATGGCTAGAACAATTGTATCCTAAAGAACGAAGGAATTTTGGCGCATTGCTAGCGATTCCTGTTGTGCTCTGAGGATTATAGTCAGTTTTCAAACCATGTCCCACGTAGCGAACAAGACGTGCTACTTCCTGTTTTTTAGCATCTGTTTGACTTTGAACATAATTGTTGGCAATATTGTTCCAATTAATTTTGACACCAGGCAATTCTGGTATTGTGTCTTTATAAATTGTTCTATACTTGGACATAGGACCAATAGTATCAGGGTAGTTATACTGTCCAATCACTTGGGCTATGGCAATTGTCACACAACCTGGAGCACAAAGGGTGTCTCTGATAACAGGACTCATGTCTCTGAATGGTGCATCCTGACTCCACTTTCTTAAAAGGATAGGATTGATGGGGTAGCGAGCTACGGACATGACGCGTTTTGGACCATTTTGGCCTTCAGCATCCATATCTGCATCCATAAATGTGGCAGAACTGATTTCACGGCTGTAATGTGCAAGCAGAGCCTGCATAGCATCAGGTAAATTATCAACGTCTAAGCTGCCTGTGTCAGAATAGCCAATAATGGGGTTGGCGCGTTCATCACCAGCGACGATAATATATCCATTACCATTGGAAGAATTGAAAAAATAGAAATTACCAGCATCACCAGTATTGTCGGCTTCAGGGGCCCTATATACTTTTCCTGCATGAATGGACATCCCTAAACCACGTTCTTGGTTAAATGACATTGCATATTCCAAAGCTTTATTCTGGTCTATGGCTTGTGAGAATAATTCTGTACAAAGTACAGCACAAAGTAATAATATAAAGTTCCTTTTAAGCATGATAAAATATTTTGCCTACGAATAATTATATAGAATCACCATTGAGATGATAGGTATAGGTGATATAGGTTTAATGAAAAGATAATGCGATTTATCCTAGAGAGAAATGGTATAGTAGAACCATTTTTGTATGTTCGTTATCGTGCAAAATTACTACCTTTGAAAAATTTATTATTATATAAGGTCAACAGGATAATGTAAAATAAGAAAAATTAGTAAAAAATAATATACCTTAACGTTTTACTATAAGGTTATGAGGCTTTGCAGTTATGAGGTGAAATGTGATTTGAAAGCAAGAAATATCACTTAAACCCAGATAACCTTAATACGCTTTTTTATCAGGGATGAAGATGGTTAAGGCTGTTTTAAGGATGATTTTGATGTCGAGCCAGAAAGACCAGTTTTCGATATACCAGATATCTTTTTGTATTCGTTCTTCCATCTGCCACAATTCCTTTGTCTCACCGCGACTGCCACTCACTTGGGCATATCCGGTGATGCCTGGACGGCTAAAATGCCTTACCATGTATTTGTCGATAATCTTGCCATATTGCTCAGTGTGGGTAAGCATGTGCGGACGGGGGCCTACAATACTCATATCGCCTTTAAGGACGTTGTAAAACTGAGGAAACTCATCGAGATTGGTTTTACGTAGGAAATTGCCCAAGGGGAATTTTCGTGGATCGTCCTCGGTAGCTTGTAAGGTGTCCGACTGGTTGTTGACGTGCATGGAACGGAATTTCAGACAGATAAATGTTTTACCATTCAATCCGGTACGTTCCTGCTTGAAAAACAGAGGTCCAGGACTTTGACGCTTGATAAGGTAAGCGATAATGGGGAGGAAAGGAAGCATAATGATGCATACAATCAAACTCATAATAATGTCGAATGTACGCTTCACAAATTGATTGAATGGCAGTGAAAGTGGCTCATAGTGATTGGTAAACACCATGGTTTCACCCAATTGTTCAGGTTGGAGATTCAGCATAAAATTACCTTCCATACGTGGTACGTAATAGAAGTGGATAATATTCTTGTCACAGAATTTCATTATCTGGACTATCTCTTTGTTCTCGTCATGTGAGAGACTACAGAATACTTCGTCTATCTTGCTGATTCTTAGTTCCTTAAGTTTGTTGGTATCAGTATTGTCATCATAACTGGGAGCGGAGTATCCTTCGGCCATCTGGTTGAAATCGTCAATAGAACCAAGATATTTGATGGTTTGGGGACAGTTCTCCATCATTTCATTGGCATAGTAACCTAGCACTTTATAGCCGGTGGAAGAGTCGGAAATCAAGTTGCGGTAAAGCATGAGGATAGCAGGGTCATTGCCTATGAATATCACGCTGCGGGTATTGCGGCCAGCCTGACGTGACACCCTGATAATTGCTCTTTCAACGATTCTGCTGCATGCGATGACGAAAATTTCGACTATGGTGAAAATCACCATGAATTTGAACATACCTCCGCTGTCACCGATGATTCTCACACAAAGGAACATGATGGCACTCTGCAGTCCACACAATTTCATCACTTGGATAAACACCTCGTCAAGGGTTGCCCTACGGCGATGTATGATGATGCCAATGGTCGATTGGCTGATAACCATCGAGATGTTCGCCATGATAAAGGCAATTCGTGGTGCTACTCTCAAGTAGGAGGGATATAATTCTTTAAAATATCTGGCTGCAATGAATAGCAGCAGATTCATAATGACAAAGTCGGCCAAAATCACCAGTCCCTTTATCAATTCATTCCCGGAAGCGTATTTCCTTTGAGCCATTTTTGTGTTTTGCGACTGCAAAGATAGTGCAAATCGTGCGAAGAACAAAATACTTGTTGTATTTTTTATTCCAAGAAGAGCCAAATGCTGATTCGCATATGTTTATAATGAATAATTGTCCATTCCATCAAAGACGTAATGGGAAACGTCGAGATGAAATGGACAACATTCTAAAGGTCCGCTATGGGATTAATTTACCTTAAACTCAATACGATGGAGGATGTTGGCCGATGAGGTGCCGACGAGTGCCTCAAAAGCACCTGGCTCACAGACCCATTGTCCAACTCGGTCGTCGTAGAAACTCAGGGCATCGGTGCCAATGGTGATGCTCACAGGTCTTGTCTCGCCGGGCTTCAGCCAAACTTTGGCAAAACCTTTCAGTTCCTTGTAAGGCCGTTCGAGTGACGACTTCTTGTCATGGATGTAGAGCTGTACGGTTTCCGCACCCTCGCAGGTGCCGGTGTTGGTGACATCAATGGTAAAAGTAATCTGTCCGTCTTTTGTGATGGATTTTTCGTTAGCACGGAGGTTTTTCAGGGTAAAAGTGGTGTAGCTCAGTCCGTGTCCGAAGGAGAACAGTGCCTTGGCTTTCTTGTGACTGTCAATCCATCTGTATCCCACATACAACCCCTCGTCATAACGCTCGTCGATAATATCGTGGTTCTCACGCCAGGTGCCGGGAAACGACCCTGTGGCATGGGCACCGCAGTCATTGAGGCTGGCGTACCATGTGTAGGGCAGTTTTCCAGATGGACACACCTCACCGAAGAGTATGGAGGCGATGGCTTCACCCGTCTCTGAACCACCATACCATCCTTGCATAATGGCAGGCACCTTATTGACCCATGGCAGGGCCATGCTGTTGCCCGAGATGCAGACAAAAACCACGTTGGGGTTGACGGCGGCGATGGCTTCTATCACCTCATTCTGTGCGTAGGGCATCTCATAGTCGCGGCGGTCGTGTCCCTCGCAGTCTTGGTGGTCGCTCTTGTTGAGACCGCCCACAAATATCACATAGTCGGCATCACGGGCTTTCTCCACTGCCTCGTTGAGCAGTGTAGCGGCATCACGCCATTCGGCGATGCTGCGGCCAACGGTCACCCTATTGTAGCTCTGCACGGTATCGCCCACGTAGCCACGGGCATAGTCACATTCAATGCCCTTGGCGGCACAGCGTTTGGCGATGGCGTCAAGTGGCAGAATCTCATGCTGCACTTTCAGCGACGAGCTTCCTCCGCCTACGGTCATCATCTTGATGGCATTCTCACCCACCACAAGGATGCGTTTCTTGCCTTCCGTCTGTATGGGCAATATGTTGCCACGGTTTTGCAGCAGCACGATGCCTTCCTGGGCAATTTTCCTTGCAGCGTCGTAATGACTCTCTGAACATAGGAAACCATAGCCACGGTTGCGGTTCATCGTTGTGCGGAAGAAGAGCCTGAGCACGCGGCGCACCTTGTCATTCAGCTCGCGCTCAGTGTATTTTCCCTCACGGATAAGCTGTTTGTAGGCATCTGCCAAATGATAAAGATCGTAAGCATTAGTCTTACCCATAGTGAGGCCGTCAGTCCACGTGCCAAACTCCATATCGAGACCGTAACGGATGGCTTCCTCAGTATCATGTGCACCACCCCAGTCCGACACCACAACGCCATCATACCCCCAGTCGCGTTTCAGTATCTGGTTGAGCATAATCTCGTTGTGGCAGTTGTGCTGATTGTTGTAGAGGTTGTAGGCACCCATCAGTCCCCAAGTTTTCGCTTCGGTCACGGCAGCCTTGAAGGCAGGAAGGTAGATTTCGTGCAAAGCGCGGTCACTTACGATGACGTTAACCTGGTGGCGGTAGTTCTCGTCGTTGTTCAGCGCATAGTGTTTCACACAGGCGGAAATGCCTTTCGACTGTAGTCCCTGGATATAAGGCACCACCATACGTGAAGCCAAGTAGGGGTCCTCGCCCATATACTCAAAGTTACGGCCGTTGAGAGGCGTGCGGTAGATGTTTACGCCAGGACCAAGAATCATATCCTTGTCACGGTACAACGCCTCTTCGCCAAGACTCTCACCGTAGAGACGCGCCAACGATGGATTGAAGGTGGCGGCAAGGCAAGACAATGTGGGGAATGCCACACAAGAGTCATTGGTTTGGCCTGCCTGTTCCCATTCATCCCAAAGTACGTCTGGGCGCACACCATGGGGACCGTCGTCGGTCCAGAAATCGGGGAAGCCCAAGCGTTTAATACCTGGTGACGAGAATTTGCTCTGTGCATGAATGACGGCGATTTTCTCGTCGAGTGTCATACGTTGCAGAGCATCATCTACGCGTTGCTCGATGGGTTTTGTGGCATCCAAATATACTGGTTGCTGGGCAGAAGCGCCCAGGGCAACCAGTGACATGATGAACGTGATGATTTTTCTCATAGATTTTTCAAAGTTTTCTAACCGATGGTTATTTCTTCTGGAACACACGGATATAGTCTATTTCCATGGTGACAGGAAGGGCCGACTCATCCACACCGTTCATTCCACCCCAGTCGCCTCCCCAGGCTAAATTGAAAATGGGGTAGAATGCATAGTGGAATGGCCACTGGTTGTGGCTGGAACCCATCTGCTGTTTGGTCATTGCGAGCTGTACTTTGCCATCGACGTAGGTGGTGATGGCATCGGCTGTCCACTCCATGGCGTAGGTATGGAACTCACCCTCAGCTCCGGGGATGGTCATCTTATGCGTCTTTTGGGTGTTCTTGGTATGGTTGTAGTCTTGGGTGTGCAGCGATGAAGAGACCTCGTTAGGCACTACGCCCACCTCTTCCATAATGTCTATTTCACCACACATCGGCCAGGGGTTGGTGCTCCAGTCGTTGTTCACAGGCATCATCCAGAATGCCGGCCATGTGCCTTTGCCCTTAGGTAATTTGATGCTTGCTTCAAAATAGCCGTACTGCCAGCCTTGGTTGACATGTGCATAGACTCGTCCGGAATAGACCTTGCCATTCTCCTTGAAGCAGTTGATGCGCAGTTTGCCGTTTTTCAACTCGGTTACGGCGGTGCCACCAGGAGAGAGATGATTGACGTATGCTTGCAACTCGTTGTTCACCCAGCCGCTATTCTGCACCTCGTGGGTCCAGTCGTTGGCATTCAACTCGGAGCCAGTGTCAAACTCGTCGTGCCATACCAATGAGTAACCATCAGGACAATAGTAGGCAGGCTTGTCGGCGGCTGCTTGGTTCACAGTGACAGTCTTGCGGGCGGCACCCGACTTGATGGTGACGGTGCCCGAGCGTGACTCTACCATGGGATTGGCCTTCACTTTAACTGTGACAGTGCCTTTCTGTGAGGTGGTGTTGTTGGCGGCAACTTCTATCCACTCACTCTCGGTGAATGCACCCCATTCCTTGCCGGTGGTGGTGACATCGATGGTATACGTGCCTCCTTCTATTGGAGCAGCTAGTGTCTCGGGCTGACAGGTGATGGTGACGGTATTGGGGGTGGGTTTCTCGTCATCGCCGCCACATGCCATCAATATGGCCCCAACACACAGGGTCATGAAAAGATATTTCATTTTTATCGGATTTCTTTTTAATGAGGTCGGAATGTTCTTGAGTTCTTGAGTTCAAGAACTAATGAACTCAAAAACTCAAAAACTTATGAACTCATAATGTTGTTTTACTCAGCCTTCTCGAAATAGATTTTGCTGATGGTTATCGTATTACCGGCAGCATTGCCACCGAAATCGAAGAAGAGGTTCAGTGCGGGAGCGTCAGCATTAGGCAGTGTGACACCCGTCTGCTTGAAGATGTATGGCTCACCGGCCTCCAATGTGACACGTGGAGAGAAGAAGAAGTTGTTGTCATCTCCATTCTGCGTCAGTTTAACGGTGACACCTGGATGGTCGTAGTCCGATTCGAGTACACAGTAGAAATTGTATTTGTCACCTTGTTTGGCCGAGAGATTGGTGTCGAAGTGCATCTGTGCCATCCACTGATCGGTTGTGGCCTCGGGGAGCGTCACGGTATAGACATCGCCAGACTGTGAGAAGTCGGGGTCGGCAATCTGAACCCATCCTGGTGCATACCAGAAGGCTGGTGCTAACTTACTGTCATAGACGCTTTTCCATAGGTTTTTGTCCGAAGTCCAGTCCCAATCAACGGTCGCTGGTGCATCACCACCTTCGGCATGTTTCTGCACGATAATATCGCTCAGTTGCAGTTCGAAGCCCTCCGGGCAGCCACCAAGATCGATGAACAGCTTGGCTGTGCTGAAGCCTGAATCCTCACCGCCTTTCACA
>JAFZAE010000150.1 GCA_017548385.1 Prevotella sp.
GGTTTGGAGGCCAAGCGGCTCAACAACCTCTATGCGCTGCTCTACCAGCGTGCTGCTTACGAAGTGACGAAAGAAGAAACTGGCGATGGTATCATCTGGGCACGAGCAGGATGGGCAGGATGTCATCGATATCCCCTACACTGGGGCGGCGACAGTGCCAGCAACTGGAATGGTATGGCGGGGTCGTTGCGTGGTGGTCTACACATCGGTCTCTCAGGCTTTGCATTCTGGAGTCATGACGTGCCTGGTTTCCACTCCCTACCCGACTTCATGAACTCACCCATCAATCCAGAGGTGTATGTTCGATGGACTCAAATGGGTGTCTTTACCTCACATCTCCGTTACCATGGCACTTGTAAGCGTGAACCATGGCACTATCCCACGGTCAGCGACATCGTCCGCCGATGGTGGCAACTACGCTACCATCTCATCCCCTATATCGTGGAGCAGGGAGAGGCATGCACAAAGAGTGGCTATCCCATGATCCGTGCCCTGTTGATGGAACATCCCCATGACCGACAGTGCTGGCATACAGACGACGAATATTACTTCGGCAGAGAGTTCCTCGTGGCACCAGTGATGAACAGCGAAGGACGGCGCGATATCTATCTGCCTGTAGGCCGCTGGATCCACTTCTTCACCGGTGAGCACTTCGAGGGTGGTCGTTGGCATTACAACATAATCTCGCCATTAGACATCATGCCCGTCTTCGTGCGTCCTGGTTCCCAAATTGCAATCTATCCCGACATTGTGGAGTGCACCGACGAGATGGACCTCAGCCAGACGATAACAATCGAAGTGGATGAACAGTTTAAGGGAATCTTTAGGAGATTGAAGATTGAAAGGGAGTTAAAGAGTAGTTAAAGGGACATTATTATATCTCCGAATTTCTAATTTTACCCCTCTTACCCCATAATAATTCCTAATTTCTAATTCCTAATTATTAACCTCACCACTAAATAACAACAAACAATGACTCACTACATGGAAGCCCTAGACTGGGTGATATTAGTAATCTATTTTGCGTTGCTTATAAGCATTGGCGTTTGGGCGAGTATGAAACGCAAGAAAGGCAGCAGTTTATTCCTAGCCGAACATTCACTGCGCTGGCATCATATCGGTTTCTCAATGTGGGGTACCAACGTAGGACCTTCAATGCTGATTGCGTCGGCATCTGCGGGCTTCACTTCAGGCATTGTGTCAGGCAACTTTGCCTGGTATGCCTTTGTGTTTATCGGCCTATTGGCTTTTGTCTTCGCCCCACGCTATCTTGGCAGCGGTATATCCACCCTTCCGGAGTTCATGGGGTTACGTTTCGGACTGTCTACGCGTAATATCCTGGCTTGGTATACCATCGTGACCATTCTCATTTCATGGCTTGCCCTGACACTATTTGCCGGTGGTGTTCTCATCCGTCAGGTGTTTGACATCCCCATGTGGGCGTCAGCTTTTATCCTATTGTTAATTGCTGCCTTTTTTGCCATACTAGGTGGTCTGAAAGCTGTGGCATATACGAATGTCTATCAAATGCTGTTGCTTATTATCGTGTCGGCAACGCTGACCATCGCCGGCATCCACAAATTAGGCGGCATCAATGCATTGACCAATGGTGTGCCCACCGACTACTGGGTGCTGTTCAAACCCATCAACGACCCTGATTTCCCATGGCTTCCCATTCTGTTGGGTTATCCCGTTATGGGTGTGTGGTTCTGGTGTACCGACCAAAGCATGGTGCAGCCAGTGCTAGCCGCTCGCAACCTACGCGAAGGACAATTGGGTACAAACTTCTGTGGTTGGCTGAAGATACTTGATGTTTTTTTATATATCCTTCCCGGTGTCATCTGTTATGCCCTGGTGCGACAGGGCAGCGTTAGCCTCAGCAATCCTGACGAGGCATACCTCACAATGGTCACCAACCTGTTTCCCGTGGGCATGGTGGGGTTGGTGTTCGCCGTGCTGACGGCCGCATTGGTGAGTACAGTAGGGTCAGCACTCAACGCCCTGAGCACCGTCTTCACTATGGATATCTATGTGAAACACTATGCGCCAAAGGCAAGTGAACGCGACATCATCCACATGGGGCGCATCGTCACCATCGTGGGTGCCTTGATTTCTATCGTCATCACCATTGCTATCGACAGCATCAAGGGACTTAATCTCTTTAATGTGTTTCAGTCGGTGCTGAGTTTCATCGCCCCACCAATGACCGCCGTATTCCTGCTTGGAGTGTTTTGGCGGCGAACGACAACACGAGCGGCAAACTTTGCTCTTACCATCGGAACGGCATTTTGCCTGATGGTCGGCGTGCTATACCTGTGGCCTCCTGAATGGCTTCCAATCACATGGCCACACTTCATGCTACTATCGTTCCTGCTTTGCGCCATCCTCATCCTCGCCATGGTCGTCATCTCATTGACAGACAAGCGACAAGTGGCCTACGAAATTCCCCAACCTATCCGTGGCAAAATGTCTAAACTGGTTGTTGGCGCATGGGTACTCCTTAGCATTATCATGGTGGGGTTGTATGTGGTGTTTAATTAAAAGCCTCACTCTAACCTCTCATCTCTAACCTCTATAAAAATGAAACAAGGCTTAGTATTAGAAGGCGGTGCCATGCGTGGGCTTTTTTCCGCCGGTGTGATGGATGTGATGATGGAACACGGCATCGAATTTGATGGTGTGGTGGGTGTATCGGCAGGTGCAGCCTTCGGCTGCAACTACGTGTCACGCCAATCTGGTCGTGCTATCCGCTACAATAAACGCTTTGCCAAAGACTGGCGCTATTGCAGTTGGCGGTCGTGGCTGAAGACCGGCGACCTATTCGGTGCAGAATATGCCTATCATATTGTACCGACTCAATACGACATTTTCGATAATGAGACCTTTGAACAGAACCCCACAGAGTTTCATATAGTATGTACAGACGTGGAGACTGGTGAGGCTTTCTACAAGCACTGTAACTTCAGCGGACACAAATTGTTCGACTATGTGCGTGCCTCAGCTTCTATGCCTGTAGTATCAAAAGTGGTGGAAATAGATGGTCACAAACTGTTGGATGGAGGCGTAGCAGACTCCATCCCCCTTGCCTATTTCGAGAGTTTAGGCTTTGAGCGAAACGTAGTAATCCTCACCCAACCACTTGGCTATCAGAAAAAGCATAACCGATTGATGCCCATCATGCGTATGGGACTTCGGAAGTATCCCAATATGATTCGAGCTTTGAATAATCGCCACCTTATGTATAATAAGCAACTGGAATACGTCCACCAGTGTGAACTGGAGGGTGTGGCGTTGGTCATCCGTCCTGACACCCCCATTAGCATTGGCCACGTTTCTCACGATCCTGACAACATGCAAGCCGTCTATGACATGGGACGAAAAAAAGGGGAAGAGATGCTGCCAGAAATTAAAAGATTTTTGGGTATTGAAAATTGAAAGGTAGTTAAAGGGGAGTTAAAAGGTAGTTAAAGGGACATTACTATTGAAGGTTGAAAATCTCGTTATCCTGTAATTCTGACTAGAAGCTAAAGTC
This sequence comes from Prevotella sp., assembly GCA_017548385.1. Taxonomy (GTDB): domain Bacteria; phylum Bacteroidota; class Bacteroidia; order Bacteroidales; family Bacteroidaceae; genus Prevotella. The sequence continues at coordinate 3,533 of JAFZAE010000150.1, forward strand.
TAGAGTCTAGTGCCTAAAGTCTATTCCCTCACCTCTAATAATTCCGTTAAATATTCTAAATTTTTAGAGAAAAATTTGTTGTTCTAAAAATTTAGAGTATCTTTGTGCTGTAATTCTAAATTTTTAGAGCATGAAGGATAAAAAGAAACTTACAGAATCAGAAACGCAAGTGATGAATGCCCTCTGGAGCCTTCCCGGTGAAAAAGGGTATTCTTCAGAGATTATGTCGCGTATGCCTGATCCCAAGCCTGCGTTGACTACATTGCTTACCTTCCTAAAAATCCTCAAACAAAAAGGATTTGTGGAGAGTGACAAGAAAGGCAAGTCGCAACTGTTCTCAGCTCGCATAAGTAGAGAAAAATACACGCGTGTATTCCTGCACGATGTAAAAGACACTTTTTTCGGCGGCTCTTTTACCTCTCTTGTCTCATTCTACGCTCGCGAGGAACACCTGAGCGAAAGTGAGATAGAGGAACTGATTGACATCATCAAAAACAAAAAGGAAACATAGACGGCCATGATCAGCGTACAATTTGGAATATTCCCTCTCGTGGGACTTACGGTGGCAGCCCTGCTCTATGCTGTTTATCACTTTGCTCTCCGTCTGAAATGCAGTGCGGCACAGTCAGTGACATACATCTTTTGCGCAGTACTTGCCATCACCCTTGTCACCTTCGTTAGCCTCAATCGCACCGTGGATCCTATTCAATCCAATGTCAACGCCACAGTATCCCCCACTCCATCGACGACCAATCCCGTGGTTTCGTCTGCCACCATACCAGCCGACAAACCAATAACAGCAGATGCCTCCAATCTGAAAGTTGGAGACGATGACAACACTCTCACCACGATCACCACATTCCTCCACGATGTCACACCATGGTTGATATGGGTGTATCTCTGCGGCATCCTGATGATTCTCGTCAACCTCCTGCTACAACTACGATGGTATGTTAATGAGCGTAGGCAGTGTACAATCATTGCTAACGACAGTGACGCTACTATCTATACCACCAACGCTGGTGCGCCTTTCTCCTTTGGAAGGAGCATCTTCATCCCTACGACACTCGACGAGCACATACGCCCCTACGTACTCGACCACGAGCGGTGCCATATCCGCCATGCACACTTCCGTAAACTCTGTCTGATGCAAGTACTGTTAGCAGCCAACTGGTACAATCCCTTCGTCTGGCTCTTCTTCCACGAAATGAAACTCCAGCAAGAGTGCGAAGTTGACCACGACATTCTTTCAAATGGCACTAACAGAATGGACTATCAGATGAGCTTACTAAAAGTATGTATCGGCAATAACAACTGGCGACTTATTCAATCATCTTTCGGGACAAAAGACATCAAGGAAAGAATACTTTTTATGAACAAGCAAACATCCAAAAGAAAAATGAGACTGCGTGTCTCGATGGCTCTATGCACTATGGCCATCATCATCGGTGGTGTCGCCGCATTTGCCTGCCAGACAAACACCATCGAAAAACGACACCCGTTAGAAGGCTGCTGGGTTATGGACTTTACACGTCCTGCTAGTTCTGCCGAAGAATACTACCCTCCCTTCCGACAGTATGCCTTCTACAACCACGACACTTTTTTTACCCCACATTTTAGTTATCGCAACGGTGTCATGTTCAGGTTTGGTTTCTCCGGTGAGGAGGTGAAACTTCGTAACGATACGCTCGTCAATGCACACGGAGAACCTTTGGTCTATCGTTTTGTGAATGAGAACACCTTCCAGAGCGATTGGAAGAAAATGAAAAATGATGTATCACTTGTCACCACCGAGGTAGTAACCGACCAATGGTCGAAAACCTCTGTGCCCGATGACATCATCCGTGTTTTCCTTGCCGCCTTGGAGGCCGACCAACACCATGAGAAGTCGCTCGATGGTGTCTGGAAAGAAGAGGGCACATCCGATGATAACTACCTTCTTTGCAACGACACATTAGCAATGGCCATATGCTACGTCCCCAATGCCGACAAATCCATCTACAGATTCTCAGGTGGTGGCTATAGTGGAATCGTGAAATATGGACAAGAGACCGTTTTAGAAATAGACATTGACCCCAGAATGGACGGCACTATTCAAGTGTCATTCGTTGATAGCGACCATATTATACTCGACTGCAAGGCTTCAAATGACATAGGTTCCTCACACCTCACCCGCGTCCCCATGCCACCCCATATCAAACGCATGCTCTCCACGGTAAAAGATACGAGAGGAGTAAATAATTAGAAATTAGGAATTATTTAGTGGTGAGAGGTGAGGGGTGTGAGAATAGACTTTAGTCACTAGTCAGAATTACGGGA
>JAFZAE010000151.1 GCA_017548385.1 Prevotella sp.
CATCCGAGGACTACACCATGACCAGTGAACTGTCCATCGACGAGCATGTGCGCCTGCGTGTCAACGACTTCATGCTGGCTTCGCCACAATGGCTTCGCATCACCGACTACGAGGGGAGCTTGTTGCAGTTGCCACCACATGTGTTCTTCACAGCCACACCTATCGATGAAGACTTCTATGTCTTTGGGCATAATCCGGATAGCAACCGTGTGTTCGAAGGGGCTGTGAGCAACTATAATCACCGCGCTTTCTTCGGTTCGTTGCAACTCACCACCTGCATCCTCCGCGAGCATGACCTCTGTCCCCCCGACTATAAGACCTGTGAGGGCAATCTGCTGACATACATTTACAATGTAAGATATTAATTTTAGTTTTTGAGTTTTTAAGTTTTTGAGTTTTTAAGTTTTTAAGTTAATGAGTTGATGTGTTAATAGTTTGAGATATTTCGTTATTTCGAGTCTACGATAACTGACAACTAAAGCCAAAGTCTAAAGTTAAAAAATGATTATCCATATAGAAAAAAAGGTGATGGGCTCCTTGAGCCACAATATGGGCGATGGTGTGCTTGCCTACACCCAGGGTGTGTCACCGGGTGCCAGTAGTCTTGGCTCCATCTTGGGTGAGAATGCCCGTGCCGACAGCGCCTCCCTATATATGTTCACTCATCCACAGACGGGATTGCTTACTGTGGCCCATGTGCAAGGAGGCTTCACGTCGTTTGCGGGACATGGCCGTTCCTATCCTATTCGTGCCGTCTATGAAATAGACCCAGCCATCATCAACCGCCAAGGATGCCCACTTTCAGTAGTCCTAAACTCGCTCGATGGCATACGTCCCTACGACAAACCGGAGTTTGGTTGCCCGGCCGACATACCAGTCGCCAACAATGTCAATGAGACATTAAATAATGAGGAGACACGACTCCTGCAATACATCATCTATTGTCTGGTGCATCGCCGACAGATGTTCATCCGCTTGGGCGACAACGAGCGGTTCTATGGCGATCAGTTGCGACAGTCACCGCGTTTGCAGTCACTGCTGCGAGCCATCAGCAAACTACCCGCACCCATCCGCTCCTATGCCTCGATGGCTTATTCAGTGGAGAGTACCGACAGAGGAATACAGGCACTTTTCAATAATATGCTGATTGTATGCCATCACGATGACATCTCTTTGTGGGGAAACGCAAGCATAGAGGGCATATTGATAGACTGGACAGCACCGGGTTTGCGCTCGGTAAATGCCCGAAGGGCATCAGAAGCCGACATACAGCGACTCAACGAGGTGGCTCCCATGATTCAGGCATTCTCTGGTGGTCAGCCACCCACACTCGATGGTATCTTTACGCTCATTGCATCGATACCTTCCAACATCGACCGTGTGCTACGTAAGAACACACTCGACGACAACGATAAAATGATTCTCTCCACAGCACTTAGTTGTGGTCCTGGCACCTATCGTCATGACGAGGTGGCACTCCGCCTGAAAGAACCAGGTACGCCACCTAAGAAGAAAGAGAAGAAAGGGAATGACGACAAGGGAGGGCAGTCGTCAACCATCGATCGGCGATGGGTAGAGCGCCATGGACGCAAACTCATCTTTGGCATTATTGCTCTCGCCGGACTGCTGCTTGGTGCCACATTTCTGAAACAACACACCGCCCTGGGCAAGTCGGCAGCAGCCGATGTGTATATCCCGTCGGATGATGAGGGTTTTGTGGGTCGGACCAATGATATGCTTGCCCGTATGGTGGAGCATGGTAACACTGCACCTTACGACACCATCCACCCTCATTCCATCAATGAATTACAACGGAAATATCCAGGACTGAAGTTCGCACTTCCCTATGATATGGACAAGGTGGAGGGAGCACGTGCCGCCGACATCCGTCTGAGCGATATCGACCCCTCGGCCATTGACAACAAAGACGATGTGCGTTTTTTTCACAATAGCGATGTACCCTCATTGCTCGCCAGGCAGCGACAGAGTTTAGGAGAGTGCATCTTTCGTATCTCCTTCGCAGGAAAAGACCTCACCATCGAAAGCATCAAACTGTCACCATCGATGTTTAAGGTGGCATTGGAGAATAATCCATGGACAGGAACCATCGTCGCTGCCGACGGTTCATTGTTCCCCTCATCCACCCATTGCTTTATGTCGTGGGGTAGGTCGGTCGTGCCCATAAAGGAGTCAGCACGAGGACATATCCAGACCGGTGGTGGCTTTACAAAAGTGATCAAGCCCGACTACGAGACCAACGAGTTGACGCTTTCCAATGGCAAGCCAATAGATTTTTTCCGACTTAACGATTCATACAAGAAAGACACCACCACTGTGGTGCTCAAATTAAACGATGGCAGAGAAGTGGCTTTCGACTATCTAAAAGGCCATAAACTATGTGTCAAACCCATCAAAACCTATTGTGAGGCATACAACACCGAAAGTTCCACAGAGCCCATCCACCCGCAGACGGCCTCAGAAAGTGGCATCGTATATCCGCTCGACCACAGTCTGAAACTGGTGGTCTTTGCCGAAAAAGGGAAAGACAAGTTGGCAGAGGTGACTATTCATCGCAACAATCCCATGCTCACACTCTCCACACTGGTCAACTCATACGAGGGGAAGTCGCGCTATAGCATTTCCCATAACCTTACAGATAAATTCACACAGCAGATTGTCAAAGGGCTGTCAAGCACACTTCGCAATACACCTGGCACCGACACTGTACGCCTGAGTATAGACCCGGTGTTGTCTTTAGAAATGGAACGTGAACTCAGAGACTATTGCAAAAAAACACTACAGCCTAAATATGGTTCAGGCGAATGGGAAATGTCGCTTACCATGATGGACATGTCCACAGGATGCATCGTGGGGGCACCATACTACCGCTCCTCTGACGAAGGTATCGACTATGACTTGGCGCTAGGGCGCAAAAATCCTGCTTTGATGCGACGTTATCTGGGGTCCACCTTCAAACCGCTTGTGGCCTTGGCTTCCGTTCTTGCCAAACCCGAACTTGTGGATAAACAGAACACCAAAGGCGACTATAAACTTATCAGTGTCGACAATAGCGGCAAGAATCCACGTGGCACGGCTGAGTTTTATGGACACACCACAAATGCATGGGCTTTGAGCAAGAACTACCAACGTTTTTGGGAGGGTTGTAGCACCATCAGCGAATTTCTGGCAAAGTCAGATGATGTCTATCCCGTGGTGATGGCAACAAAGGCTTTGGGATTCGGTGAACCCGGCAACCCGTTTAAGTTCACAAAAAAAGATATCCAGTTGCAAGAAAATAGTTCCTTCACATGGCCCACTTGTCCCTTCATACAGAAGATAGATAAACTATACAGTATTCCGACCATGACGGAATACAACGACAATGAGGGTCTGAATATGGCATACTATACATGGGATGCGCTGAACTTGAATCCTGAAGACCGCTTCGGAGTGGATAACATTAGTCCCGACCCCACATTGCTTTACTTCGACAACCTTACCACCCCTGGAGCCACTCTCAAGGGTGAACTGGTGCCATGGATACTCGGACAAGGTACTAACGAATGGAACTGCCTGAAGATAGCCGAGGCATGGACACGTATGCTCACCAAACGAAAAGTCATGGCTTCGTTTATCTTGCACGACAAGAAGTGGGAAGCACCTCTGTTGTCAGAGGGAGAGAACGAACGGGCATGGAACGCTCTGTTGGATGCACTGAAGGATGCACAGACCCAAAGCCCAACACTGCTTACACCAATGAACGATAAAATTGTGAAACTCTGCGATGCAGAGCATCTCAGCGGTGACAGCAGACTCGTACTATTTTCCAAGACGGGAACCCCTGATAACTATGAACGGTTGGAGGTGAAACTCGTAAGTGGAAAAGTGATGACACTGGACATAGGACTCTTTTGCATGGCACTGATGACACAGCATTCCTATAATGCTGCAAAATATGGTGGCAAACCCAAAGGCCTGATGTGTGTCATTAGGGTGACAAGAAAAGTCAACGGGAAAGTCGAAGGCAATGGTATACAGTCTTCCGATGCCCGCAACTTCTTCTCGTCTGAACTCTCCCAGGCCCGCCTCAAAAAATTCTATTATCTCACGAAAGGGTATTATTGATATTGATATAGTTGACAAGTTGACGAGTTGACAAGTTGACGAGTTGATTGTTTCAAAAAAAAATATAACTCAACTTTCGCATATAAGGAATGGAAAGGGATAGAAACGTAGTTAAAGGGACTTTACCTCCGTTTTGTTTTGATTTTTGTGTTGAAATCGTTGCAATAGCCAGACTATTGTCCTTTTAACTACTCTTCTATTCTTTTTAACTACAGAGAGTTGAGCGAATGCGAAACTTCAATATATAATTCAAATGAACGAAAAATTAAAATTCGCCTACGGCATTGTCTTGGCAATCATATCTCTGATTATCATCACCTACATCGTGTTTGTGGGCATGCTCTATCTCATGGGGGGGAAAATGTTGCCAACGCTTCTTCTCACCGGAGCCATCGTCCTGTTGTTGACGATATTGTGCATTGGCCTGCTACGACTGAAAGGTGTCGACCGACATTTTGAACACTATATCAAATGGGAGTGCGTATTGCTTCCCTTGCTGATTGTGCTGTGTCTGGTTGCCATGGTGCCATTCACGCATTTCTTCACTATTCACAAGCAAGAGAAAAAGATTACCAGTGAGTTCACTGCCCTGCTCGACGAGTCGAAGCAGATGCTCAACGAGTATTCCGACTATGCCAAAGAGCGTAAAAGGCTCTATGTGGTAAACTTGAGACGTGCGAAGAGCAATCCCAGAAAGATTATCGGCGACAACAAGTTCTACAAAAAAGTACCATTTGACATTGTCATCGATAATCTGCCGCAAATCATGGAAATGCAACTTTGCATCGGTGAAGACAGTCTGCGTCAGGGCGCAAACGCATGGCTCGACAATGCCCGCGAGGGTGTCACCGTGTGGAATGTCTTCTTACTTGGCAATATCAACAAGATACGCGAGGCGATAGAACTCTGGCACGGACAAATGGAGGAAAGTTCAAAGCATATTTTCCCAGGCGAAAAGGCTGACAAAGGCAAGACGCTCACTTTCACTAGTACGCACATTCAGGAGATACGCCAGCATCTCAACAATATCGACGCTATTTCGACCAAGCTCAAATTCCCAGGACCACTGGCCCTGTTGGCAGGGCTTGTGTGTATGTCGTTGCTCTTTTTGCCTTACTACCTCCAAAAACGCCATACGCGCTCCAGAGTGTCTATTAGGGACATATTCCGCAAATGGCGCAAAAAACCCGTTGATATCGACCATGACTACGATAACATCCACCACATCAAACTTGTCGACGAAGTGTCTATTCCAAGGGCGATGATAGAGTACCAACCGGTATCGCGTCTGGATCAATTGCGTGAATATATCACTAATAGCGAGAGACAAATTGACGTTATCGTCGATTTGCTCAACAATGGTTCACTGACGCCAAAAGAACTGCTGGACCTCTTGCATCAGGACTGCAACATGCTCGATGCAGCCACCGTGTCACAATGTATGGAGATAAAAGTCTTCACTCGTGAGCAATTGCTTGAAGGACATGGATATCTGGAGAAATTCGTCGATATGCTCGATACACCACCGGCATATATGCAATCCGTAGATAAACAGATAGATTATCTGGAAGAGGGGTGTACGGAGTTCTACTTTTGGGGAATACCTGCATCGGGAAAGACATGTGCACTGGGCGTGGTGCTCAATGCGGCTATGGAAAAAACCGTTATCAACGACCTTACAGTCAAAGGCGACTGTCAAGGCTACGACTATATGATGGATCTGTTGAATGTCTTCCGTGGGCGCGATAACTATTGTGTGCTCCCGGCACGAACGCCCGTCACCAGCAACTATGCCATCCGCCTCAACCTGACCGACTACCTTAATCATGTCCATCCAGTTACTCTCATCGATATGGCGGGCGAGTTGTTCTGCTATCTTTACTGGAAATACAAAGGCAAAACCAGCGAATACAACTACTATCATGAGCAGGCTTTCCTGTCATTTGAAAACATTCTACAAGGAAACCGCACCACCAACCGCAAGTTCCATTTCTTCATTATCGAATATGGTACGGAAAAGAAAAAATACAAAGGATATACTCAGGAAGAGTATCTTTCTTTCGGATTGGATTATTTGGACAAGACGGGCATACTTAATGATTGCACTGATGGGGTCTATGTGATTGTCACCAAATACGACCACCTTTTCACACGCATTGGTGAAGACGAGGATATCAACAACCACCTCTCTGCATATCTCTACCGCAACTATGGTGGTTTCATCCGAAAACTGAAAGACTGCTGCCTTACACACAATATCTCAAGCGGAATCATGCCTGACCCAGTACCTTTCTGCATCGGTGATGTTTGCTTCAAAAACTTCTGTTGTATTAACACCGACTATGCTAAAGACATCTTAAAGATTATCATGCGTGAGTCTTTTGACTACCGTAACGACACCCTCGCAAAAGTGGAAGATAAGTTGAGACAATAGAATTTTTCAATTTTTAACTTGACTTTTGCAAATGTCCTTTTAACTACCGAGAGTTGAGCAAATGCGAAACGTGAATTTTCAATTTTCAATAGATAGATAATGTTTCTCCAATTATATTCCCAGACCATCAGAGAAGGTGAAAACCATCAGGCTGTCTTCAATGGTAGTGAAGCATCTCGTGGTATCGTCGATGTACATATTGGTACAGTTTTCAAACTGCCCCAGTATTTCAACCAGACTATCACGATGCTGTCCATGACCAACGATGGCTGCTACCTTTATGTCATCCTGCCACTTTCCTCCCGCATAGGCGACTATCTCTCACTGGTGCTTTTCGTACCTCGGCAACTGCTTGTCTCAGCAGCAGCCGACATACCCACCATCCGCGATGCCATGGAAACCGTCTTGCTGGAAAACCGCAATGTGGAGTCACTTCGTCAATTCTTCGAATGGGACTACCCGACACTTGATTTGAAAATAGAGGGCAAGAAAGAATACAACAAATATGCATGCCTGTGGCTGGATAACGATGGTGGAAGCATGTCGACATTCCTTGGCAGCCCTATTCTTTACAGTGAGTTTTTGCGATACATAGGGGTGTTTTTACTACCACCATCCTATCAGGAAATTACAAATAGTGAATCTTTCACCACGCTCAATACCGCCATGCTGGCTGCTCCTCAATTACATTTACAAGCCAACGACAAATACAGCATACCACACAAAGTAGCCAACAAACCGTCTGCACAAGAGAAAAAGCCAAAAACCACTGATAAAAAGCCAAAAACGACACTGAAATGGCTATGGGGAATGCTCTTTGGCACTATCCTGGGCTTTGCCATTGGTTTTGCCACGTCCAAATGGTTGTTGCCACAGGAACAGCCTGAACCTGTTGCCACCGAAACCATTCCCAATGATACCATCCCGGGCGATACTATCCCCAAGGACACACTTCCACCCTCTGACACGAACTCCGAAGGTGCCATAGACAACACCACTGGCGATGGAACTGTTGCCCCCTCAACATACCATCAGACATCTGATAAGGAAGATGGTTTGGACAAGGATTACGATGACTTTTTCAACGAAAAAGACTATCAACCATAAACTCCATTTATCATCCCCACTATAGATACTATCCCCACTATACTCCACATCTCCAGCAACTCAAAATAGAAATACACAGATGAAAAAAATCATATTATTAACAACAGTTATCTTGCTTGTATTGGGTGCGATTCTGTTTTTTGTCAAGACACGCCTGGACCCTCCTTTCAGCATCATGCCTGAACGCCAATATGAGGAGAAAGCACAGTCGTATATCGATGACATCAACCCCAGAGCTTCGATGGAGGCTTTAAACAAACAATTCTTCCAGGCGGCACACGCCATCTGTTACATGTCCGACAGCCTTCTTATTGATAGTGAAGCCTCAGACAAGCTGAAGGAAAACCTCTGTGAGAAATATGTGCCAGCATTCGCCGACAAATGTTTCGAGTATTTCAGAAGAAGTTCTGTCTGGGATAGCACGGAAATCAAGAATTTCCGTGAACAAATAGGTGTCGTAAAACTAATTGTCAACAGCAAAGGCAATAGAGTGGTGAACAATGGCACCTTGCTCAACGACCGTCTTGACAGCGTGTTTTTTGTGACCAAGCGCAACGAGGAAGCCATGAAATTGATGAAAACGAGGTATTTCCAAAGTATGGAACACTCTGAGACCGTGATGGACAAAGTTAGAAGTTATCAAAACCACGATTATCTGAGATACAACACCTCTCTCTGCGATAGTTTGAGTAAAGTGGGTAAGAGACTGGAAGATGCTCATTACAATTACCTTCTGGACCGTGTAAAACAATTAAAGTCTCCAACCACTGATGACGAGAAGGTCTTTGAGGAAATCTATCAAAAACTGTTGACCGACATCGATGAATATAGTATGAATGCCAGTCGTGTATATGGTTATCATCACGATGCAAGTTATCTAAGAAGCAAGGCCGATGATAATTATGAGGATGGTTTGGATGAAATCCGAGATGATGGTAGTGGCTGGCTCTTCGGTTGGTAATATTTTGACTCTAAACATTTGCTGAAGTGCAACCTAGTCGTAGGGACATACCCCGTGTATGTCCGAAATCACTCAATCTTCAATCTTAACAGCATCTCCCCCTCTCCTCGTTTCCTGAAATAGGCTTGTCCGGCGGTTAACGTGGTCTGATTCTTGTATTCAAAAGCATTTCCAGAATCGTTGAGCACATATGCGTTTGTGATGTCTGCAGTTCCTGTGGTTCCCACAAACTCATAGCTTGCCGATCGTGAGACAGGCATCTGTGAAGATAGAATCCGCACATTGTCCGCCATGAAGCGCAGGGGCTTACCCATGAGGTTCCATCGTGTGCCCCATCGCTGTCCCGGCACGGCAATCAGGTAAGGCATATTGGCACGCCATCGGTCGGCATTGTCGAAATCCACACCATCATTTCCTACAACCCTGGCAAACTCGCGGAGCCAGAATTGTTTGCCTGACTCACCCTTGACTCGGAACCATTCTATGGTGTCGCCTGAAGCCACGTTGACCACTGTGGTCACGGCATATGGCAATACGATGGTGGACCATCCGCCCTTGCCATCTGCTCCTGTGTCGAAAGTGCGGGTGTAGTGGGCATGGGAAGCCACAAATGGTTTGGGGATATAATAGTCATAGCCTGCCGTTAGGGTCAGTGTGTCACAATGCTCTTTTTTCACTACATTATGTCCTGCCAGCGTAGTGGGCACTTCGGCACCAAGCGAGAAATAATAGATGGTATTGGGGTTGCTGCCAGGCAAGATAGCCGAAAAATTTTTTTGACTGAAATCTGCTGCCGTCACATCGTCGCCCACAACAACCTGTTCGGTCATAGGCCGATATTCTTTTCTTCCGTTGCCATCCCACACGGCATATCCGTCGCAGAGTCTATAGTAGCCCCTACTGGTTAGCATTTGCGACCCGTTGAATACCTGATAATAGATTTCTGTCACTTCCTGGGGAATATTAGGATATTCAAGCAATAGTGTTACGGTCTCCCCAGAAGGGATGGCTGCGGGAACCAAGATAGTTAAGTAACTATACTCTTCGTCATCACCCCCTCTTGTCTCGTATGCCAGGATCCTGAGTCTGATATTCTCCGCAAAATCATTGGCGGTATGGTTGGCGAGGGTTATCTCCGCCGTGAAGTCACGGCCATACATTTCCATCTTTTCCTCATCCACGCTACTCTGTTGCCATCCTTCAACGGTAAGTCGTGCATTCTGGCTGTAGGTGGAATAATTGATGAGTTGGATGATTCCATCAAAGATGATATTCTGTTTGTCCTTGTCAGTGGCAATCACAATAGGACAGTTGCCGGCACTGTGCTTGAAAAACATGTCGATGTAATCCTCCGCTCCCGCACCGAGATTCAATTGCTCATAGATGCCTTGTGCGCCATCCACAAACAAATAAAGCGGTCCGATATACTCCACGCTCCCGGTGTTTTTCACCGTAATCCTCAGTTGCTTGGGTGATGACACCTCGCAGTCGAACCGCTGCTCTACATCTATCACTTCCATCTCAGGGATATAGGGTTGGCTCACGTTGGTATAGGAAACCTTGCCATTGGCGATGGTGATGTCTGCATAATTACATTCGGCATAGATGTCCTTATACCACTGTGATGTGCCGCTACGACGACTGATGGCCATCAACTGGTAGGTGCCGTCGTCTAAGTTGGTGCCAAATCCATTGAGTTTTTTTGTGGTAGTCCAATGATAGCATCCTAAAGACCTGTTCGTCAGGAGGCTCAGTCTCTCCACCACCACATCGTCTTTGTAGAGTGCTACTCCCACGTCGTAGGTCTCGGCGGCGATAGAGTGTTTCTTGTATTCGTGTGTCAGGGTCAGCCCCACCAGTCCTTTCGATTTTTTATACGAGATGTTGTTGCTGCCGCTCAATGTGAGACTCATACATTCCACGCTGCTGTCGTCGAGTCCCAGACTGTAGTCCACCTCGTCAGCAGTGGGCGTCGGACTGATACCCACCAGGGCGCATTGCCTCGTGGTAAAGCCGCCATATTGTGAATTCTGACCTGCACCCTGGAAGGTGGGATTCAGGGCTTGCAGACGGAAATAGCCGTTGCCTGTTCCCTCCCATCCCCAGTTGATGTGAAACATACAGTCGCCATCGAAACCGTCACATACAAAGGCATGGAAACCGTTGTTGGCACCGCCGCTGATAATGACTGGGCGTGTCTGACTAATCTCATGGTAGATAAGTTCGTCCCAGGTGCCTGGCTGGCAGCAGTCGCGTTCCAGTTCAGTAATGGTGCCAGCATAACCGAAATAGTTATTCAGGGCGATGATACAGTCTGTGTTCTGTGCTCCCGACCGTGTGGGAGCGTATTGCATCTTGACCGCGGCACCACAGTATTGCATCAGGCGTGCCACAGCGGTGTCTGCCTGTGCTGTGGAACCTTCGGAGTATTTATATTGCATATGGTCCCAGTCAAAAGTGGTGGGAGGAAGTTCTGCCACGGTAGTCTTATAAGTGCCCTGTCCCGACACGGCCATTTCCGAACTATAGGAGGGTATGATGGTGGTGGCATCTTGTGGCCACTGGTGGTAGTACATCACTTGAGCCATGGCTGTGGCAACACATCCTGTGAGGCTTCTCTGGCCATCAAACTGTGGGCAAAGCAGGTTGTATGGCTCGTTCTGACTCCACAAAGTCGGTAGTAGAGGTGTCACCACCTGACGGGCAGGGGCAATTGCCTCCTCGCTGCCATTGGTGGTCATCTTGGCATGACCCTGTGACCATGCTATCTCGCGGGCATAACTGTCGAGCCAATAGCGCAGGTTGTCGGGCATGGCATCGGCGGAAATATTACCATGGTCACTATATCCCAGCACGGGATAGGCACTGTCATCACCAGCGACAATCACAAATCCTTCTCCATCGAGCCCAAAAACATAATAGGCAGGGGGCCTTCCGCTGATTATAGAATCCCTAGGGGTACTAGATTCTCTAGATTCCCTAGATTCCCTAGGATCCCTAGAATTCCTAGAGTCTCTAGAATCCTGAAGTATTTTATCTCCCTCTTGAAATAGAAGTTTGATTTTTTCCGGTGCCGCCAGCCCATGTTTTTGTGCGAATGCACGTGCTGTCTGAAGTGCCTGGCTTTTGGTCACAGGCCCTGCCGTAGCAGTGCATACTGCCACGAAAAACAACAATAGGATAAGCACGTTTCTTCGCATGAAAAGAAATTTTATAGTTGACAAGTTGACGAGTTGACAAGTTGACGAGTTATTTGCATCGATAACATCCGTGATTTGCAGGAGTATTCTCTCACCTCTTACCTCTCACCCCTCACCTCTGAGAAATCTCTCACCTCTTACCACTAGGTTTTAATCCCATTTTCTCCATTGCCCTTGTCACGAAATGATGGGCATTCACCTTGATGATTTTGGGCAGGATAGTGGTGTAAAAACGCCTGGCGTTATGTTTGTCTAACGTCACATCCAGTCCGAATTCTTTTTCCAGGAGGTGGATATCGCTGATGGGCCTGTACCAGAACATTCTTGGTAGGATGTCATTGGCCACATTCCTGTTGTGCACCACCTCTATCCATGCCGCTTTATCTTTGTTTGCCACTTGATGGATATCGCATTGCTTGTCAAAGGAATAGACATACCAATGGTTGCCATATCCAAAGACTGTTTTAGGCAGTTCGTTGGGCTGTATCACCTCCAGCAGCGAGATGAAGTGGTTGTTCTTGAAACGATGTCTCACGGCAACTTCCTTTTGTGTGAAATATTGCAGTCCATAATGGAAGGCAATAAAAGTAGGTCGCTTGACTGACAGTTTCGACGCCTCTTGCTGCACCCGTTCCACAAAATCGATGGCCAGTGCGTCGTCGTTGTCCATCCAGGTGGTCAACACCTTGCCATCTTTGTAGTCATCGCCATACAACGCTTTCATGTCACGCTGGATCACCTCGCGGAAAACTTGCGTGGATAGATATCCTTTGTCGCTCCGCACCCTGATGATATGTAGGTTAGGACACTGTTCCACACATCCTTCCAGACGGTCTTTATATTCCTGTGGCGTTTCGCGGTCTATCAGCACAATCCATTTAAAGTCCTTGCAAGTCTGAGCCGAGAGACTGGGCTGCGTATAACGCTCAAACAACTGAAAACGATGTTCCAGCCATTCAGGAGTGAGGGTCTTGTTGCCTTTTTTGTCTTTGGGGTATAGTCTCACATTAAAACGTGTCAGGATAAAGTGATTCATTTTTGCAAGATGGTTTGATGGGATTGAAACGATGGATGGATGAAACTCCGCTCCGGATGATGGTAGTTGAAGTTGATGCCAGCCAGGTCGTAAAGCAGATAGGGAATATCGGCAGCGCAAACCTCTCTGTCACGGGCTTCCGACAGCCTTTCGAAATCATCGGGATGTTTTGCCCGGTAGATGTCGCTGCACCATATCATCAGGGGAACTTGATAGACATTTTTCAGCGTTGCCTCACTCTGTTGCGAACCAAACATCCGGCCGTATATATGTTCGGCATCATCATAGATTTGTTCACCATGGTCCGAGAGATAGACAATCACAGCGTCAGTGTTTCTGAAGATATCGAAGATGCATGCCAAGGTATAGTCGTTGTATAGGGTGGCATTGTCATATTGTGCCACCTGTGAGCGCTCCCCTTCGTCCAAATCAGTGCGATGAATGTCCGTTGCATGAAACTTGTCAAATGACTCAGGATAGCGGCTGGCAGCATCGAAATGCTGTCCCATCAGGTGGATGATATTCAGTGAGCGGGGTTGTAGTCTGAATGCCGTACGATAGTGCTCCACGAAGTCTGCATCGTAGTCCATGGTCTGGTCGTTGCGGTAGTCGAAGCAATGGTCGTTGATGTACTCTGGATTGAGGAAATAGCCACAACTATAGTCCAATGAGCCGCCTGAGGCGCGTGTGTATTGATTATCGAAATATGCCACCTGGTAATGGGCTTTACGAAATACGGCAGGCATCAGCACACAGTCGGTGCTGTCGGTCATCTCGCCACAGCCTTTTTGGCTGAACAGGTAGCGCATGGCATATGCTGTGCCGTTGGTAGGCGTCACGGCATGGCTGTAGACAATCAGCCGTCCGCTGTCGCGCTCCTCTGTGAGTCGTGGCTGCGTGGGGAGCGCGTAGCCATATAGGTTCGAATGGTGTTTGTTGAATGACTCGCCGATGACCAGCACCACCACGGGAGCGTTGTCTTCTGTGGGTGTCTTCGTGATGCTGATTCGGTCAATCATCGTCTCCATGGTCTCTATCTCCTGATGCGTCTCCCACACAAATCGCCCGGAGAGATATAGTTGGTTGGGTGTGTTTTGTCCCAAAGGGAATGGTAGTGGGATGAAAAACAGGGCAAGACCTGCCACTGTCAAGGCGATGGCGGCATACTTCAGTTTCTTATCAATGGCAACATCCGAGAAGAATCGCCTCCGAACATAGCAATAGGCTGTTACTAAGGCGGCTAGCACAGCCACAAATGCCAACGTATGCCATGACCAGACATAGACGCTGAAAAACTCCCCAATCTCCTTCCAGGAAGTCTGTAGGATGAGTGTCAGAATGCTGGGAGTGAGACGA
>JAFZAE010000017.1 GCA_017548385.1 Prevotella sp.
ACACGCTCCTGCTCCATGGTGTCGCGGAAACGCAGTGTGACAGTATTGTCTTTTAGTGAATCGTAATCGACAGTAATACAATAAGGTGTACCGATGGCATCCTGACGGCGGTAGCGCTTGCCGATGGTATCCTTCTCATCATACTGACAATTGAAGTGGAAACGCAGGTTGTCGATAATCTCGCGAGCCTTCTCTGGCAGTCCATCCTTACGTACAAGCGGCAACACAGCCAATTTTACAGGTGCCAAGGCTGTGGGGAGTCGAAGCACCACACGTGTCTCGCCATTTTCCAATTTTTCCTCTTGATAGGAATGACACATCACGGAGAGGAACATACGGTCAACACCGATGGATGTCTCGATGACAAACGGAGTGTAACTCTCGTTGGTCTGTGGGTCGAAGTACTTGATGGAGCGTCCGCTATATTTCTCATGTTGTGAGAGGTCGAAATTGGTGCGGCTATGGATACCTTCCACCTCTTTAAAACCAAACGGCATATGGAATTCAATATCGGTA
This sequence comes from Prevotella sp., assembly GCA_017548385.1. Classification (GTDB taxonomy): domain Bacteria; phylum Bacteroidota; class Bacteroidia; order Bacteroidales; family Bacteroidaceae; genus Prevotella. The sequence continues at coordinate 517 of JAFZAE010000017.1, forward strand.
GCGGCATTGGCATAGTGAGCCAGTTTGTCGTGGTCGTGGAAGCGATAGTTCTCTGCGCCGAAGCCCAATGCCTGATGCCATGCCATACGGGTCTGCTTCCATTTTTCAAACCATTCCAGTTCGGTACCGGGCTTCACGAAGAACTGCATCTCCATTTGTTCGAACTCCCTCATACGGAAGATAAACTGGCGTGCCACGATCTCGTTGCGGAAAGCCTTACCAATCTGGGCGATACCAAAAGGCACCTTCATGCGGCCTGTCTTCTGCACATTGAGGTAGTTGACAAAGATACCCTGTGCAGTCTCGGGGCGCAGATAGATTTTGTTGGCAGCGTCTGATAGAGAACCCATCTCTGTGGAGAACATCAGATTAAACTGACGTACGTCGGTCCAATTCTTGGTACCACTGATAGGGTCGATAATACCCTCGTGGAGGATAATCTGTTTCAAAGCCTCTAAGTCAGGACCCTGCATGGCAGCGGCATAACGCTCATGGAGTGCGTCGCGCTTTTTCAGGTTCTCCAAGACACGGGGATTGGTCTCACGGAATTTCTCCTCGTCGAAAGCGTCGCCAAAGCGTTTACGGGCCTTCTCCACCTCCTTCTGAATCTTTTCATCATACTTAGCCATCTGATCCTCGATGAGCACATCGGCGCGATAGCGTTTCTTTGAGTCGCGGTTGTCGATGAGTGGGTCATTGAAAGCATCCACATGTCCGGAGGCTTTCCATATTGTGGGGTGCATGAATATAGCGGAGTCAATGCCCACGATATTTTCGTGGAGCAAAACCATACTCTTCCACCAGTATTCCTTGATATTGTTTTTCAGTTCCACACCATTCTGGCCATAGTCATACACGGCGGCCAGTCCATCATAGATGTCGCTGCTGGGGAATACAAAACCATATTCCTTGCAGTGGCTCACGATTTTTTTGAATACATCTTCTTGTGCCATTATTTTGATATTTATTATAGATTTCGGGGGGTGTTGTTAGGAGTTAGAAGTTTGGAGTTAAGCATTCTCCACACAATCTTTACTTCCATGAATGTCAATTAGGGTGCAAAGATAGTGCAAATTGAGCGAAATGCAAAATAAATAACGTTTATTTTCATTTCCAAGATGCAGCCTATCTTATGAAAAGATAGTGCAAAATTTCGAGTTAGCGAGTGAAAAGCAAAAAAAATTGATTTTCCGAGTGTGAGAAATTTATCCAAATCGAGCGAAATGCAAAATAAATAACATTTATTTTCTTTTCCGAGATGCAAGACAAACTATGATTATTTATTTTTCATCATATTTCTAAAGTTCAGTTTTTTTTCGTAACTTTGCAGACAAGATTAGGAAATGTATCAAAAACTATGGACGACGAAATAAAGAATGACGATATTTTAGAAGAGTCAACAGAGGAAAACACTGGCAACGAACAGCAAGACGAACAACATTCAGACTACCGTCCCGTGAACCGCTTCGACGCCTCGGTAGTACATCACCTCAGTGGCATGTATCAGAACTGGTTTCTGGACTATGCTTCATATGTCATCTTGGAGCGTGCTGTTCCCCAGATTGACGACGGCTTGAAACCCGTCCAGCGACGCATTCTTCATTCAATGAAACGTATGGATGATGGACGCTACAACAAAGTAGCTAATATCGTTGGACATACCATGCAGTTTCACCCCCATGGTGATGCCTCCATTGGCGAAGCCCTTGTGCAAATGGGCCAAAAGGACCTACTTATCGACACTCAAGGCAACTGGGGCAACATTCTCACAGGCGACCGTGCTGCCGCCCCCCGCTATATCGAAGCGCGTCTGTCAAAATTCGCTTTGGACACCGTATTCAATCCCAAGACCACTGACTGGCAAATGAGTTACGATGGACGCAACAAGGAGCCCATCACTTTGCCCGTAAAATTCCCTTTACTCTTGGCACAAGGTGCTGAAGGCATTGCTGTAGGACTAGCGTCCAAAATTCTCCCTCATAATTTCTGTGAAATCTGTCAAGCAGCCATCCAATATTTGCATGGCGAAGAATTCCATCTCTATCCAGACTTCCCCACTGGTGGTTCCATCGACGTGAGCAAATACAACGATGGTTTGCGTGGAGGAAGCCTTAAAGTGAGGGCAAAGATTGAAAAATTAGATAACAAGACTCTCGTTATCCGCGAAATTCCCTACAGCAAGACCACGACCACGCTGATTGAGTCGATATTGAAGGCCATCGAGAAGAGCAAGATCAAGGTAAAAAAAGTAGACGACAACACCGCCGCCACCGTAGAAATACAAGTACATCTGGCACCTGGTGTATCATCCGACAAAACCATTGACGCACTCTATGCCTTCACCGACTGCGAGATAAGTATCTCACCCAACTGTTGTGTAATTGAGGACAACAAGCCACAGTTCCTCACCGTGAGTGACCTCTTGCGTCACTCTGCCAATCACACGCTGTCGCTTTTACGCCGTGAGCGCGAGATTCGCAAGGACGAACTACTGGAACAATTGCATTTCTGTTCATTAGAGAAAATATTTATCGAGGAGCGCATTTACAAAGGTAAACCTTTTGAGAACGCCCCCACCCTTGATGCCGCCTGCGAATACATCGACGAACGGCTCACACCTTATTATCCACACATGGTGCGTGAGGTGACCAAGGATGATATTCTACGGCTATTGGAAATCAAGATGCAACGTATCCTGAAATTCAACAAGGACAAGGCCGATGAACTCATCGCACGTATCAAGGCCGACATCGAACGACTGGATTACGAACTAGCGCACATGGTAGATGTCACTGTAGAGTGGTTTGAGATGCTGCTTGAAAAATACGGCAAAGACCATCCTCGCCTTACGGAAATCAAGAATTTCGACACTATCGTTGCATCGAAAGTGGTAGAAGCCAACGAGAAACTATATATCAACCGCGCAGAGGGATTTATTGGTACCGGGCTGAAAAAGGACGAGTACGTCTGTAACTGCTCCGACATCGACGACATCATCGTGTTCTATAAAGACGGGAAATACAAGGTCATCCGTGTGGCAGAGAAAATATTCGTGGGTAAGAATATCTTACATGTTGGCGTATTCAAGAAAAACGACAGTCGCACCATCTACAATGCCGTCTATCGCGATGGAAAACATGGCTACTATTTCATGAAACGCTTCAACGTCACCTCGCTTACCCGTGACAAAGAGTACGACCTTACACAGGGTGCGGCAGGTTCGAGAGTGATCTACTTCACTTGCAATCCCAACGGTGAAGCCGAAGTCATCAAGGTGACTCTCGACCCCAATCCGAAACTAAAGAAAATTTTCTTGGAGAAAGATTTCTCGGAAATCATCATCAAGGGACGTGGTAGTAAAGGCAACTTGCTCACCAAACATTCCATCCATCGTATCGCACTGAAGAGCCACGGTCATAGTACTTTAGGAGGTCGCAAAGTATGGTTCGACCCCGATGTCAACCGCCTCAACTACGATGAGCACGGTCGATTCCTCGGTGAGTTCAATGAAGACGAGGCCATCCTGGTGGTCTTGGATGGCGGAGAGTTCTACATCACCAATTTCGACACCAACAACCATTATGAAAACAACATCAAGGTGGTAGAGAAATGGGACCCTGAGAAAGTGTGGACAGCAGTGCTATTGGATGCAGACCAGCAAAGCTTTGCTTATTTGAAGCGTTTCCGCATGGAAGCCACCAAACGCCATCAGAATTATTTGGGCGAGAACCCCGCCAGCCGTGAACTATTGCTCACCGATACACCCTATCCACTCATAAAGGTTGTGTATGGCGACAGTGACGCTAACCGTGAGCCTATCACTGTTGACGCAGAGGAATTTATCGCTGTCAAAGGTTTCAAAGCCCGTGGCAAACGTATCACCACCTGCCACGTAGACCATGTGGAAGAGTTGGAGCCACTGCGACAACCAGAACCTGAGGCTGAACCCGATGACGATGATACCGATACAGAGCAGGAGAACCTTGATCCTGACGCTGGCAAGAGCGAGCAACAGGTTATCAGCGAAATCACAGGCCAACAATACCTCTTTGGCGATGATGACTTCTGATACCTCATTTCCATCGACAAGGCTATTACGTCTGATGACACTTGCCGTGATACTACCTCTCTGCACCCACCTCTGGGCACAGAAAGACAGTAGTATTTACGAAGTGGTTGACGCTTTTCCAGAAACTCAAATATCACCCAACCACATCCGTTACGATACACGCGAAATTCGTGAAGATGTCAATGCTATTGCAATCGGACAAGTGAATGTGCTCGACACCTACCTCTCACCTGCCGAATACACAGGTACGGAATTACGGTATATCTCTCACTCCACACGTCGAATACCAGGAGGGAATCCCATCTCACGGCAATTGGTTCAACAAGGCAGTATAGCCGGTCTGGAAGATCGTGTAGGCAAAGGGAGTGAGATTTCCGGACTTTATGATCTAAGTTTTGCTCTACATTATAACTGGGTTCCATTTGCTAATTGTCTCCTGCAAGTCGGCGGACAGTTTGAGACTGGGTTAGGCGTCATTTATAACACCCGCAACACAAACAACCCTGCCCAAATGCGGTTGTTTGCCAATATCGGCCCATCTGCCGTTGGCCAGTACGCATTCCAGGTCTTCCACAAAAGATGTAAAGTACGTTATGAGGTATCTGTGCCCCTTGTAGGAGTGATGTTCAGCCCTAACTACGGGCAGTCATACTATGAGATTTTCTCACTCGGCAACTATGACCACAACTGTGTGCTGACTACGGTGGGCAACGCCCCCTCCCTGCGCCATACGCTCTCTTTCGACGTAGCGTTTCGCTCTTTTATCTTGCGTGTGGGCTACCTTGGCGACTACCAACAAGCTAAAGTCAACAACCTGAAACAGCATGTCAACACGAATGCTTTTATGATAGGTTTCGTAAAAAATCTCTCGATAATGAAAAAAAGAAAATTGAAGATTGAAGATTCTAATTTATAAAACCTATAGCCATAAGTCATCCCAAACCACTGAGATATGACATTAAAACCATACATATCTGCCATCCTTGCATTTCTCCTGATGGGAAGCATGTTTACCTCATGTGTGGAGGAGGAGGAATATGCCAACAATCCCCAAGGCAATTTCGAGGCACTGTGGCATATTATCGACGAGCACTATTGCTTCTTTGACTATAAAAAGGAAACCATCGGTCTCGACTGGAACGAGGTGCATGCCAGATATGCCCCACAATTTCATGACGGGATGACCACAGAGCAACAGTTTGAAGTACTTGCCAACATGCTCTCAGAACTCCGCGACGGTCATGTGAACATCTATACATCGTTTGACATAGCACGTGAATGGAGTTGGCAGGAGCAATATCCCAGCAACGTAAGCGACACCCTACTCCGCCGTTATTTAGGCACCGACTACCGCATCAGTGCGGGAATGCGCTACCGTGTGCTCGACGACAACATCGGATATATCCGATATGGCAGTTTCAGCAGTGACATAGGCACCGGTAACCTCGACGAAGTATTGATGCATTTAGCGCCCTGCGAAGCACTCATCATCGACATCCGCGACAATGGCGGGGGACTGGTCTCTACTGCCGAACACTTAGCCAGTTGCTTCACCAACGAGAAAATCAAGGTGGGGTATATCAGACATAAAACGGGCAAAGGACACAACGATTTCTCGAAGATGGAGGAACAATGGTTGGAACCCACATCGGGTGTGAGATGGCAGAAACCTGTCGCCGTGCTCACCAACCGTGGGGTATTCAGTGCCGCCAATGAGTTTGTGAAATATATGAAATGCTGTCCGCAAGCCATCATCGTGGGCGACCATACAGGTGGCGGCGGTGGACTGCCATTCTCCAGCGAATTGCCCAATGGCTGGAGCATCCGCTTCTCTGCATGTCCCATGTATGACCGCGACGGCAACATTACTGAGCATGGCATCGATCCCGACCACTTCGTTTCGCTCACAGACGAGGACTTCGCCCGTGGTCGCGACACCATCATTGAGGAAGCAAGAAGGCTCTTAAAGATTAGTGGAAATACTATTCATTAATGACTCCACAATACGGACATTTTCCTTTAGTCTTTATTTGTTTGCCACAGTTGCCACAGATATATTTGCTACGTGTCTTAAACAGATAACGATAGACTGCCCAACAGATATAGAGAGCAAGGAGCAGATAACCAAGATAAAACGACGTGGTAAATGTGAATATCACGTAGTTGAGTGCACAAAGAGCCGCCACACCAAACATATAAGGTATGGCTTCACCCATAGATAGATGACGCAAACAGTCGTCAATGGTAGCAATGATCATGATGATAATCATCCAAACTGATGCTATGAACAATGCCATCGGCCAATGATGTGAGAACGGATTGAGCGAAGGATGATAATAAAACTCCTGCCACTGTTCGGGAACAAACATCTGAATGCTTGTAAAAATGGTGGCAGCACACGCTACCGTAATGCAAAGCATGGTAGGATAAAAGGTAGCGATATCCTTAAAATGTACGACATGCGCACGGTCACTAAACATTTTTCTTAATCCGTATGCAAGAATCACCACAACAAACATTATCAGGAAAATCAGCAAATGTTTGTTGGAAAAGAAATAAATGAATTGGGAGATTGAATCATCCGGTACTACACTCGCCAACATCTGCTTCTCATGCACCCATCCAAAGTCACTATTGTTCCTTGCCAGTTGTATCCATACTGAATCAATCGAATCAGCAGGAAGGATACGGATATCAGCAACTACAAGTAGTTCATCTTTGGTCACATAGAATGTGTCCAACGGCATGTTGTTTATAGCTTCCTCAGGTATTTGCACCTGCAAAGGCAAACTGTCCGAGATGACTTGGAAATTGTAATTTTCTGTGTAATGATGCTTTCTCCGAAATTCCAACGAGTCAGCCCTTATAGAATCCATCTTTGTGAACTGAACAGAATCATTCTCTGTCTGGTGAGCAGCCTGCTGATGCCGACAAGACAATGTAGAGGTCATCAGTATCAACAGGAAGCATATAGGTGACAAGGCCCTATGTTTCAACAAATGTATAATCATTTTTTTCATTTCACTCTGCAAATACTAACATCTGACAATTCCGACAATCAAATCCAAGACGAAAGTTGTGACCATCAGGCAGTCTCAGTGATAATGGTTCGCGCCAAGGTGCTTTCTTTCCTTCGTGTGAACAATACCCTAAGAGTTGTCGTATACAATACTTGCACTGCATGATGACACGCTTTTGTTTTTTTTCTCTGATTAATTCAAAGGCCTTCCCCACTCCTTTCTGTCCATTCTGTGAATAAAAATGATGGGCAAGATGGTTTGCCACATTATACATATAATCGTATTCACAATAAATATGTGGTGTGGGCATCTGCTGCTGAATTACTTGATTGGTCACATGAGCCTGACGCTTTGTCAGGGCCATGGCGGCTAATTTCTTATCGAGCGTTTCCACGGCATCACGACGTAGTTCCGTTAAGACACTAGAGGGTATAAAAAAAGCAGCCGTTTTCACATCGATTTGTATCTCTTGGGCTACATAATGAGTATTACCCAACTTGGCAATCTGCTTTTGCATATTCTCCTGTTGGGGTTTCTGTGCCAGTTGCAACTCCATCTCACGATGTGCCTCAATCTCCACATTCGCACCCATAACCGACATTTGAAGGACGAGGTCTTGATCTTTGTATCTGAGAATCATTCTCACAGGAATTCTTCGCTCGGCACTCTTACCAGCAAGTTTTTTCTCAAAAGCCGTGTCACTATTGCGATATAATCCCATACCTGCCCTCAATTCAGGCGGCATACGCAAAGGGAAAATACGATTTCCTTCAGCACGGTTCACACGAAATCCGTGAAGCATCCTTTCCTGATCAAAAAAGCACAGTCCATCGCCATTTGCAAAGGCTGCCGTACCCGCCACGTTGAAGGAGTCGCGTCGTATCTCCTTCACTTTTCCCACATATTCGCCCAACGCCTTGGGAGTATCCACGGAAGCAATGTTTTTTCGGACACCGTTAGCGAAATAGTCGGTATAACCACGATTGAAAGTCTTATACAAGTTGGGGGTGAAAGCATATTCAGAGTGGCCCAATGACTGACGGCACCAGCGGCCATTGGAGTGTTTGATAATCTCGTTGAGTTTTTGACTATAGGCTGCCACTACATTTTTTACATAGTCGACATCCTTAAGCCTTCCTTCAATCTTAAATGACGTTACTCCTGACTCGGCCATCTTTTCCAACAGTTCTATACGACACATATCTTTTAAAGAGAGCCAGTACCTTGACTTGTCTATCTGCCGCCCATCAGCATCCACAAGATCAAATTTCAAACGGCAAAACTGAGCACACTCCCCCCGGTTGGCACTACGTCGGAAGCAATGTTGGGAAGCATAACAGACACCGGAATAACTCACGCACAGTGCACCATGGACAAAAGCCTCTATTTCAACATTAGGCACATGGTGGTGTATCTCATTAATTTCCTGTATAGACAGTTCACGCGCCAACACCACACGCGAGAATCCCTGTCCAGCAAGCCATGCTACCTTCTCTGGAGTACGGTTGTCGGTCTGGGTGCTGGCATGGATGGCCATGTTGAAACGGCCTTCCCTCCACATTCTCCTTATTATCTCGACGATGGCCATATCCTGCACAAGGATGGCATCGACACCAGCGCTTTCAAGGTCTAGTAATAGTTTTTCCACATCTCCCAACTCCTCGTTATATACGATGGTATTGACCGTGACATAGACCCTTGCCAAATACTGGTGGGCATATTCGCAAAGAGTCTTGATATCCTCAATGGAATTCCCAGCCGCCGCCCTGGCACCATGGCTCACAGCACCGATATATATGGCATCGGCACCATGGTCAATGGCAGCAATACCACATTCAAGATTTTTTGCGGGGGCAAGTAGTTCTATTTGAGTTGACAAGTTGACAAGTTGACGAGTTGACAAGTTGATACTATTTTAGTTGGCAAGTTATTTGATATTCAGTTGACAAGTAGATACTATTTTAGTTGACGAGGAGGCAATTTATTCGTAGGGCTATTAACTTGTTTACTTGTCAACTCGTCAACTATTCAACTTATTTAATTTCTTCAATATTGTATGGAGTCTCCTGATAGACATAATAGTTAATCCAATTATTGTAAAGCAAGTTGGCATGAGCTCTCCATGAGACAAGGGGCTGTTTGTCGGGATTATCGTCCATATAATAGTTACATGGCAATTCCACGTCGTCGCGGATGTCTCTATCACGCTTATACTCATTATCGAGTGTATTGGGGGCATATTCCAAATGTCCGGTGACAAAGAATTCACGGCCTCCACGTGCCATGATGATGCTAGGACCACATTCGGGAGAATCAGCTATCAGCTGCAATCGGTCATCCTTGAGGATATCCTCACGCCTTACCTCCGTATGCCGACTATGTGGCATCATGAAGACATCGTCAAATCCACGGAAGATAGGCAGTCGGTTGCTTGAGGGATACTGCTTGAAGACACCAAACATCTTCTTAGGCAACGGATATTTGGGAATACCATAATAATAATACAGACCTGCTTGTGCTGCCCAACAGATATAGAGTGTAGACGTAACGTTGGTGCGAGCCCATTCAAAGATAGCCTTAATCTCATCCCAGTAGAACACATCTTCATAGTCGAGTTGCTCAATGGGAGCTCCAGTAACTATCATTCCATCGAATTTCTGTTTTTTCAGGATTTCAAAATCCTTATAGAACAGCATCATATGCTCAATGGGGGTATTCTTGGGTGTATGACTTTTGAGTTTCATGAACTTGATATCCAACTGCAACGGCGTGTTTGACAACAGTCGTAGCAGATCGGTTTCTGTAGTGATTTTCAATGGCATGAGATTGAGAATCACAATGTGCAATGGGCGGATATCCTGTGTATGGGCACGTGTTGTGTCCATTACGAAGATATTCTCTTGTTTTAACAGGTCAATAGCCGGAAGGCTATCAGGAATTCTTAAAGGCATTTTTTTAGAGGTGAGAGGTAAGGGGTAAGGGTTAGAGAATACTTTTACTACTCTCGGATGTTATTGAATAAATGCAACACATGACATGGTAAATGTCAATACAATTTATATTTGTGGGGTGAGAGATAAGCAATGGTATTCTCTTACCACTTACCTTTCACCCCTAACCACTGATAATTACCAGAGGCTTAGTCTCTGCTCCTTTGGCACGAACATGGCGTCACCTTCTTTCACGCCAAAGGCATCATACCACATATCGATATGTGGGAGAGCACCATTCACACGAAAGCGTCCCAAGGAATGTGGGTCGCTCTTGGTGCGACTTCGTATCTCTGCATCGGTGATGTTATTGGCCCATACGCCAGCGTATGCCAAGAAGAAACGTTGCTCGGGTGTAAAGCCATCGATTTCGGGCATGGGGTTTTCTTTCATAGCGTTAAGCATAGCATAGTAAGCCACCTGCAACCCACCATGGTCAGCGAGGTTCTCACCGAGAGTGAGTTTTCCGTTGGCATTGAGGTCGGGAAGCACCTTGATGGCCGAGAAGAAGTCGGCATACTTCTCAGCTCTTTCATTGAAATTACGGCCGTCGGCCTCTGTCCACCAGTCAGACATATTTCCTTCTTTGTCATAGTGCCGGCCCTGGTCATCGAAACCATGTGTCATCTCGTGTCCTATCACCACGCCAATAGCTCCATAATTGAAGGCGTCGTCGGCTGTCATATCGAAGAAAGGCACTTGCAAGATACCTGCAGGGAAGCAGATTTCATTGGTCGTAGGATTATAGTAAGCGTTGACTGTCTGAGGTGTCATGTGCCACTCATCACGATCAACGGGCTTCCCAGCCTTTTCCTTTATACTCCACTTGTCCCAAAAGAGTCTGCAATTAATCACATTCTCATAGAACGACTTTTTCGGGTCGATTTGCAAATCGCTGAGGTCTATCCATTTGTCGGGATAACCCACTTTGACATAGAATGTAGATAGTTTATCGAGGGCATTCTGCTTGGTGACATCATCCATCCAGTCCTGTGCCTTAATACGCTCTGCGAGTGCCACCTGAAGGTTTTTCACCAATCCGAGCATACGCTCTTTGGCGGCAGCAGGGAAGTATTTCTCCACATAGATTTTTCCTAAAGCCTGACCCATTACGCTCTGAACCTGATTGGTAGCTCTTTTCCAGCGTGGATGATCTTCCTTACGACCTGTCATGGTTTTGCCGAAGAAGTCGAAACTCTCTGCCTGCACCTCATCGCTGAGTAGTGAAGAACTGGAGTTGATTACATCCCATTCCATATAGGATTTGAGTTGTCCTGGGGTCATATCAGCGATGATTTTATCCACTCCCTCCATAAAAGAAGGCTGTCCCACAACGATTTCCTTGATTTGTTCTTCCGTCATGCCTTCAGCTACCATCAATTCTGTGAGATGGATATTAGGATATTTGCGTTCAAACTCAGCCATCGTCATTTTGTTGTAGTTGGCTTCCACATCACGTAGTTCGGTGCGCGACTTAGATATCTCAGCCACTTTTGTCTCGATGGCCAGCACGTCGTTCATTTTCAGTGTGGCAGCCTTCTGGTTGTAACCGAAAAGACGGAACATGTTGACAATATGTTTTTTGTATGCCTCACGAATGGCGGTAGTGGCAGAGTCGGTATCTAAATAATATTCTTTCTGTCCGAGTGTCAGTCCACCTTGATATACATTGAGAATATTCCATCCAGCATTTTTCTCGTCTGCTCCCCAGCCGGTATTCATGGGTATGCCATAGGCAAAGGCAGCATATTTCAATTGCAGTTGTCGCAGTGCATATTTAGTCTTACAACGCTCAATCTCCTTGATTAGGGGCAAAACCGGCTTTACGCCCTCGCTGTTGCGGCGTGTAGAGTCCATGGCGAGTTTATAAAAATCGCTAAGTTTCTGCTCCACCGTGCCACGGGCATAGCGGTTCTGTGACAGTTCGGTGAGGATGCCATTGATACGTTCGTTATTGTCTTGTGCCAGTCGGTCAAAACTACCAAATCTGGAGTATGCAGCCGGCAATGGATTTTTTTTCATCCATCCGCCACAGGCAAACTGGTAAAAATCGTCACCGGGACGTGCAGTGCGATCGAGGTTGTCGAGATCAAGCCCCGATTTCTGTGATGTCTGTGCCATCGTAGGCAGTGTCATAATAGCCATCAACATGATAGACAGGATTTTTTGTAGTTTCATAATGAATAGAGGTTTTTATTGAGATTATTAGAAGACTTTTACTTTCATTATTCGAAATCTCCCCAATTATAAACATTTTAGGGAGCATTCAATTCTTCGAGTTGTAGGGAAAGAGATTCCCATCGTTCTATCTCCTCGTCAAGAACGCGCTTGGTGGAGGTGTATTCCGTGACCACCTCCATGTCGGAAGCGCCCTCAGGTGTACAAAGAATAGCATCAAGTTCAGAGAGACGTTTCTCCATATTACTGATTTTTGTCTCACTGTCTTTCACAGCCTTTTCAATTCGGCGGATGTGACGCTGCTGTTCGCGCCGCTCCTCATAATTCTGCTTTCCAGTCGAGGGAGTTGTTGACTGAGCAGGTTTTGCCCCTGATTGGGGATTGGCAGCCAAACCTAATTGATTGAGTGAGTCGATATTTCTCGACTGGAGGAAATCGTAGATGCCACCAAGATGTTCCCTTACACGTCCGCCACCAAACTCATAGACCTTGGTAACCAATCCATCGAGAAATTCACGGTCGTGGGAAACGATGATGGCTGTGCCATCGAAGGCTTTGATGGCTTCCTTAAGCACATCCTTTGAAGGCATATCCAAATGGTTGGTAGGCTCATCGAGGATAAGCAAGTTGACAGGTTGCAGCAACAGACGAATGATGGCCAATCGACTTCGCTCGCCACCACTGAGGACTTTCACCCTTTTCTCCGACTCCTCACCACCGAACATAAAAGCTCCGAGGATGTCGTTGATACGAGGACGCACATCGCCTTTTGCCACATAGTCGATAGTGTCAAAGACGGTGAGGTTCTCATCGAGGAGCTGAGCCTGATTCTGGGCGAAATAACCGATTTGAACATTATGGCCAATTTTCAGCATGCCAGTATAGGGTATCTCGTCCATGATGCATTTCACAAGGGTGGATTTTCCTTCTCCGTTTTTTCCCACGAAGGCCACTTTCTCGCCACGACGGATGGTAAACGTTACATGGTCGAAGACAGTATGCTGTCCATAGTCCTTGCGTAGGTCTTCACAGATAATGGGAAAATCGCCACTACGCAGACAAGGAGGGAATTTCAGGTGCATGGCAGAATTGTCCACCTCATCAATCTCTATCGGAACAATTTTTGCGAGTTGTTTGATGCGGCTCTGTACCTGCACAGCCTTGGTGGGTTTGTAACGAAAACGTTCGATAAACTCCTTGATGTCGGCAATCTCCTTCTGTTGGTTCTCGTAGGCACGTAACTGTTGTTCACGCCGTTCGGCACGCAGTACGACATACTCATTGTAGCGCACGCGGTAATCTATTACCTGTCCGCAAGTAATCTCGATGGTTCGGTTGGTGACATTATTGATAAAAGCACGGTCGTGGCTGACAAGCATCACTGCACTTGACGAAGTGGCAAGGAATTGCTCCAGCCACTGGATACTCTCAATATCCAAGTGGTTAGTGGGCTCGTCAAGCAGCAGAATATCAGGGCTTTGTAGAAGTATCTTGGCGAGTTCAATACGCATACGCCACCCGCCACTGAACTCCGAAGTGGGGCGATCGAGGTCTTTGCGGGTAAAACCCAATCCCATAAGTGTACGATCAATCTCAGCCTCATAGTTCTCACCACCCATCATCTGATAGCGGTCATGCTCCTGGGTAAAACGCTCCACCAAAGCTGTATATTCCGCGCTGTCGTAATCGGTGCGTTCCGCAAGTTGTCGTTCCATGTGGTCGAGGCGCTCACGCATATTTGTTCGTGAAGCAAAAGCTTTTCTTGCCTCCTCACGAACGGTGGTGTCATCTTGCAATATCATCACTTGTGGCAGATAGCCAATGGTGGTATCGGCGGGTATGACAACACGCCCCGACGTTGGTCGTTGCTGTCCACAAATAATCTTTAACAGAGTGGACTTCCCAGCGCCATTCTTACCCACCAATGCGATGCGGTCACGGTCGTTAACCACAAAACTGGCATCATGGAACAGAGGTTTCACGCCGAACTCCACTTTCAAGGATTCTACAGAAATCATCGTTCAGTCAAATATGAACTGCAAATTTAGGCATTTCCACCCACAAAACAAAAAAAAAGGTTAGAATTAACAATATTGATGTCGCTCATAACTGCTCGACGAATCATTAAAAAGTAGTGTCAAATTCTTGCAAATGTTGGTAAATCATCATAAATAGGGATTGCAGGTTATAATTGTTTGTCGTAATTTTGCACCCGAAATCAAATGAAGTATCATCTATGTGGAAAAAATATATTATATTATCCATTACTTTCGCCTTTGTCTTTCAGGCATATGCGCAAAAGCATAATGACATGAAACAAGCGGTGGAATATCTGGCTTCACAAGAGCTTGGAGGCAGATTTCCTGCCACTGCAGGTGATACCCTCGCCTCAGAGTATATCCTCGGTGAACTTCGTGGTCTAAAACTCAAGCCTATTGTCAAGGGAAAGAAGAAAAAGGGGTTTTATCATAACTTCACATACGGAAAGACAGAGGAACGGACCACTCATAACATCATTGCTGTTCTTCCAGGAAAAGATAAAAAACTTAGGAATGAATACATTGTTGTAGGTTCGCATTACGACCATCTGGGTTTGGGAGGTCAAGGTTCCGGCTCGCGTCGTCCTGACACTTTAGGGGTGCACCCCGGAGCTGACGACAATGCCAGTGGCGATGCTGTGGTACTTCAGTTGGCAAAGCATTTTAAAAAGGTGGGTTCGCCACGAAGTATTATCTTCGCGTTTTTCGGTGCGGAAGAACAAGGTCTTATAGGCTCCAAGAATTTTGTGGAATGGATGAAGCATGATGATGGTCAGCGGATCAATCTCCCTGCTGATTTAAAAGGTATTGTCGCCATGGTGAATCTGGATATGGTGGGACGTATGCGTGACAATGCCATGAGTGTATCGGGTACTGGCACAAGTAGCGAATTCAAGACTATTATAGAGCATGTTGCCGAACAGAACAACCTGCACGTCACCTGTACTCCTGATGGCTATGGTCCGAGCGATCATGCGTCGTTTGTGGCAGCCAACATCCCTGTCCTTTTCCTCACTACTGGTGGCCACATGGAGTATCACACCCCTGATGATGTGCCCTCAACCTTGAATTATGACGGCATGCAGCAGACATTGGAATTCTCACAAGATTTGATTACCCAACTGGCAAATCTGCCCGAAACACCAGATTTTATTAATGTGCCAAGCAGCAACACCATGAAGCATGCCAATTTCAAAGTTACATTAGGTCTTATGCCAGATGTCATGGGTGCAAGTCGCATTCCCGGTCTTCGTGCCGACATTGTGGTGGCAGGGAAGCCTGCCCATACAGCAGGCATCAGAAGCGGTGACATTATTCAAGAAATAGACGGCAGACCAGTCAAGGACATCAATGAGTATATGGAGCGTTTGTCGGAACTCAAGGCTGGCACCACAATTCCAGTAAAAGTCCTTCGAGGTGAAGATATTATGATGTTTCAGGTCCACTTAAATCCTATTGAGAAATGAAAAAAATCGTGTATTGGTTATTAGCCATTGTCATCACATTGGCATTGAGTGTATTCCAACGTATGACCGGTCCTACTTATCCCAAGAAAGTGACCATAGAACTTAATGGAGAGAATTATAAAGTAAAATTGCCTCGAAGCGGAGTGCAACACGATGAGATTGTGACACTCAAAGGAATTCCATCAGATACGAAGGCACAAATACATTACCGTTGCTATCCCACATCAGATGAGTACACAACAATGGATTTCATATTAAAAGACAAAGAATTGCAGACAACATTGCCTGTACAACCTGTCGCAGGAAAACTACAGTACTATATCACAGTCGGGGGAAAAGATTATCTCGCAGATGAGCCACTCCAAATACGTTTCCGTAATGATGTTCCCGCCAGTATTCTGGTGCCACACATCCTGTTTATGTTTGCGGCCATGCTGTTTGCAGTCTATACTCTCCTATTGGTTATAACACGCAAGAAATACACTAAATGGTTGAAGATTACAGTGGGAACTTTATTTGTCGGTGGTTTCATCTTGGGACCGCTCGTGCAGCATTTTGCTTTTGGACCCTGGTGGACAGGATTTCCATTCGGAACAGACCTTACTGACAACAAGACGCTTTTGTCGTTTCTGTTCTTTATTGCTGCTCTTGCCACTTTGAAGTGGAAATACAACAAATGGATTGTTGGGCTAGCTGTTCTATTTATGATTGTCATCTTTAGCATTCCTCACAGCACATATGGGTCAGAGTATGACTACACCACCCAACAGTTAAGCACAGAAAAATAATCATTCATTCAATTTATATAATATGAAAATCAAAATTTTTACAACCATAATGGTTGCTGCGATGACTATCGTATTTGGTATGTGTTCATGTGGTAGTGATGATGATGAGCCAGAAGTTGCTGTTGCCTCACAAGTAGCTGGTTCTTATACAGGTGAAGAGATTATGACTGTCATGGGAGATGCTTTTAATAGCAACCCAACATACGTGTTTGTCAAATCCTCTGACATATCTGTTGATATGACTATTCCTGCGTCAGAGGGAGGGTCAATGGTCTTACCTTCACTTCCTGTAAAGAACATCACTTTGGCAAAGACTGGCAATACCATTACAGGAAAACTCGCTTCATACACCGGTACCGTGGTGAATTCCGATGGAGCAGAAAAAGCATATACCGTCAGTGATGTAATTGTCATCTTCAGTGGTAATGCAGT
Organism: Prevotella sp.; assembly: GCA_017548385.1. Taxonomy (GTDB): domain Bacteria; phylum Bacteroidota; class Bacteroidia; order Bacteroidales; family Bacteroidaceae; genus Prevotella. The sequence goes on from JAFZAE010000017.1 coordinate 17,499, forward strand.
CGTTGCGACATATACATTGAAATACGGAAATATGCCCTTTGCCTTTGCAGGTCAATTTACAGGAACAAAGAAGTAGGCAGTGACAGCGTTTTTGACGAGCAAATCCTTACATTCCGTTTTAGCCGGCATGGCATTGTCCATGCTGGCTAATAGTCTTTCTGCCCAAACACATTCCCCAACGACTGCCCGTGACTCTTTAGAGCTTGAACAGATTGTCGTGACGGCTTCACATTCGCCTAAAGCACTAAAGGATGCGCCTGTCGTCACACGTCTGATTACGCTTCATGACATAAAAATTAACGATGCAACCAATATCCAGGATATGTTGACGCAGGAGATATCGGGATTGGAGTTCGGTTTTGCCATGAGCCAGGAGACATCGCTCAACATGAGCGGTTTTGGAGGTAATGCCGTTCTCTTCCTTGTCGATGGTGAACGTATGGCAGGCGAGACCATGGACAATGTTGACTACAACCGAATGAATCTCGACAATGTTGGGCGTATAGAGATAGTGAAAGGTGCCTCTTCTGCTCTTTATGGTTCGAATGCCGTAGGAGGGGTTGTCAACATCATCAGCCGGGAGAATACGGAGCCATGGACTGCCAATGTCAACTCACGTTTCAACTCCTTCGGCAATGAATGGCGCAATGGTGCAAGTTTCTCGTTCAACACCACAAAATGGAACGCTCAGACCAGTTTCCAACATACAAAGATAGATCCTATCGATCTACCTAAGGCACACTCTTCCGAGGAGATTGCCCTCGAACTGTTGAAGAAGGCGCAAGGTTTACCATATGACGAGTCGGTACTTGAGGACGACTCCAACTTGAGTCGTCTGTATGGACAGAAAACCTATAACATCAAAGAGCGAATAATATGGCGTGCCACCGACCAGTTGACATTTGTTGGCCGGGGAGCCTATTTCTTCCGTACTAGCGAACGCGACACACACGATTATCATTTCAATGGTTACAGTGCTGGACTGAAGGGTAGGTATGCATGGAACCACGGCCGCAGTTTCGAGCTTTCGTACGCCTTCGACCAATACGACAAAGCTAATTTCATGCCAGACGGAACACGTACCCACGACCACGACTACAGCAATCGGCAACATGTCATGCATGCGTTGCTCAACCATTCGTTTGGTAAGAATAGCCTTATCTTAGGGGCTGACTACATGCATGACTATCTCACCACCTATCAATTCATTGAGGGCGCCAACCACGCACAAGACAACATCGACGGCTATGCACAGTTCGACTGGAATATCACTTCACAATTGAACGTCGTGGGTAGCATTCGTTATGATTACTTCTCTGCCTCTTCACAGAAGGCGCTTACTGAGCGTCTTGCCGTAGTATATAAGTTGCCATGGATGACCCTTCGTGCCAACTATGCCAGTGGCTTTCGTGCTCCTACACTCAAGGAGATGTATATGCACTTCGACATGGGCAATATGGGATATATGATTATTGGAAATCCTAATCTGGAGCCAGAGAAAAGTCATAATTTCAACATCGCTATAGAGCGGACAAATCGTATCCGAAATAGTGGATTTTTAGATGGTCGCTATAATTTTACTCTTGTGGGATATTGCAATATATTCGACAAGCGTATCACGACTATCGACGGCCCTTTATACGAAGGTATGGAAAGTGCACTTTATTACAATGAAGATGGCATTAATGTCTGGGGCATAGATGCCAGTTTAGGCCACATCTGGGATTGTGGGGTGTCATTTAAACTGAACTATTCTTGGATGCATGAGACTGGCAACGTCTTTTTCTCGCAGTTCAATCAGCCTCGTACTCATTCCATGACATGGCGGATAGGTTACGACCACCGTTTCTCACGCCACTATGCCTTTGATGCGGCACTCTCTGGACGCAGCCTTGGCAAGCCACAATCGGGTCGCACGGATGTCGATCAGGGCTATACCATCTGGAAACTTATGCTTCAACACCATATCTGGCGCGGTATTAATCTCAACACCGCCATAGACAACCTCTTCAATTACAAGCCTAAATCATATTACTATAGTTCCCCGCTGACGACAGGAACATCCTTCAGTATAGGTTTATCTGTTGATTTGGATAAAATAGCAAAAAGGACAAATGTTTTTTGATTTTGTCCTGTAATGTAGCAATATCCTCTTCAATGCAAAATCATTTTTTCTTTTTCTTGATAAAATCATTGTAGAATTTGATGCCAAAGACAATGATAGAGCAGATGGTTGTAACCAGATTGGTCAAGAACATCGACCAGATGATGTTTGGCTTATGCAGGACACCCTGCAACATAAAACATATACTACCTATACCCATCATTAAAAAAGTGGGAAGTGCGATGCCATCCGTCTCACGTGTGCGGATAGTCTGAATAGCCTGTGGCAAATAGCCCAATATCATAAAGACACTGGCCAATACACCACAGACCACATAAAATGAACTTTGTTCCATAGTCGAGTTATATTTGAGATGTTAACAATATGTCAGATTCCAAGCGCAAAAATACAAAAAATCTGACAATGTATTTCAAATTCTCAAAAAAAACTCATTTTCTGCCTACGATGAACTTTTTTCCTTGTTGAATATAAATACCTGGTTGGGTGGGATAGCCTATGATTTTGCGCCCATAGAGGTCATAGATTGTCCCGTTGTATGTGGTTTGTTCAACCGTTGTCGGATGGATGTCCATGTTCTGCAAGACACGGTGCCGCAAAGCCGATCTGACAGCAAAATAGGCGGGTTTCTTGGCTAGTCCAGCAGTATATAGCAAGGGATTTGACGCACTACGCCAACTGTCGTTGTCTTTCAGTCCCCAGATGACGAAATAGGGACAATTATCGTTGTTAAGCACAATGTCAGTGATGACACGGTAATTGCGAGCCTGCTCCTCAAGGTTTTCTGCTGACGTGGAAGAGATACCCATATCTAATTCGGTGATAACACATTTGAGTCCTGCTTCGGCGAACCGCTGTATGGTTTTCTCCAATTTCACCGAATCGACATCGCCGACAGAGAAATGGCACTGGATACCCACGCCGTGAATAGGGATGCCATCGTTTTTCAATCGGACTGCCAAGTTATAAAAAGCCGAAGACTTAGCCTTACCTTGCAATTCCACGCCATAGTCATTTAAATAGAGTTGCACATCAGGAGCGGCTCGGTGTGCATAGACAAACGCCGAGTCGATATAGTCGTCGCCGATGGCCTTCTGCCATACTGTGGATCTGAGATCATAGGCATCGGGGTTGGCACGGATGGAATTCTGGTCATCGTCAAGACACTCGTTAACCACATCCCAATCCATCACCTTACCATCAAAGTGCTTCATGACCTTGGTGATATGGTTGTTCATGATTTCCAACGCCTCATCACGACTCCAGTTCTTGTCGTTTTTCTTTCCGTCGCTCGACACCCATTCTGGCAATTGGGAGTGCCACACAAGACAGTGTCCTCTCATGGTCAGCTGATGTCGGTTGGCGAAGTTCACCAAATTGTCGGCCCCGCTCCATGTGAACTGGTTGCGAGATGGCTCCAAGGCATCGAATTTCATCTCATTCTCAGCGACAAGCATATTAAACTGAGCTGCGATTTCCTTAGTCTCTGCAAGGTTTTCATTGTTGATGCTGGTTTTCCAAGTCGAGATGGCAGTGCCGATGAGTTTCTGGTTTTGTTCAGCATATTCACGCAGCGAGGTTTTGTCCTTTGTGTCATCAATACCATCATCATAGAACGCCCCCATGGTACCTTCAGGATTGTCTTCGCCCTGATGTCCTGGGTCATCGCCCGACTGATCATTTTCAAAAGAAGTGAGTTTCAGCACCACGGTATATTCCCCTTCCTCTATGCGCTCCTCAATTTGCCATGTATATTTTTCTGGCTTCTTCAACTTGAACTGCCATTCGCTGGTCTGGGAAGTCTTTGTCTTTGCCCGCAGTAGCACAAACTCATCGCCCACATTCACGTTCACATTCTTATCAAGAGCGACTTCCACCATAGGCATATCGTCGCTCACAGAGAAGTCTTGAGCAATATTGTAGTATTTCACGCTACCATCAACAGATATCTGGGTGAAATCTTCTGCTGATGTAATATGAAATCGCAATACTGAATTTGGACGCACATAGAGATTAGCATCCTTGACGGCGTTGTAGTTTTTGACGACCAATGAGCCGTGTCCGTCTTTTCCTGGTTCAACAATGCCATAGTTATCAACTGTACCTGCCACATTTCCCGTTCCGCCAAGCAGTCCTTGTTCGAAAACAAAGACGACAGCATCCTGCGGGTTGGTCATGGCCCCCGTGGCTCCCCGGAGCTTGTTCGCCTCGGCAGCAGCACGGTCGTTCATCACAAGTACACGCCCATCCATCACACGCAGTGCCCCACTGATGAAGTTGTTGTTGCCCGTTATGGTATAGGTTCCAGAACCTTCCTTCACGATTCCCACGCGATGCTGGTCGCTGAAGTCTGGCGGTGCGATAGTGCCCGCTAATGTGGCATCGGTATTAAGATGTCCCAAAAGGAAATAAGAGTTGTATGTTCCTTTCTTCATATATCCCTGAATGACAGAGCCCTCCTCGGTGTCGAGATGTCCGAATCGGAATCCTCTTGTTCCCGACTCACAGGCAATGGTAGCTCCCGAGTGCAGCATCACGTGGTTGTTTGCCATCATGATGTTTACCTTCCCCGACCTCAGGCTTCCGTCGATATCTTCGACAGAAAAAGTCTTTCCACCATGCGCCATGATGATGCCATAATAGCCCGCCGACGATGAGTTTTGCGGATAGGGATAGATATGTACATCGCCTGTGAAATTTGTCCAGTTGGGATATTGTGCTCCTTTCGCCGTTCCTAAATAGCATCTCTCGCCACCAGCATAGAGGTTTAATGTTCCCTTGCCATTGATAGTGGAATTGAAATAAGCATAACGCGCCATCAGCACGTCGAGGGTCTTTCCTGTCGGCAGTGAGATATATTGCTCGTAAGTAATGTAGTTCGACGAAGTGTTGTTGCCGCTTATGTCGATGGTGTCGTGCGGTGTATCGTCGTCAGCCATTGCGGTATATAGAATCTGGTGTGATGATATGGCGTAGGAAACGACAGTGACAAAGGTCACGAAGAAGAGGAATAGTTTTTTCATTAATGTAGTTGTTTTTATTTGTCAAATGGAGTGTCGTATCTTCTGACACGACACTCCACTAAAGCCAAAATTATATTGATTTAAGTAATAAACTCAAATTACACTGCAAAGGTACACTTTTTATATGAAAAAAAATGTTCAGCGTAACAATATCTTTACTTTAACACAATTATATCACTGAATAGTAACAAATTGAAGGGACTTTGAATCATTTTTGAGATACGAGGATAAAACAAAGATAATTTACATCAAAAATATTGTTAGGACTGCTTCGTGTTATTATACATAATAGATGATGGAAGCACAGGCATGGCACCATTCTGCGTGCAGACATAGGCAGAGACATCCACTGCCAACTGATGGGCTTCACGCACAGACTTCCCGTTTAAGATAGCAGCGCAGAAGGAACCAGTAAAGGAATCGCCAGCACCTACGGTGTCTGCCACCTGCACTCTCGGTGTCTCCTGGAAAGACATCTCGCCGGGGGTAAAAACATAGCTGCCATTAGTGCCACAAGTCAAAACGAGCATATCGAGATTGTACTTGCCGAGGATGAGCCAACACTTGTTCTCAATATCAAGTCCAGGATAGCCGAACATCCTGCCTATCAAAACAAGTTCTTCATCGTTAATCTTAAGAATATTGCAACGCTGCAGTGACTCACGTATGACCTCCTGTGTGTAGAACTGTTGTCGCAAGTTGATGTCGAAAATCTTCAGGCAGTCGGCAGGTGTGGCATCAAGAAATTTCTGAATTGTCTCACGGCTCACCACGTTGCGCTGAGCTAAAGAACCGAAGCAGACGGCGCGACAATTACGGGCAATGGTGGCAATGTCGTCATCGAAGGGAATGTTATCCCAAGCAACATTTTCTTTGATATCATACGTGGGGATACCCTGCTCGTCGAGTTGCACTTGTACTGTTCCCGTTGGATAGGGCACACGAGGCAACAGGTCGTTCAACCCATGCTCCTTTAGCGCTTCGATAGTTTCTTCTCCTAATTTGTCACAGCCCAATGCGCTAACAGCAATGGTATTGTCCATACCGAGGAACTGTCCGGCATGATAGGCGAAGTTGGCTGGTGCGCCACCTAATTTCTTACCTTCGGGAAGTACATCCCAGAGGACTTCTCCGAGTCCTACTACATAACGTTTATTCATTTAATTGGGATTTGAGGTTTATGATTTAAGATTTAATTGTTTGATATACGTGAAGAGATAAACAACACCAACAGCCATGATGAGCACTGCACCAGCCTGCCCCATAGCATCGCTCATCAATCCCATCAGCAGCGGGAAGATTGTGCCACCGAAGAGGCCCATGATCATTAAACCACTGACCTCGTTCTGCTTGTTGGGCATTGATTCAAGGGCGGTGGCAAAGCACATGGAAAAAACATTTGAATTGCCGTAACCCACAAGGGCAATAGCTGTATAGAGTATCCATTTCTCTGTACCGAAAAACAAGCCACACATCGACAAGGCCATCATACAGACGGAGATGATGAAGAATGTTCGCATCCTCAACACACGCAAGAAAAAAGAACCTGTTAGACAGCCAATGGTACGGAATATAAAGTAGAGCGACGTGGCAAAAGCAGCCTCGTTGAGCGTCATGCCGAGACGTTCCATCAAAATCTTTGGAGCAGTTGTGTTGGTACCCACGTCGATTCCCACATGACACATGATGCCGAGGAACGATAATAGCACAATAGGCGTACCCAGCAATTTGAAGCATTCGACGAAGGTGGAAGGCTTGCCATCAATAGGTGGCTCTTCTATCGGGGTGACAAAAAGCAAAATTGCGGAAAGAACGCCGACGATGAAGAAGATACCGAACAGAACGCGCCAGTTCAACCCAAATTCTGGGATGACCATCGTAGCACCCCACATCGCCAGATAGGGGGCAGAAAACGAAGCGATAGCCTTGATAAACTGGCCGAATGTCAATGTGGAAGCCAGATTACCTCCTCCCATCACGGTCGAAACAAGAGGATTGAGTGAAGTCTGCATCAATGCGTTGCCTATTCCCAACAAAGAGAAAGCCACAAGCATGATGCCAAAGTTCTCTCCGAAAAGCGGTAGCAGCAGCGACACAACAGTCACCACGAGAGAGAGCAGCACGGTCTTTTTACGTCCTATTTTGTTCATCAGCATGCCCGTGGGAACGCTGAAGATAAGGAACCAAAAGAACACGAGTGAGGGAAACACATTGGCCACGGAATCACTCAATGCGAGGTCTTCCTTCACATAGTTGGAGGCGATGCCTACCAAATCCACAAAGCCCATGCAGAAGAAGCAGAGCATTACGGGGATTAAATAAATGGATTTATTCTGTTTCATAATTTTCATTTTTAGCTTCGCTGATTTTTGTCACGACCAGCATAGTACAAACAAGTTTGTCTCTGCTCTCGCTGCTCCAAAAATTCAATGTTCAATTTGATATATCGTTGCTTTACCGCCTTTCACCTTGACCATATCATAAGGGTCTGAAGGGAACACCAGATTGGTCATGGCCATCTTGCCATCACTGTCGAAGGCCTCGATGCTGCAGCGGTCGATAAAAATGCGCAGTTGATGGATGGAGCCGTAAGTAGGTGCCGTTGTCACACAGGGAAACGACTCACTGAAACTCACGTCACCACTCTTGTTGCGGTCCATTGTGAAGATCTGTTTTTGTGCGTCATAACGCATTGTCACTAGTTCGCCTTTTGTATTTGACAGTATGATTTCTGAAGAACCTTTCACATCCACCACAATTTCACAAGACACTGTTGGTTTCTTAATTTTCTGTCCACGTACGGCCAGCATCTCTTTGGAGGGTACCACGCTCACATAGGTTTCCTCACCATGGGTGAAAATACCAAGATCGCGAGGGATGGAGTTGGCAGAGCGGAATTGCTTCGTAGGTACTTGGTTGGCATATTGCCAGTTACTCATCCATGCCAATACTACACGACGATTGTCAGGTGCATTGTAGAACGACACCGTGGCGTAATGATCTTTGCCATAGTCGAGCCATTTCGTCACTTTCGGCATCGACTCACAAGTGAAATTCTTTCCGTCGAAGTCACCCACGAAATACTGCGTAGCTGAACCTCCAAAAGGACCACCAGGATTGATGTTGCAAATGAGCACCCATTTGTTGCTGATCTTAAATAGGTCGGGACATTCCCACACACCACCATGGTTGCCATATTCTTTACCGAACGAAGATTCGTATTTCCATGCCTTCAAGTCTTTAGACGAGTAGATACGCATTTCCTGACCAGCAGCAAGAATCAGGTTCCACACCTTGGCCTCCTCATTCCAGAATGCCTTGGGGTCGCGGAAGTCGGGCACGTCGCTCGTCAGTACAGGATTTCCACCGAACTTCTCGAAAGTCCGTCCTCCGTCTTTCGATACAGCCATCGACTGCACCTGATGCTGTCCGGCAGAAGTGTAGAAGGCGACGACATCGTTCCCGTTCGTCACACACGAACCGCTGAAAATGGCTCCCAACCAGTCGGACTCTATGGCCATCGGCTGTGCCTCCCAGTGTATGAGGTCTCGGCTGGTGGAATGTCCCCAAGTCATGTTCTCCCACTGTGAACCGTATGGGTTATACTGATAGTAGAGATGCCATACACCATCCTTATAAAACATACCATTGGGGTCGTTCATCCATCCGTAGAGTGGTGTATGGTGATAGAGTGGACGAAAATGCTCGCGGTTTGTCGTGTCGAACGAGTTGCTAAACTTCATCTCCCGCCAGCACACAAAGTCCTTCACGGCTCCTGTAGTCCTTCTGTCGCCATGGAAGGTGATGTCAAGCAGTTGGGCGTTCTTAATTTCCAGTGGCACGTAGTAGTCCACCTTGTCAACTGCCAGTCTTACGTTCAGCCGCTTCACCATCTCATTTCTCTCATCGAGCACGGCTATATGCGCATTCTCTTCTTTCTCCTGAACGGGCAGGAGCAGGTAGGTCTTGTTTTGTTCCAATCTCAGCATGGCATGATTCTCGCCCAAAATTATCGGACTTTGGGCTTTCATGGTCAATGCCATCAGTATGGCTGCCATCAGTGTCAGTAGTTTCTTCATTTTTCTTTGTTTTTAGTTATCTGCTGCAAAATTAGTGCATATCCCCAAGAAACCATATCATTTATGTTTCAATTGCTGAGAATAATCGTTCATCGCAACATTTCTGATATCATTGTTGTCTTTATACTAAATTAATTCCAGATTCTCTTCAAATTGCGAACTTGTGCCTCAACAGTCGTTCCTGTAATATTCAGATGGTTGTAGATGGACTTAGGGAATACGAGATTGGTCATCGACATGGAACCATTTTGGGTAAAGACTTCCACAGAAGACCTGTCGATAAAGATGTCAAGTGTGATGGTGTTTCCATTGTCGCAGAGTGGAGCCTGCATGGAGGGAACAGAAAATGTGCCATTGAATGATGTCAGGCCTGTGGTAGAAGTGCGGTTGTCAGTCAAGGTACGAGAAGAGGCATTGATATCCATGACATACTTCTCATCGGAAGAATTGCTCAGTGTAATTGAATCGTTTTTGTCCA
>JAFZAE010000152.1 GCA_017548385.1 Prevotella sp.
ACAAATAGATTGACTGGTTTTCGTGAAAGTTCTTTCAAATTAATTGAATCAAAAGCTTTTGGTGGTGATCCTAGATGGCAGTTTATATTAGGACAAATGTACAGATGGGCAGAACAATACTTCTTAGTTGAGCAAGACTTTACAAAAGCTGCTTATTGGTGGAATGAAGCAGCTTCAAAAAACTATGCCCGAGCATATAATAACCTTGGAATTGCATACAAGAGAGGTGAAGGTGTAAAAGTTGATTTAAGAAAAGCAGTTGAATATCTCAAAAAAGGTGCAGAAGCTGGTGATGAATGGGCACAAAGAAACTATGGTGATTTATTTATGGAAGGTGTCAAGATAAAGGTTGGTTCACATAAGCAATTGAAACCAGGCTATAACCCTGCTATATATGACAAATATGATTTATATGCTTGGCAAGATATTCCAGAATATGGAATTATAATACCCAAAGATATAGAACAAGCTAAATATTGGTGGAAAAAATCTGCTGCCCAAGGAAATGAAATGGCAAAAGATAGATTACAAAAAATCTATTAGTTTTTTCACCCCACTCCAATAATTATCACCATTCAAATGAAATTTTATATCGGAACATGAGTTATATATATGTTGTGGTAACTCAAAACACCGATGAAAGTAAAAATGATTTTGCCTGCGTTGCAGGAAGCCGAAAGCCCCTATTGGCGCCCCATTAAATACGCTTTGTTCCCTCCTCTGGGACTAGCTACGCTGGCTGCCTATTTCAGCGATGACGATGAGGTGGAGATCGTTGACCAACATGTGGAAGAACTGAAACTTGATGACCTGCCAGACCTTGTGTGCATCCAGGTATATGTGACTAATGCCTACCGTGCATACAGGATTGCCGACCATTATCGCAAACAAGGCTCATATGTGGCCATGGGTGGACTGCATGTTACCAGCCTGCCCGCAGAAGCTGCCATGCATGCCGACACTATCCTGCTGGGACCTGGTGAAGAGGCGTTCCCGCGATTTATCAGAGATTTGCGCGAAGGACACCCTGAGAGGCGGTATGTGGCGAGGTGGAGATCATTAGAGGATATTCCTCCTGTGCGCAGAGATCTCATCAAACGGGAGAAGTATTTCGTGCCCAACTCTCTTGTCGTCTCACGAGGTTGTCCTCATCATTGCGACTTCTGCTACAAAGATGCTTTCTATGGCAAAGGAAAATCGTTCTACACACAACGTGTGGATGATGCCCTGGCCGAAATAGAACGCCTTCCTGGAAGGCATCTCTACTTCCTTGACGACCACCTCCTGGGAAATCCACGGTTCGCCGCAGAACTGTTCGATGGCATGCGCGGCATGGGGCGCGTATTCCAAAGCGCGGCAACAGTAGCTTCGGTGCTGAAAGATGACCTCATAGAAAAAGCGGCGGAGGCAGGATTGCGCAGCGTGTTTCTTGGTTTCGAGACATTCTCACCCGAGAATCTTCGTTCCAGCAATAAGTTGCAGAACTTGTCGAAAGACTATGTGGCTGCCGTGGAACGCCTGCACAGCCTTGGGATAATGATCAATGGCAGCTTCGTTTTCGGGCTTGACCATGATGATGGGGACGTGTTCCAACGGACGGTGGATTGGGGAATCGAGCACAGCATCACCACGGCTACGTTCCATATCCTCACACCCTACCCGGGTACCCGGTTGTTCCAACAGATGGAACGCGAGGGTCGCATCACTTCCTACGACTGGAGCCAATATGACACGCGGACTGTGGTCTATAAAACGATTGGACTGTCGCCAGATGAACTCAAACAGGGGTATGACTGGGCATATCAGGAGTTCTACAAATGGAGCAACATTTTCAAGGCAAGTTTTGGACATGACAACCTGAAACAGCAACTTGCCCATCTGCTCTATATGGGAGGATGGAAAAAGTTTGAGCCTTTCTGGAACTTCATGATTAGATATGGAAACCTGAACCGTATGCTGCCAGTGCTGGAGAGCTTGCTTGCCAACACCCGCAGCCGCAGGAAAAGAAACAATATCAAGACAAACAAAGGTCTCGAACTGCTCAGAAGGGCTGCATTATGAATCGAACTTTTTGAAATGTACGAATTTCTTACTTGTCACCATAATGGCCATAAGCAGTAAGTACGAGAACGACAACTTCTGTGTCATGTATCTCGTATATAAGCCTATGTTTTTTTGTGATACGCCTACTCCATTCTCCAGCTCGATTACCGGAGAGTGGTTCAGGCTTACCCGTGCCAGTGCGAGGGTGTTCTTTCAATTCGAGTTCCAACTTAAGAAGTTTCTGAAAAGCTTTAGGTTCTTCACTTTTCAATTTTCTTGCATCTTCAATGGCCTGCTTCGTATATTTTATTCTATAAGCCATTATCCTATATGTTTAAACAAATCCTCGACAGTTTCCCCCTCTTTTAATTCGTATGTCGGACCTTTCTTCGCCTCATCAACTCGCTGAAAAAACTCTTCTTTTGTGAAAAGTGTAGGGTCTTCCTTCTCAGAAACGAGTTTCCGCATATATTTAGCAGCTCGTTTCAACAGTTTCTCATCTTCCGCAATGATGCTCAAGTTTCGAAGCAGTTCAGCATTTAATTGAATACTTGTCATACCTATTGTTTATTTGATTTGGTGCAAAAATAAAACAAATATGTGAAAACAACAAATAAATAACAATAATTAATGGAACAAGCAAAACATATCGACAGATGAATGCAGGCGAGGATGCCCGCGCCTTTTGAATCTACTTTCAAAAATGCCATTATTATAACGAGTGTATGTCCTATATTTGTCGAAACAAGACAGATATAAGCATTATGGCATCAATAAAGATTAAATTCAGGCCTTCCACAGTGGAAGGAAAGGAGGGAAGTATCTACTTTCAAATCACACACAATAGGGTGGTGAGGCAACTCAACACCGATTACAAAATCTTCCCCGAGGAATGGGATGATAAGGCCGAAAAACTCATCACTGACGGAAAACGCCCCAATGTAATAAGCGGCATCAAAGAACAGATGGTATGGGATATCGCACGACTGGGAAAAGTAATTAGAAAGAAGGAGGCGGAATGTAGTGGATATACCACCGACGATATCATCACGGCTTTTCATCAACTGGAGAAAGAAGACACTCTATTCACTTTCATGCACGGTGTCATCGCCCAACTGAAACTATTGGGAAGAGTAAGGACCGCAGAGACCTATTCAGCCACACTCTATAGTTTCATGGCATTCCGGGAGGGACAGGACATCCCATTAGAAGGCATCGACTCATACCTTATGCTCTTGTATGAAGCGTACCTGAAAGCCAGGGGATTGAGGATGAACACCATCTCATTTTATATGCGCATTCTACGTGCCACTTACAACCGTGCCGTGGAAAAAGGTTTGATTCATCAAAGGTATCCCTTCCGACATGTATATACGGGAATAGAGAAAACAGTTAAACGTGCAGTACCCATCAAGACGATGAAAGCATTGAAAAAAATGGACCTAACAGCCTCACCGCAGTTGGACTTTGCGCGCGATATGTTCTTGTTTAGTTTCTACACACGGGGGATGTCGTTTGTGGATATGGCCTTCCTCCGCAAAAAAGACCTCCAAAACGGCATGCTGACCTATCGCAGACGAAAGACGGGGCAGCAGCTATGTATCAAATGGGAGAAATGCATGGCTGAAATTGTGGCAAAACATCCTACGGGGGAGTCCCAATACTTGCTGCCGCTCATCAAAGAAAGCGGGAATGAGCGAAAACAATACGAGAATGCCATGCATAAAGTCAATCATTACCTGAAGGATATCACGAAACAATTAAAACTGCCACGGCCACTGACGATGTATGTGGCACGTCATTCATGGGCAAGTGCCGCAAAAGCAAAAAACATCCCCTTGGCTGTTATCAGCGAGGGCATGGGGCATGAATCGGAAAAAACCACGAAAATCTATCTCGCTTCCATTGAAACGTCGGTGGTAGACAGGGCGAACAAAATGATACTCGGATTGTTGTGATTTCTTTTAGTTGACAAGTAGACAAGTTGTTATTCAAGTTTCGTATGTGAATAATCATTCATAATATTCTGGATATATGGTAGTTATTTGTGCTTTTGCCCTTGTAGGGCGAGATTCCCCCCTGACCATATAAAACCCAGGGCAATGCCCTGGGCTATGAGCTCATTGGCCTTGCAGGCCGTTTGAATATATAAATGCACTGGCGAAACTTTAATAAATTCTTTAATATGCTAATTCGTGACATTTAAACAGCCGAAAGGCCGCCATGATAGTCAATTATATGGGTAATTATATGGTAATTACATGTTATAACAGAACCGAACACGAATTTCACTAATTGACACGAAAAGAGCAGCTTTCACGACAGCTCAGATTTCATCACGAATTTTAGAATTTTAGAATTATGTTTTCTGCAAGGCAGAAAAACTTAAATAAATTCTTTAATTCTCTAATTCGTGACCACCTTTTTCCCTTTGTGTATATAGACGCCTTTGCTGGGTTTGGTCACTCTTATACCCGAGAGTGTATAGTAGGCGTCGTTGGTGGAAGACGCGGTGGTTTCATGGATGCCAGTCACGCCCTCGGTGGCATCACCGCCTTCGACCCACATACATGAATAGGTGATGCGGTAAGTGATTTTGTCGATAAGGGTGGCGGCACCAGTGTTGATATCCACTTCATAGAGTGCGGTGTCGTATTTCCCATTGGTCTTCCAGTCTTTGTCGGAGAGTGGACCGTATGACCCCCACTCGTTGTAGCCCATGCCATTGTTCACAAAACCGTTCCAGTAAAGCTTGCCAGTGTTTTTGTCGAAGCAGGCAGCCTGACGCTTGAACTGTGATTTAACGCCGGAGTGTTCGAATTTGTTGTGGAAGACTTGGTAGCCGTCGGCATCGGTGGTCCAGTCACCCATCATCATTCCTGTCGTCGGGTCGAATTCCACTAATGTACCACCGGATGTCATTGAGAAGACACGTCCCTCGGGGGAGATGGCGAGGAAAACGAAGTTGTCGTAATACAGACCTGGTGTGATGGGTGTCAGTTCCATCGTGTTGAGGTCGATGGTGCAGAGGCAGTAGCCTGCATCTACTTCTTCGTCTGGGCTTAGCTCGGTTTCAAACGTCACAGGAACATCGGTGAGATGGAACAGGCCGTAAACTTTTCCATCTGCAGGATTATACGCCAGTCCGCGGGATTCGAGGTTGGCAGATTTCGGATAGATGTTCTCTGATAGTTTCTGGCCAGTCTCAAGGTCCCAGAGGCGTACCACGAACTCCATCTCGCCGTTTTCATTCTCATGTGAGAAAAAAGTATAGAGTGTGCCGTCGTAATATAGGGCACCTGAGTTTCCGTATTGTAGGTTGTCATCGGTGAGTTGTTCGGGGATGCTCACGCTGTTGGTGGTCACCTGCATGGAATATACTCCTTGATCGGTCTTGAAGATGGCTTTCCCTTGTTCGGCATCCCATCCAATGTAGTAGTTGTGCTGGTCGTACTCCTCCTCACTATCGTAGCGCATATTGTTTTTCAGTCCTCTAAGTTCCACACTTTGGGCAAAGAGGAAGGTGGGGAGGCATAACAATATGATTAAAATAGCAGTCAGTTTGTGTTGGTTGTGCATAGCTTTAGTTTTTAGTGGTGAGGGGTAAGAGGGAGAATAATTAGGAATTAGAAATTAGGAATTATTTAGTGGTGAGGGGTGAGAGGTAAGAGGTGAGAGAAATGATTTGAGGATGACAGAGCATTTGGCCCTTTAACTCCCACTCATAACTCCCATCTATAACTTCTCATCATAACTCCCCTTTAATCTTCAATAGTATTGGCCCTTTAACTCCCCCATCATAACTCCTATTTATAACTCCTATTTATAACTCCCCAATATCAATCACCCCCTTTTCCTTATTGGCTCACACGTGAGGTCGCAGCCAAGTTTTTTGAGAATCTTGCGGTCGATTTCGCTCAGCATCACCGTGCAGTGCATTTGACAGCCACGGAGTAGCGGGAGACTCTCCAAGGCGCGGCGGCAGTTGTCGTCGTGGGGAGAGAGTACGGAAAGGGCCACCAACACTTCGTCTGTATGCAAACGAGGGTTCTTGCCACCTAAGTATTCGATTTTGGTCTTCTGGATGGGCTCAATCATGCTCTGTGGGATGAGCTTGATTTCATGGTCAATACCTGCCAAGTGTTTCGTGGCATTCAGAAGGAGTGCGGCACAGCAACCAAGAAGCGGACTTGACTGTGAGGTAATAATAGTGCCATCCTCCAGTTCCATGGCGGCAGAAGTGTGACCACTACGTTCTTTGCGCTCAAGGGCGGCAACGGTGGCGCGGCGGTCGGTGGTGCTAATCTTCAACTGATTGAAAAGCATCTGAATCTTGTGAACTTCACTGTCGTTGCAGGCTCCGTCGGCCAGTTTGTTGGTGGCAGCATAGTAGCGGCGGATAATCTCGTCTTTGGAGGCTTTGCAGCACACCTCGTCGTCGCAGATGCAGAAACCCACCATGTTGACGCCCATGTCGGTGGGCGACTTATATGGATTCTCACCGTAGATGCCTTCAAACAGTGCGTTGAGCACGGGGTAGATTTCGATATCGCGGTTGTAGTTGATGGCCACCTTGCCATAGGCATCCAGATGGAAGGGGTCGATCATATTGACATCGTTGAGGTCGGCGGTGGCAGCCTCATAAGCCACGTTGACGGGATGTTTCAGTGGGAGACTCCATACGGGGAAGGTCTCAAATTTGGCGTAGCCGGCATGCACACCGCGCTTGTTCTCTCCATAGAGTTGGCTGAGGCAGACGGCCATCTTGCCGCTGCCGGGACCGGGGGCGGTGACGATGACCAGTGGACGTTCGGTCTCGACAAACTCGTTCTTGCCAAAGCCATTGTCGGAGGCGATGAGAGCCACATTGTGAGGATAGCCCTCAATCAAGTAGTGGATATAGGTTTTGATGCCCATCCTCTGAAGCCGCTGGCGATAGATATCGGCGGCCTGCTGACCTGTGTAGTGGGTGATGACCACCGAACCAACCATGAATCCTCTTTTCTGGAATTCGGTGCGCAATCGCAGCACGTCCTCATCGTAGGTGATGCCAAGGTCGGCGCGCATCTTGTTTTTCTCGATGTCCTCGGCGCTGATGACAATCACAATCTCAATACTGTCGCATAGTTTCTGGAGCATGGAGAGCTTACTGTCGGGCTTAAAGCCGGGAAGCACGCGCGAGGCGTGGTGGTCGTCGAAGAGTTTTCCTCCCAGTTCCAAGTACAATTTACCGTCAAACTGTGATATACGCTCCCTGATGTGCTCCGACTGTATCCGCACATACTTGTCATTGTCAAAACCGATTTTCATTGTGAGTTTGTGAGTTTGTGAGTTTATGAGTTTGTGAGTTTATGAGTTGATGAGTTTTGGGTGATATTGGGATATACCCTGTGTATGTCCGCAATATGTTTTTAATTCCAGAAACTTCGCTCTATTTGTTTTAAATTGCAAAAATACGCAAAATCATTTAATATATCCAAATTTAAGGAGAGAAATATTGAAAATGAAAACAGAGGCACAACGTGTCTCTGTTTTTCAATTATATCTTACTGAAGTTTTACTCTCACACATAACTCCACCTTAATAACTCCCGCACTTTAAAACTCCACAATCAGTGTCTGGCGGGGGCGAAGGTTGATGTCATGGTCGAGGCGAACAGGACGCTGGGTGATGACGTCACGGGCAGAGGTGGTCTGTCCGATGACCTCGGCGTAGCGCGCTACTTCGAGTGTGGCAGGAGAAGATGTTCCGTTGAGGATGGTCAGCACAGTCTTGCCTTGGTATCTGCGGGCAATGACATAGACACCCTTCCAAGGGATGAATTGTGTCTGACGACCTTTGATGATCACATCGTTACCCTGTCGCCAGTGGAGTAGGCGGCTGCACCAGTCGAACATGGCATTTTCGGCCTTTGTTCGTCCCTCGGCAGTGAAGGCATTTTTCTTGTCGCCGGGGAAACCGCCGGGGAAGTCCTTGCGGACATTGCCGTCGGTCACCTCCTTTGTGCCGTTCATGAGTATCTCTGTGCCGTAGTATAACTGTGGTGTGCGGTTGATGGTAAGCAGCAGCGCGAGTGCTTGCTTCAGCGCGAGGGTGTCTTTGCCGTTACCAAGGAAGCGGTCGGTGTCGTGGTTCTCGATGAATGCCATGACACCCGATGGGTTGGGGTAGAGGTAGTCATAGACGAGGCTGTTGTAGATACGGTTGAGACCGTTCCACCAGGCATCAGTCTCCTCATTCTTTGCCATACTGAGTTTTTCGAAGAAACTGAAATCCATGACTGTCTTCAGGAAGGAGTTGTGGTCGGAGAGACGAGAGTCTTTCTGCCAGGCGGCAGTGTAAGCAGGCTCGGTGACCCATGTTTCGCCCACCGTGTTGAAATTGGGATACTCCTCATCGAGGATTTTCATCCAGCGTGCCATACCTTCGGCGTCGGCATAGGGGTAGGTGTCCATGCGGATACCGTCGATGCCAATGGTCTCTATCCACCAGATGCTGTTCTGGATAAGGTAGTCCATCACATAGGGGTTGCGTTGGTTGAGGTCGGGCATGGTGGGAACAAACCATCCCTCAGTTGTCTCACGAAGGTCGACTTCTGAGGCATAGGGATCCATGACAGGGGTGAGTTTATAACTGGTCTGCAGGAAGGACGTGCCTCTTGGGTCGGAGGTGCCACCCGACTGCTCTAACCACTCTGGCAGGTTGAACCAGTCTTTCGATGGGAAATCACACACCCACGGGTGGTCGAAGCCACAGTGGTTGAAAATCATGTCCATCACCACTTTCAGACCATGCTGGTGGGCTTCATCCACCAGACGGCGGTATTCCTCGTTGGTGCCGAAGCGGGGATCTACCTTGTAGTAGTTGGTGGTGGCATAACCATGATAGGTACTGAAACCGTTGGAATCAGGGGAATTGTTTTCCAAAACGGGTGTGAACCACAGGGCGGTAACACCCAGTTCATTGAAGTAGTCCAGGTGCTGGCGGATGCCCTCCAAGTCACCACCATGGCGAAGGCTGGGTTCGCTGCGGTCGTTTTTGTAGGTCATCATACCCTTAATCTGGTCGTTGGTATCGCTGCCGCTGGCGAAGCGGTCGGGCATGAGCATATAGAGCACATCGGCATTGGTGAAGCCCTTGCGTTGGTCGCCACTCTTCTCACGCTGCAAAAGTGGATATTTCACCTTTTGTGTGCGACGGCCGTCTTTCAGGGTGATGGTCATCTCGCCTGGCTGTGCACCACTGAGGTTCAGATAGACAAGCAGGTAGTTGGGGCTGTCGAGCCGCACAATACTATCCACCTGTACGCCAGGATATTCCACGCTCACGGTGGCGTTTTTCACGTCCTGACCATAAATCATCAGTTGCAGGGATGGGTTCTTCATGCCAACAAACCAGTTGGCGGGTTCGATGTGGTCTATTTTCATGGCTGCTTTCATCGTGCTTGCGATGCAGAGCATCAGACTGATTAATATTATACTTTTTCTCATAGGGGCTATTTTGAGTTTTTGAG
>JAFZAE010000153.1 GCA_017548385.1 Prevotella sp.
AGGGTATTTCGTTATAACGTTATATCGTTATTACGTCATCCCGACTAACTCCCAAATTCCTAGAACAAATAACTTGTCAACTGCTATTCAGTGGTAAGAGGTGAGAGGTAAGGGGTTAGAGAATACTCCTGCTACTCACGGTTACTATCTATGCAAATAACTTGTCAACTTGTCAACTTGTTTACTTGTCAACTATATCAATCAACTTGTCAACTCAAGAACTCAAGAACTCAAAAACTCAAGAACTCAAAAACTCAAAAACTCAAAATCTCAAAAAACTCAAAAACTAAAAAACGTATCATTTTTTTTGCATTATCCACGGATTTGTATATCTTTGCACTAAATTGCTATATTAGGCAAATTCTTCAATTATTATAACTTTAAATTTGGAATAATATGAGTAATACACCAACTCCCCACATTGGGGCAAAAGCAGGCGAGATTGCCGAGACTGTAATCATGGCGGGTGACCCGCTGCGTGTGAAACTGATGGCAGAGAGATTCCTGGAGAATCCTGTTCAGTTTAATAATGTCAGAGGAATGCTCGGATTTACCGGCACCTATAAAGGAAAACGCGTCAGCGTAATGGGGCATGGTATGGGTATTCCATCTATCGGTATCTATACCTACGAACTATACAATTTCTATGATGTGAAGACCATCATCCGCGTGGGTTCTGCTGGTTCCTATCATGCCGATATCCCTTTGGGCTCTCTCGTTGTGGCCATGGGCGCATGTACCGACTCCAACTATGGTATGCAGTATGAGACACCGGGCACCTTCGCTCCCATCGCTGACTTCACACTCGTGCGCGAGGCTGTGGAGGCTTGCGAGAAATTTGGGTATAACTATCGGGTGGGTAATGTGCTCTCCTCGGATATTTTCTATAGCGAGAATCCACACAGCGACAAATGGATAAATATGGGTGTGCTGGCAGTGGAAATGGAGGCTGCCGCTCTCTATATGAATGCAGCCAGGGCAGGCAAACGTGCTCTCGTCATCTGCACCATCTCCGACAACCTCATCACCCACGAGGTGACAACAGCCGAGGAACGTCAGAATACCTTTACCCGCATGATGGACGTAGCATTCTCGTTGGTATGAAAGTAATTGTCAACAACGACGAAATACAAATCTTCGGAGGCGCCACTGCAAAGGACGCCATCCGAAGATATTTTATTCAGAAAGGGGAGAAGAGAACAAACAACATCACTATCCGTGACCAGTGGGAGCATGAGATAGATTCTGATGCACCTCTTCGGGAAGGAATGATTATCACATTTAAAATCAACGAGGAAGAATGAGAAAGTTTTTCTTAACATTCATCCTTGTCGTCGCCCTGGCCGTGACGGCATCGGCACAGACACGCCAAATACACATCCTTTCCAGTAATGACATGCATGCGACAATCGACAATATGCCGATGCTCGCTGCCATCGCCGACAGTCTCCGACAGTTGGACAATTCCTTGTTGGTATTCTCCGCCGGTGACAACCGCACAGGAAATCCCGTCAACGACCTCTATTCAATTCCGACATACCCGATGACGGCGTTGATGAACTTTATCGGCTTCGATGCCTCGACTTTTGGAAACCATGAGTTCGACAACAAACAGGCGGGACTGTCAAAACTCCTATCTACCTCCAATTTTCCGTATATCTGTGCCAATGTCAAAGCGGCTCCGGAATTGAACATCAATCCGCTGCCATACAAGATTTACGAGATTGAGGGAGTCAAGGTTGGCGTTTTAGGAATCGTGCAGTTAGGCATTCATGGCTACCCCGACTGTCACCCTGACCTGGTGAAGGGAATGCAATTCACCAATCCGGAGGAGACCATTCGGCAGTATTTGTGGTTACGCGACAAGGTGGATGTGTTTATTCTCTTGTCTCACATCGGCTATGAGGATGATGTGGAAATGGCGAAGAAATTCCCTGCTTTCGACCTCATCATCGGTGGACACACCCACACCCAACTGGATGGGGGAGAATTGCACAATGGCGTACTCATCACACAGAATGTGAACAAACTCAAGCGTGTCACCTATATCACAATCGATGTGGTGGACGGGAAAGTGGTGAAGAAGGAAGCCACGAACATCAATGTGCAGAATTATCCCGTGAAAAACGTGGCGGTACAATCTCTGGTGGATTATTTCAATAACAATCCTGAGTTTGAGCGGGTGCTTGCAACGGCAACGGAATTCACCAACAACGAGCAACTGGGTTGCCTGATGTGCGATGCGATGATTAGTGAGGCTCAGGCCGACTTGGCGTTGGAAAACTATGGCGGTGTGCGTCTGGAACAGAAAGACGCTGGGCCTTTCACCGTGAAAGATGTGCTACGGCTCGACCCCTTCGGAAACGACTGCATCGAGATCATGATGACGGGCGAGGAATACAAACAGATGCTCATTTCGTGCTATGAGAACAGCGATGGTTGGTTCCCCTTCATCGGAGGTGCAAAATGTGACGTGATTTTCAACAAGAAAGACACCACAAAGATTGATGATTTGAAATTGTACACGCTCGATGGGAAGAAATTCGACCTCAAAAAGACTTATAAGGTGGTGACCAACAGTTATGTTGCCGCTATTTGTGACGCACCTCGCCGTGATCCGGGACATGCCAACGGAATGATTTGTTCAGACATGATCATGTCTTTCCTGGAGAAAATGAAAACCATCGACTACAGCAATGTCTACCGCATCGTTTTCATCAAGCGAGAATAATTATCTATCGAACAGAAAATGAAGACCATAATGTTTGTCATACTTTTGGGTATTACGAGTAGTTGTAAGAATACTATCGTAGAACCTGACGTGGTGGAAGTAGCAATAGAGGATAAAGAAACTGGACAGATACAATTAATCACAGATAAGGATTCGTTGGAAAGAATCGTTGCAACCGTCAATTCCAGCAAGAAAGAGTTCTGCATATTTAATGCCAAAAAAGAAATGACATTAAAATATAAAAATAAAAAAGACAAATTGATTCTAATTAATAGTAATGGACATTTCCTCAAAATAGACGGGAAAACTTATGTGTCTAGTCGAGATTTGTAATTTTAATGTCTCATCTCCTCCCTAATCACCAGACTGGCGAGCATACATCCGAAAATCGCGGTAATATGTGCCAAAGTGCCATTCGGCCGCTTTGAAGGTTTTTGTGTGGCGGTTTCCTCTTCTTCGGGGAAGCCGCCGACATTTTTCAACAGCTCATCCGAAAAAACGCACTGAAATTTGCGTTTAGGAAAACAACCTGATTTTTTGAAATAGTTGCGAAGGGCACGGGCAAGCGGATCGCCTTTGACCTTCCAGAATTCCGCTATCTGAATACGAGTAGGGTCTAATTTCAGCGCGGCTCCCATCGATGAGAAGAGTGTTGCCTGACTTTGGCAGGCGCGTTCTATCAGCAGCGCCTTGTCGCGTAAGGAATCGATAGCGTCTATCACATAGTCGTAACTATCGAGGTCGAACTCGTCGGCAGTGTTAGCGGTATATACCTTCTCCACAGCGACGATGTCGGCTTGGGGATTGATGGTGAGAAGACGCTCACGCAGTACTTCCACCTTCACTTGTCCGACGGTTTCAGTGGTGGCCATCAGTTGGCGGTTGATATTGCTTGCGCACACACGGTCGAAATCCACCAATGTCAGATTCCCCAGACCAGAGCGAACCAGACATTCGGCGCACCATGAACCGACACCGCCAACACCGAACAATATCACACGTCTGTTGCGGAGGCTTTCCAACCTCTCACCGCCTAACAGTAATTCCACCCGACTGAATATATCTTCTTCTCTTTGCATTTTACACGCTTTAATTGATTTTGCGGATGCGATACATCGCATACTAACAATTCTCTCCAGTAGAGACTTGCCTTGTGTATGCCCACCCGTACTGAATGATTTGCCAAAATTAATGCTTTTCCAATAATTCACCAATAGATAGACGGATTATTACGCAGAATTGTTTATTTTTGTGCCATGAAAAAGTTCGGATTCATCCTCATGGCCGTCATCATGATGGCAATATCCTCCACCACCGCTTCTGCCGGCAATCCATGGCGGCAGATGAAAAAGGTGGAGAAAACCATTGTACCACCAAAGTTTCCCAAGCGCTATTTCGTCATTACCGACTACTACAATGGCACTGATACTCTCTTTACCGATGCCATCAACGAAGCGATTGCCGACTGCTCCATGAGGGGTGGTGGATATGTCATTGTGCCCAACGGCACTTTCCACACCGCAGCCATTCATATGCGGTCGAACGTCAACCTCCACCTCAACGACGAGGCACGGCTCATTTTCACAACCGATTACCGCCTCTACAAACCAGTCCTCACCCGCATAGAAGGGATTGACTGCTATAACCTCTCGCCGCTCATCTATGCCTACGGGGCGGAGAACATCGCCGTGACAGGAAAAGGTGTACTCGACGGACAGGCAACTTTCAGTACCTGGTTGGAGGAGAACCGTTTGTGGAAAGTGCAACTTCCCGATGGAACGATAGGCAATGAGAAGTCGCTTCTCAACAAAGCGTTGGAAGAGCAATGGCCTATCGAAAAGAGGGCTTTTACAGGCGAGAGGGGCATGAGACCGCAATTCATCCATTTTTATAAATGCAAGAATATCCTCTTGCAGGATTTCACCATCAACCGTTCTCCTTTTTGGCTTATCCATCCGCTTATGTCGGAGAATATCACCC
>JAFZAE010000154.1 GCA_017548385.1 Prevotella sp.
AAAAGATTGTGTCAGTAACAAAAATTCCACAAGGTTTTTCTTTTGTTGTGAATGGGGTCCAGTTTAACATGTTGCTAGTTGAGGGAAGTACATTTTGGATGGGGGCTAATGATGGAAGTGAAGGAATAAATAATTCAAAAATAGATTCTAATGTTAGAAACTATGACAGCGAGGCAGAAGACGATGAAAAACCAGTGCATAGTGTGACGTTGAGTTCGTTCTATATGGGCGAGACGGAAGTGACACAGGCATTGTGGATGGCCGTGATGGGTGTAGAGCCAGCGTTTGATGGTGGTTGGACTGATGAAGAAGGGCGTGGAAGCAATTATCCGGCGTATAATGTGAGTTGGAATGACATACAAGATTTCATTCTCAAATTGAACAATCTAACAGGAAGACATTTCCGATTGCCTATGGAGGCAGAGTGGGAGTATGCTGCTCGTGGAGGAAAGAAGAGTAGCGGCTTTAAGTACGCGGGTAGTAATAATTTAGGTAGAGTTGCCTGGTATGATGTCAATAGTGTAAACATGGCTCATGTTGTGAAGACAAAATTACCCAACGAATTGGGTTTATACGACATGAGTGGTAACCTTTGGGAATGGTGCGGAGATTGGTATGGTGACTATACCATTGTTTCTCAGGTTGATCCAAGGGGGGCGTCAGATGGCTCTGTTCGGGTGTTGCGTGGAGGTAGTTGGGATTGTGATGCGGAGGAATGCCGAGTGTCGTATAGAAACTATGATGCTCCTGATCTTAGGGAATATAGTAATGGTTTCCGCCTTGCACTTTCTATGTAAATTAATTGGATGTAGTCTTGTCGACTCCTCCACAAAAAAAAACAATACTATGTCTTTGCTATAAGTATGCCTGATTCCTTGACACGCTGCACGACAACCGTCTTCGACCGTTGCCAATCGAAGGTATTCATGTCATACTCTCACAGCAGCGACGGATTGATATGGTTGCCGTTAGGGGGGGGGTATCGTGTCGTTGTAGGCGGTTGCCATTGTTTTTGGATTGTGACTGAAAAAGTAATAATTTTAGTTCTGAACGAGGTAGGTTCGGATTATTTTTTGTTTCTTTGCAACAACTAATCAATCAATTATGACCCACGACATATTTATCAGTTATTCAAGCAAGCAGAAAAGCATTGCCGATGGCGTTTGCCACTATTTGGAGGAGAACGGTTTCAAGTGTTGGATGGCTCCACGTGACATACCCGATGAGAGCGAATACGGCGATATGATAGAAGAGGTTGTTAGAATCTGTAAAGTTGTAGTATTGGTGTTTTCTGAAACGTTTCCAGCTTCCGATGGGGGTCAATTCGATAAGGATCTGAATGAAATCGATATTGCATTTGCTGAACATAAGCCTATTCTAACTTTCCATATAGCTGAATCGGAAGTAAAAGGCGGTTTTAGAGAAATGCTGAACCAAATGCATTGGATTGATGCCTATCCGCATTATGCTGACAGGTTGCCCAATTTGTTGAAATCCATTTCTGGTTTGCTTGGCAGACCTGCGAAGAATGTGAATGCCCAAGGTGACACAACAAAAATAGACGAAACAATAACAGGAAAGCCAAGTTGTTCCGAAAAGCTAACAAATTCCTTTAACGGCCACGAATTTGTGGATTTGGGTCTATCCAGTGGAACGTTATGGGCCACTTGCAATGTGGGTGCCAGCAATCCCGAGGACTACGGCGACTACTTTGCGTGGGGCGAGACTGCGCCGAAAGAAATCTGGAGTGAGAGTAAATACAAATATAGTGCTAATATCGGATTATACAAACTGACAAAGTACTGTAGCAAATCTGATTTAGGAAACAACGACTACACAGATAACCTGACTGTCTTGCTAGGTGAAGACGATCCTGCCATGACCAATTGGGGCGATGGATGGCACACACCCACTAAGGCACAGTGGGAAGAGCTGTTGGACAATACCACAAAAACATGGACGACACAAAACGGGGTGAATGGTTGGCTCTTCACAGCGAAGAACGGCCAGACGATCTTTCTCCCCGCCGCAGGTCGTCTTCGTTGGGGATCCGTATTCGAGAACGCAGAATTGGGAGGCTATTATTGGTCGAGTTCGCTAGATGTCGACCATCCGAGCATAGCATGGCATCTCAGTTTCTCTTCAGGCAGTCTCCGTGTGAGGGACGACCATGGTCGTGACAATGGTCTCCCGATTCGGCCTGTCCGCTAGAACAAACCTTTGTTTCTTTGGAAAGTGTTTTGTGTTGCCTGTAACGACAAAGGCACCTTCTTTTGAAAGAGCAACTTCGTAGAACACGGCATCGGTCGCATCGGGGAACTCCAATCCGCTATCTGTTCGGTTCACGTTCAGCCCGTTCTTTAGGATGGAGCCTATCATGTTTGCGACATCTTCGTCCAGTAAGTTGAATTTGTCCCTGTGCAGTACGTCGTCATATTCTTCGACAATCTCCTCGTTGTACAGTGGCACGATTTTCTCCAAAGCCATTGCCTCAACCACTTTTACCGTGGGAGCATCAGGGTTGTGGGTAATCATCGCCGACACAAGCACATTCGTGTCGAAAACGGCATAGACTTTCATCGTTCAGCCCTCGCTTTTCTGATTTCCTCGTCAATTTCCTCAATGGTCAGGTCGGGTGTTTCGCCTCGTTCAGCGCGTTCTCTCATCCTGCGGAAAGCCTCATAACTATCTGAATTGCTGGCCTCTTTTTGTGCTCTAATCTCAAAGGGAATCTTTCGGCGCTGAACCACTGCCCTTGCAAAGACATTGATGGCTGTGTTGCTGCTCATGCCAAATTCGGCGCATAGCGCATCAAACATTTTCTTCAGTTGTGAGTCCATCCTCACTGTCATAGATACTTGCGACATGGCTATTTCTTGTTTTATTATGGTGCAAAAATACATATTTTATTTCATTATGCCATAAAATCATATAAAATTTACATCATTTTGTTTCTTTTTTTGCTAAAAAGCATGACCGCTTCAACAATCGTCGAAGTGGTCATGGTCATAGTCACAAGTCATAGTCGGATTACAACTTTTCAAGATTCCTCTTCACAAACTCACTCAAATCCTTGCCCTTCAGCAAGTTCTTCGAGAGCAATGCGAGGTCGTAAATCTGTCTGATCGTGGCTTCCTGCTCGGCTTCGTCCTTGTCCAAGAGGCCAACGATGACGGGGCTGTTGGTGTTGAGCATCAGCGTGTAGCTGTCGGGCATCGAGCCATAGAACGACATGGGACCGCCGCCCATCTGCTCCATTTCCTTCATTCGACGCATCCACTCGTTTTGGGTGACCTCCACGGGAGCATCCGTTTCGGCACCGTCGCAGAACTCTACGTTGAACCTTACTTTGTCGATGACCTTCTCGAAAGCGGCCTTCAAGGTCTC
>JAFZAE010000155.1 GCA_017548385.1 Prevotella sp.
CATTTCACCCTCAACAACTCTAACCAGGCTGAGGCATATCGCGCCGGTGTCGACAACCCCAACGTGATGTATAGCAACCCCTACCTCTACCAAGATCCCGACCAGCCCAACTCACTGCCCATGTCAGTGATGGCTGTAGGTGGTATCTATACCATCAACCGCAACAGCGTTAAGCAACTTGACTTCCGTGGCAGCATTAATTATAATAAGGTGTGGAACGATACTCATATCTTGAACCTTTTCGGTGGTATGGAAGCTAACCGCGCTGACTACGACGCCACAGAACACATTACCATGGGTGTGGACTACGACAACAGCCGTATTGTGGTGAAAGACTATTTCCGTGAGAAGCAGATGAAAGAAGAGGGTACCGAGACAGACAACTTCGCAAAGTCGTGGAACCGTCGTCTTGCCTACTTCGCCAATGCCAACTACTCTTACAAAGGCCGCTACTCCCTCAACCTGACGGGTCGCTATGATGGTTCCAACCAGCTTGGCAAAGCCCGCAAGTCGCGCTGGCTCCCCACATGGAACGTGTCATTAGGCTGGAACGCCCATGAGGAAAGTTGGTTCCAGAACTGGATGGACAAGACCAACGGAGCCTTCTCACACGCTTCACTTCGCTTGTCTTACTCACTTGTAGGTGAGCAGACAACTGCCTCTAACGCCTACCCCATCTACGTGGCCTCCAATATCTGGCGTCCCTGGGGCGATCAGCAGGAGACAGGTATCGAACTTTACCAATTGGGTAACTCCGAGCTGACCTATGAGAAAAAACACGAGTTCAACGTGGGTGTAGATTTAGGATTCCTGCAGAACCGCATTAACATCACCTCTGATGTCTATTGGCGCGACAACTTTGACCTGATGGGCTATCTCAACACCCAGGGTGCCGGTGGCGAAATCCGCAAGTTCGCCAATGTGGCAGCCATGAAATCACATGGTGTAGAAGCCACAATCTCGACACAAAACATCGTGACGCCCAACTTCTCATGGAATACCGACCTTACCTTCGCTTACAACTATACGGAGATTACCGACCTGCTCTCACAGACCCGTGTCATCGACTTGGTGCAGAGTTATGGCTTCGCCCGTGAGGGATATCCCCACCGTGCACTCTTCTCCATCCCATTCATGGGCCTCAATGACGAAGGTATCCCAACTATCATCAACGAGGAAGGCGAAGTGACCACCACCAACATCAACTTCCAGGAATACGACAAGCTCGACTTCCTCAAATACGAGGGTCCGTCAGAGCCTACCTATACCGGTGGTCTGAACAATATGATACGCTGGAAGAACTGGCGTTTGAACGTGTTTGTCACCTATTCTTTTGGCAATAAACTGCGTCTGGATCCCTGCTTCTCCTCAGCCTATTCAGACCAAAGTGCCATGCCCAAGGAGTTTAAGAACCGTTGGGTAGTGCCTGGTGACGAACTCAAGACCACTATTCCCGCCATTGCCAGTCGCCGTCAATACTATAACGACTACACACTGGGGTATGCCTATAGTGCCTACAACTACTCCACAGCCCGTGTGGCCGATGGTGGATTCATCCGCATGAAGGATATTTCACTGACTTACGATTTCAACCCCAACCTGCTGCACAAAGTCGGGTTGCATACCGCATCGCTGAAACTCGATGCCACCAACCTTTTCCTGATTTACTCCGACAAGAAGCTCAACGGCCAAGACCCAGAATTTGTCAACTCCGGTGGTGTGGCCTCACCTCTGTCAAAACAATTCACCCTGACCGTGCGTATGGGTATCTAACAGTCAACTTGTAAAACATCAAAAAGCAACTATATAATGAATTCCATCAAATATCTTTACATATTCTTCGGTACGCTGGTAGCTCTGTCGCTGAATTCGTGCAGCGAGAGTTTCCTGGACCATGTGCCTGATGAGCGCACCGAGATTGACTCAGAGCAGAAAGTAATCGACCTGCTGAAGACGGCCTATCCCGTGGCCAACACGATGTGGGTGGGAGAGATTTCAAGCGACAACCTCATTGATAACCAAGCTCCCCACCTGCCCACCAAGCCATGGGACAAACAAATTTTGACCCACTACAACTACGGCACCTATGACCGCTGGGACGAGGAACTTTTCCGGTTCCAGCCCGTGACCTTGGGTACTTATAGCGACAGCGACTCCCCCGGCCGTATCTGGGGAGGCTACTACGCCTCTATCGCCGCCTGCAACGCTGCCCTTCAGGCTCTTGACGAAATCAAAGCAAAGAATGGCGGTCAAGAAACCGACAGGATGCGTGCTGCCCGTGCCGAAGCCCTGCTTATCCGCGCTTACAGCCATTTCTGTCTGTCGAATGTGTTCTGCCAGGCTTATAAAGACCCTGAGCGCAGCCGTCTGGATATCGGCATCCCCTACGTGACCGAAATAGAAGACGTAGTAAGCAAGAATTACGACCGTGGCAATGTGGCCGAGGTGTATGAGAAAATTGAGGCAGACCTGTTAGCAGGTCTTGCTGGGGTCGATGAATTGTATTACACCCAGCCGAAATGGCACTTTAATGTCAATGCTGCCCATGCTTTTGCTGCCCGATTCTACCTCTACAAGCGTGAATGGGCAAAGGTAGTGGAACACGCTAACTATGTCTTAGGTACTGACAACAATACCCTGCTGAATATGATGATGGACTACTCGGTCTTTACCGACTGTGCCACAGGCTCCGACTATAGTCTCGCCTGGCAAAGTCCCACTCAGAACAACAACCTGATGCTCATCGGCACTTACTCACTGATGTATCGTCGTTGCTTCGGCTATCGCTATTCCTGTGCCGGTCCTCCTGCCCGTGATGTATTCCTCATCAATTCCCGACATGCATTTTGGAATTCCTACTATGTTTGCCCCATCGCTTTGGTTTCGGGTATGTGCTTTGGCAACAGTACTCATGACTACGGTTTCATCACCAGTAAGATATTTGAGCAGTTTGAGTACAGCGACAAGATTGCGGGTATCGGCTATCCCCATATCATCGTCCGTGCTTTCACCGCCAATGAACTGCTTTTAGAGCGTGCCGAGGCCAAAATTATGTTGGGCCAGTTGGATGCTGGTGCAGAGGACTTGTGCGCTTACTGGAACAACAGTATCGACCGTTTTTCAGAGGCCGACTATAAGAGCTACTTAGAGGCTGGCTACATCAAGTACATCACCAAGGACATGATTGTGAATTGGTACAGTGTTTCAAGCCATGGCAACTGTCATGAAAACTGGGATTTCACCCAGACAAATATCAGCCCATCGTATGTTATCTCAGCCGAGCAAGTACCATATATGAACTGCGTGAATGAATTCCGCCGCTTCGAGACCATGTTTGAGGGTCTGCGATTCTTCGACCTGAAGCGTTGGGGTGTGGAATACAGCCATGTCTGTGGAGTCTACTCAGAGGAGATACCACTCACAGGCAATGATTCTCATCGCGCCATCGAAGTGCCTTGGGAAACTATTTCAGCCGGTATGGAGTCATCCTATCAGACAGGAAAGGACAACCAGACCAACCAATTGATTTTCAACCCGGAAGATTTCCGTATCAAATAGAAAAAGGAGGGATAAAAGATGAAAAACAAGCTTAACATATTGCTTTTGGCAGTAATTGCCATCATAGGCATCGGTTTTACCGCATGCTCCGAGGACGATTTCACCGACTCCATCTTCGACACGAATGATTATCCTCTGGACCGTCACTCCTATTCGTTCCCACTTGACACCTTCCTCAAGGTGAACTATCTTGAGCCCTATAACATGAAGTTTATCTACCGCATGGAGGATATCGGCTCTGATATGAACAAGAATCTTACACCTGCCTCATACGAGACCAGTATGCAACTGGCTGTACTGGCAAAATACCTTTGGTATGATGTCTATGAGAAATATGGAGGTCCTGAGTTCCTCAAGAAGAACAGCCCACGTATCATCCATGTGATTGGTTCCAAGTCATACAACACCTCACAGGGCACCGAGACCCTTGGTGTGGCCGAGGGAGGTCTAAAAATCACTCTCTACAATGTGAACAACCTGAACGTGAATGACATCGACATGATGAACGAATACTTCTTCAAGACGATGCACCACGAGTTTGCACATATCCTTGACCAAACACGTATCCACCCGACAGCCTTCAACCTGCTCTGCAATGGCCAGTATGATGCTTCGAGCTGGAGCGACACTCCTGACTCTGTGGCTGCCGGCCGTGGTTTCATGTCACCTTACGCTTCGAGCTCTACTAGTGAAGATTGGGTGGAAACCCTTGCCAACTATGTCACCCTCGACACCTTGGCCTTTGAACGTATGATGGGTGCCGCCAGTTATGAATGGGAACTCATCGACATGGAGTGGAGTGATTATATCAAACGCGCCCAAGGTGCGGCATCCCTCGACACCGTGGGTTACTTCAAGTGGTCTACTGGTGGTGGCGACAACAAATGTTACCGCCGCCGTTGCGCCCGCAACGCCGACGACACCGTGGCACTGGATGAAAACGGTCAGGTACAATGGTTGCATACCACCGGTCGTGACGGAGTAGCCATCATCAACCAGAAACTCGACTATGTCCGTGGTTGGCTGAAAGACAACTGGGGCATCTCGCTCAATGATCTACGCCGCGAAGTCCAACAACGGCAATATCTCACCAATCCTGACGGTAGTTTCGTCTTCACCAGCTATGGCAGCCTTGTCAACCGCCTTACCTCACCTTTGGAAGATGAGCCAAATGTCCTCTTAATGACAAGATTGCTTATGCAAGTTCTTCAATACAAGTCACTACAAAATTAGTAAGCCAACGATATGAAAAAGATACTGACATTAACGTTCATACTGATTTCAACACTGACCTATACGTCGTGTACGAACGAGGAAGACCTGATTTTCGACAAGAGTGCTGCAGAACGTCTGAATGAGGCCAGCGACCTTTACTCCAGCCGTCTAATGGCATCACCCAATGGATGGGCCATGCAACTCTATCCCACCAACGACAATGAATATCCCTACGGCAATGGCTACCTGTTGCTTTGCCGCTTCAATGACGACCACTCCGTAAATGTATCGATGGACAACGTCTTCTCCGACAACAAGTATATGGAGGACACATCACTGTGGGAAGTTATCACCGACAATGGTCCCGTGCTGTCATTCAACTCATACAACAATTGTCTTCACGCTTTCTCAAATCCCGAAGACTTATCATTCACTGGCACCGACGAGGATTCCAACGATGAGACTGGAACGGGAGCTGGAGGTGACTATGAATTTATCATTGTGGATGCACCGGAGGATGCCTCGTATATGATGCTCAAGGGCAAGAAGCGCGGCACCTACAATCTGCTTACCCCTATTGAGCAGGGTGTGGAATACCGTGACTATCTGGCCGACGTGAAGGCATTCCAGAACAAGATGTTCTCCGCCAACGTCCCCACCTTCGACATGATGTACTTGGGAGAAAAGACCTTCAAGATTACTGGAGCCAACGATGGTATCCCCAATATCTTCCCATATGATGGTGACGAAATCATCGACGAAAGTTTCAATGCCTTCCTGATGACCAAGCGTGGCGGTGACTACTATCTCCGTTTCCGCGATGGCATTTCCGTCAACGATGATGAGAAAGTGCAGGAATTCCGCTATAACGCTGAGCGCGATGTCTTTGAGAGCGTGGAAAACTCCGAGTACTACATCGATGGCGACGATCCTACCCGTTTCTTCTGTGAGACACTTGACAGCATCAAGGTTTCCAGTCTGAATGACTATCGCTGGCAGATGGCGATGTCCAACGAGCAGTCGGCAGCGTGGAAGGCAGACTTCGACGCCATCAACGCCGAGTTCCAAAGCCAAAAGACCCCGATGACGCTCCAGTCGATGACTATCATGAACCATAACGGCAAAGTAGCCATTAAAACCACCTATAAATCGAAGTCGTCCTCCAGTATTTATACATACTACGACCTTGTGAGCACCGACGGCGGCATCACACTGCAATATACTGGTTATTATGGCAGTGCCAATAAAGTATTAGAACTATTGCCCACACTGAATGAGTTCCTTACCAATACCATCTGTCACAAACTGGTTGCCCGCGGAGGCACGACGAAATTCGACCTCAATGAGATTCGCATCGCATTCGCCGACAATCCTGACAAATGGATTATAGCCACCATGTCGAAAGATTAAGTATTGAGAACTTCATACAGATTTGTCGAATATATCAATTTTTATATACTATTATTAACAAAAATCAACCAATTTATGAAGAAACAAATTTTACTCACCTTAGCATTGGGTATGCTAGCATCTGTGGGCTTTGCGCAAGTGAAGTCTGAGATGGCAAAAAAAGAGGCCTCTGTACAGACCAGCCA
>JAFZAE010000156.1 GCA_017548385.1 Prevotella sp.
CTACCACTAAATTGTTGTTTTTTGTTTGTCGCTTCTTTGACTTCTGCAATACTATAAAGTTTGGTATCTGCCACCTCAGCCTCCATGACTACACCTGCAGCAGAACCTAACATCGCCACTTCCTCGTATTCAACACTGTCTAATGCCTTTGACAGTCTCCTTGAACGTCCATTCGTATGCCTGTAGTATCTTGGCATCCAGAAATCGAAGAGACCTTCATCGAAATGATAGTATGAGAGATAGGGCACGACCAATGAGCGGAATCCTTTGTTAGCAGAGTATGTGTTGTCACTAAATCGGAAACCATTCCATTCGGTATATGGAAGCAGGGCTTGGATGCCCAAGTAGAAAGGCCAGTGATGTTGATAAATTTGGTCGAGCGACTTGTCATAGAGTGTGGCTATCAGCTGTGCATCAGCGGGTGTGCCATCTGGCCGCATTGCCGAGAGAGTCCACTCCTCCTCTTGACCTGGCACCAGTCGGTCGCGGAAGGTTGTCCATTTCAGCAGGATGCGCTTGTCGGGCAGTGGTTTGCGTATTTGCTCCACATACTCATACATCTTGCCCTCTTTTACCCAAGCAAAGGTAAGTACCACGCCGTCGCCATAACTATCATTATAGGGTATCGAGAGATTGTAATTGGAGTTGTTTAGTTCAAGCGTCCCACTCTTGATAACTCTATCGTCGGCGATGAAAGAGTAGAGCACATGAACATCCGGGTCGGAGGAACCAAGCTGAATACGCACGGGACTGCCATCGGCGGGGAACACGTTATCTGTGATATAGAACCAGTCGTGTGTCTGTGTGGCGGGCTTTTTGTCGTCAAGGGTGAAGACCACGAACTCAGCCTTTGCCGTGTCGTTCTCGCAGATACCAATGATAGTATGCGTACCAGAGGATAGTTTTTGTGTCAGTTCTATCTTTGTATTCGCCTTGGCACGATATTCTTTGCCATTGTCAATACGGTAGCGTACGTCGCCGTCGATTTCTGTTCCAGAAGCATTCCTTCGACTGAACCTAAAATATTTC
Organism: Prevotella sp.; assembly: GCA_017548385.1. Classification (GTDB taxonomy): domain Bacteria; phylum Bacteroidota; class Bacteroidia; order Bacteroidales; family Bacteroidaceae; genus Prevotella. The sequence goes on from JAFZAE010000156.1 coordinate 1,030, forward strand.
AAACTATCTGCCAATTCTTTCTCAGGCACCTCACAACTGAGCACGGTGGGCTTGGTGCCAAGGGGCAAGGAAATCTTGCCCTCGTGGGTCTCTCCAGCCACATCAGTGACCTTGGCGTTTGCCTCGAAACTATAGAATCTGGGGTTACTGGATTTCTTGGCATCGTCACCATCGGGGCTTTTCGGGATGATGATGGGCACCCGCATGACAAACATACCATCGTCGTCGGTCACCGTCTCTTCTTCTGCAAGTACGGGGTCATCCTCCTCCGGGTCATCAAACCAGCGCCACCACCATGAGTGCCTGCGCTCCACAGTGTATTCCACCTTGGCACCCTGCACGGGCACACCGGCATAGGTTTTGGCATATCCCTTCACCTCGATGGTGTCGCCATCAGCATAAGCCTCGGTGACGGTGGGAAATTCCACCTGGAACGTTGGTCGTTTATATTCCTCCACCCTGAACGACTGGCTTTCATTGGGTCTATTTGTACGAATCCTGAATATACCCGTGAGTCCCTGCTTAGGCAGCACGAAATCCACACTAGCCTTTCCGTAGGCATCGGTCACTACCTCCTTTTCCTCTATAGTCTTACTATTGGCGTCAAGCAGACTGACAGTCAATTTACGGTCTTCGATGGCCTTCGTGGAAGAGCTTTTTTCCAATCTGCCGATCAATATGGCAGCATGCACTGTCTGCCCTGGGCGGTAGATAGACCTATCGGTATAGATATAGGCCATATCGTGTGTCGTGCCAGAAGTGACATTGTAATTGTCAACCCAAAGACTCTGGTCGGGACAGTATTTATCGGTGTCGGTATAGGCATAGATGTCTGGGTCGTCATCATATTCTTTCTTTTGATTGATAATTACCTCCCCTTTTTCGTCGCAAATTAACTTCAAAATGAGGTCATCCTTTTTGTTGGAATATCGATTGAAATCAACCTTCACCTTGGCATGTGGGATAGGCTGGCCTGTGGTGGCACTCACCACAGCGAGCCTTAATTGGTCTTTGGGCTGCTGTTGGGTAAGCACAAAGATGTCGCTGACATAGAAAAGGAAATGCTTGGTCATCTGCTCCGAGCCATCACTGGTAACCTCGCACAGATATACGCCAGGGGTGAGTGCGGGAATTTCCAAAGAGTCTTTACTCAACTCGAAGTCCTTTTTCCCTGGGAATTCCTTCGACACACTGACATTAGTATTTTTGATAATATGGCTTTTTACCTCCTTAAGAACCTTTTCGTTGTAGAGATAATACCTTTCTGTGGCTGGCACATCCACACGATTGATGGTCAGTGTAATCTTGTCAGTGTGTCTGACGTTGTCAAATTTCACCATACGTGGCTGTCCGGGGAGTACAACTTGCCGACCAAAGTCTATGTTCCACCGTGGTTCTATCATCGACTCGCGGGCATTCTTCAATTGGTTAATACGTTTCCAACTGCCATATTTTTCCACCGCCTCGTCGATGTATCTGATTTTATCTTCTGTGGAGTATTTGGTCAACTTGCCCATCTGCTCATACCTGATGATGGCCAGTTCGCC
>JAFZAE010000018.1 GCA_017548385.1 Prevotella sp.
GAGTCCGCGAGACGATAACTTAGTGATAACTTGAGCCGTATGCGGTGAAAGTCGCACGTACGGTTCTTAATGGGGAAAGAGGGGGCAACCCCTCCAACCTACATAATAATCAGAGGTGAGAGGTAAGGAGTGAGAGATATGCACTCAGGGCACAACGGTGTTATCTCCACTCCCAAATCTCCACTCCCAAACTCCCAAATCAATGTCTACACTCCTACACTCCCAAACTCCCCAACTCCCTTCTTTTATACCTATTTATATTATAGACGAAAAGAGACTGCGCTCCAATCTGGAGTTGATTAGTCGTGTAGCCAAGGAGGCTGATGTGGAGATTATATTGGCTTTCAAGGCATTTGCCCTGTGGAAGACTTTTCCCATTATACGCGAGTATGTCTCTTCGACTACTGCCAGTTCGCTCTCCGAGGCACGTCTGGCTTTGGAAGAGTTTGGCGCTCCTGCTCATACTTTCTCACCCGCATATAATGATGTTGAGATTGACGAGATAGCACGTTGTTCCAGTCATCTGACTTTCAACTCTTTGTCTCAATACGACAGATACCATGATAAGATGCGCAGCCAATATCCTGACGTAAGATTAGGGTTACGCGTTAATCCAGAGTATAGTGAGGTGGGTACCGACCTATACAACCCATGCGCACCTGGTACACGTTTCGGCGTGACAGCCGACAAGTTGCCACAAAAACTGCCAACGGATATAGAGGGGTTCCATTGCCATTGTCATTGCGAGAGTGGTTCAGAGGTGTTTCAGCGGACACTATGCCATATTGAGGAAAAGTTCTCGCCATGGTTTAGTCAGTTGAAGTGGATGAATTTTGGTGGAGGACACTTGATGACCCGAAAGGATTATAATGTACCTTTGCTGATAGATATGATGAAGGATTTCCATCGTCGATATCCATGGCTGAAGGTGATTCTTGAACCGGGAAGTGCCTTTGCATGGCAGACAGGTGAATTGTATGCGAATGTGGTGGATATCGTGGAGGATCATGGCATACAAACGGCGGTGCTCAATGTCAGTTTCACCTGTCATATGCCCGACTGTCTGGAAATGCCATATCAACCTACGGTTATCGGAGCTGAGAGTCTTCCACTGGAGGCCGCAATAGGGGGAGGTGAGAACCATATCTACAGATTGGGCGGCAATAGTTGTCTGGCAGGCGATTTTATGGGGAGTTGGAGGTTTGGGAAACCATTAGAAGTGGGTGATCAGATTGTCTTTGACGACATGATTCACTATACCACTGTGAAAACATGCATGTTTAATGGTATTAGTCATCCAGCTATCGCTATCAGGCATCTGGACGGAAATATTGAGATGCTGAGGGTATATGGGTATGAAGACTACCGCGACAGAATGGATTAAGGTTTTGAATAGTTGCTATGATGATGTGATTTTGAAAAATTTTGCAAAAAAATAGCTGAAAAGTTTGTGGGTACAAAAAAATATATTACCTTTGCAGTCGCATTTAGAGAAATGCACCTTTAAAAAGGTTTTTGCGGCAATAGCTCAGTTGGTAGAGCACGACCTTGCCAAGGTCGGGGTCGCGAGTTCGAGTCTCGTTTGCCGCTCATATGTTTTGAATAATTATTATCCTTGCCCAGGTGGCGGAATTGGTAGACGCGCACGTTTCAGGTGCGTGTGTCGCGAGACGTGCAGGTTCGAGTCCTGTTCTGGGCACATCATTATTCAAGACAATTACATGTTGGAGAGGTGGCGGAATTGGTAGACGCGCTACTTTGAGGGGGTAGTGACAATCGTGTCGTGGGAGTTCGAGTCTCCTCCTCTTCACCATGATTCATTTTGATGCGGCAATAGCTCAGTTGGTAGAGCACGACCTTGCCAAGGTCGGGGTCGCGAGTTCGAGTCTCGTTTGCCGCTCTTTCTTCTTTTTAGGAAAAACAATCATCAATGAACTTATATTTAAGATATTTCGATAGGGAAACGTTGGTATATAACGTTGAAGAAGCTATCGATTTTTTGTGTTCCATCTCTGAAATTGGCATGAATCCTCAAATTGAGGCTGATGTGCGTGAATATGTGGCGAGCGATGTATTATATCCCAAACGATACAAAGTGCGCCCCAGGGTTTATTTTATCATCATCAAAACCGAGGCTGCCACTATGCTTGACTTCAAGCAGAAAAAGGCTCTGCGTTCCAATACCAACGGTGTGGCAGGTGGTGCTGACAGACGTGACATTGCTCCGGTCATTACAAAGCTCAATGAGGAGCGTCAGGGATGGTATGAGGGAACACTTGACTTCAAAAGAGTCGTCATGGTGCCTGCCACAGGCAAGCATGAATATCGTGACACACATTTTGTGGCCAGGTGCAAAGCACTCTCGGGTATTGACTGCTACAACCGTATCGTTGACTACTTACGCGACCGTGTTGACACACGCAGTCAGTTCCCCTCGGCCAAGGGAAAGAATTTTAAGTTCAAATACCTTGGAATGTGGAAATAATTTCTTAGGTCCTAAAAATTCTTCCTTATGAACAAGGTGATGCTAATTGGCAACGTGGGTAAAGAACCCGAAATAAAATATTACAGTACCGATCAGGCTGTGGCCACTGTTTCTTTGGCTACTACAGAGAGAGGCTATACGCTTCCTAATGGTACATCTGTTCCCGACCGAACAGATTGGCATAATTTAGTGATGTATCGGGGACTGGCTAAAATTGCCGAGAAATATATTCATAAAGGCGACAAAATATATGTCGAAGGAAGATTAAGGTACCGTACATACGATGACCAGAAGGGGCAGCGACGTTATGTGACAGAAATACAATGTGAGAATCTGGAACTGCTCACTCCCAAGGCTGCGTCGCATCATGGAGACAATGTCGCCGAGGAGTTGGGTGCTGAAAGCACTGTTGCTCCTTTCTAATTGCTGATCACCTTGGAAACATTCCTTTTATCAATTGACATACTGCATGGGGTACATTTCACTGCCCCTACATTGGGTGTGTGGATTGCCATTATTCTTGTGATTGGTTTGCTCTTTTTTTCGGGGTACGCAAGTGCATCGGAAATAGCCTTTTTCAGTTTGTCGCCAACAGATTTGAGCAAACTTGAACCTGATAAGAATTATTCCGATAAAAGGATACAAATACTTAGAGAGGATAGTGAACGAACATTGGCTACCATCCTCATTACCAATAATTTGGTAAATGTCACCATCATTATGTTGTGCAACTATATCTTTGCACAGGTGATAGATTTTGGCATGGCACTATGGTTGCAGTTTATCTGTGTCACTGTATTGCTGACTTTTCTGCTCTTGTTGTTCGGTGAGATTATGCCCAAGGTCTATGCCAGACAGAACTCACTAAAATATTGTCGCATGGCTTCTGCCGGTATCATGTTCCTGAGGAAACTATTCTGGCCCATTGGCAGCATCCTTATCAGCAGTGGTACATTGGCTGAGAAGGTGGTTCAAAAGGAGAGTCATGTTCTCAGTGTGGATGACTTGGAGCAGGCGCTTGAACTTACAGACAAGGAGGAAATCAAGGAAGAGAAAAGCATGTTGCAGGGTATCATCCGTTTTGGTGATGAGACCGCCAAAGAGATTATGACCCCCCGGCAGGATATTGTCGACTTGAATATGCAGGCAAGTTTCAATGATGTACTCAAATGTATCGTTGAGAACAATTATAGCCGTATTCCCGTTTATCAAGGCAATACAGACAATATACGTGGAGTGTTATATATTAAGGATTTGCTGCCTCATATCGGCAAGTCGGGCTCATTTCGTTGGCAGAGTCTTATCCGTCCGCCATATTTCGTACCTGAGACGAAGAAGATTGATGACTTGCTGCGTGAGTTTCAGGAAAACAAAATTCATATTGCCATTGTAGTGGATGAGTTTGGTGGAACCAGCGGCCTTGTCACACTTGAGGATGTGTTGGAGGAAATCGTTGGCGAAATCAACGATGAGCATGATGAGGAAGAGAAGACATATACAAGATTGAACCATAATACATATGTCTTTGAGGGAAAGACATCCTTATCCGACTTCTCAAGAATTCTTGAGATTGATGATGAGGAATTCGCGGATGTAGAGGGTGATGCTGATTCTATCGCTGGTCTAATTCTAGAAATTAAGGGGGATTTTCCGAAGGTAGGTGAGAAAATTGTCTATCAGAGATTTACATTTGAAATCCTGGCTATTGAAGAAAGGCGCATTTCCAGTGTGAAGGTCGTTATCAAAGGAAATGCCGTGCAGAATGACACTCCGAAATCAGAATCATAATCATAATGCCGCTGCTCCGAATCCAACATATCGATGAGGACACCCAACAGGGCCTTTGGATAATAGAAGAACGTGCCGAGGAGTTGGCGCGGCTATATCCCGTGTTATGTGAAGAGTATGCTGATGCCTGCCGACGCTTTAAAAATGATGGAAAGCGTACGGAACGCATGAGTGTCAGAGCTCTTCTCGTGGATATGAACAATGGAACATTGCCTGTCATATCCTACAATGATGAAGGTAAACCCATGCTTAGTGATGGACGATACATCAGCATCTCGCATACCAAGGGATTTGTGGCAGTTATTATTTCCGAACAACACCCCGTGGGTGTTGATGTGGAATATTATAGCGACCGTGTGGGCAAAGTGGCAAAACGATTCGTTCGTGAAGATGAATGGACCGAAGACATTGATGCGCTGTTGGTCATTTGGAGTGCTAAGGAAACAGTCTATAAACTCTTTTCTGAAGACAATCTCTGGTTCGATGAGATGAGAACCGCACCTTTTCATGTTCAAACCGAGGGTTTTGTGGAAGTGGAGAATCTCAAGAAGGGAATCACCGTCCGTGTTTTTTATGAGATCAATGAGGATTACGTTTTAACTTATTCTATTTTATGAGAAAGGCAATCCTATTATTCATGGTGATGGCCAATATATCGGCGATAGCTCAGTCAGTGGTTGTTCATGACCAGGTTTCGTTCCCAGAAAAGATTCCGGCAGGAGGGTATAGTGGCATTACATGGTTGGGTGAAGACCAATATGCCGTTGTCTCCGACAAGGAGAGACGTGATGGCTTTTTCCGCTTTACCATTGCTATTGACGAGTCGGGAGATATCATGAATGTTGTCAGACAAGATTTTTATGGTAACAACAACCGTGGTCGCGACAATGAAGGAATTGCTTTCTTCCCTTCCCATCAAACTTTGTTTATTAGCGGTGAGACAGACAATCAAGTGAAGGAACTAACCTTCGAAGGTAAACCTACTGGACGGAAATTGGCATTGCCGTCAGTATTTTCTAAGGCCACGTCATCATATGGACTGGAGGCCTTAACCTATAATGCTGTGACACATCGTTTTTGGACAACCACTGAGAGCACTCTCTCATGCGATGGGAAAGAGGCTTCATTACGTAACAGAATTGTGAATAAACTAAGATTGCAGTCATTTGATGACAATCTGCGTCCCAGGGAGCAATTTCTATATGTGATGGATAAACCCACGGCAAAGAGTGGAGCAAAGACCTATGTGTTGGGAGTCAGTGCCTTAACGGCTCTTGATGACGGCAGACTTTTGGTGCTTGAACGAGAGGCACATATTCCCGATGTGAAATTAGGCGCTTTTGTCAGATGTGCTATTTATAGTGTTCAACCTACAAAGGACATGGCGATAAAGGGCAGTAAAATCAGCAAGGCAAAGGCATTGAAAAAAACACTTGTTACTCAATGGATGACCTATGTGGGTCTGTTGTCTGTAGATTTTGCTAATTATGAAGGAATGTGCCTTGGTCCGCGACTGGAGGATGGTGGTCAGGTGATTGTTCTCCTTTCTGACTCACAATACCAATATGCCGGCATCTTGCAAGACTGGTTTAGGACTATCGTCATTTATTGATTAACTAGAAAAAATCTGATATAAGCTCTGTCGTCGAAGGATACGTTTCCTTCGATTTTTCCTTTCGTGGCGAGAAACGACTGATAACATAAAGGGTCGTTATTCAACTGATTCATGAGAGCATCTTCACTCGCTTGTAATGTTGGGAGCAGAAAGGGATAGCCATCGGTGGCAAGTACGATGTCGTCACAAGTATCTGCAGGGATGGTGACCACTTTTTCTAATGCGACGGGAAAACCGTCAATGACTGAGAAATCGATATTTTGGTGATGACATGACTCCACGATGTCAGCCACAATGGCATCGCGAGCATAGTCGTGGGCAAGCAGTTGACTTACTGTGTATTTCCCATTGGAAATCCATTCGTTGATAAGAAGGGAACGATATCGAGCCACGGGTGCCTCATGCGGTTTGGGGTTGTCGTAATGCTGACCATGACAGAGGCACTGACAGTCGCCTATCATCCAGATTTCCTTTTTGTATCGGCTGAATATGCACAGGCTGGCGGTGAGACGTTCCTCTGGATGTTCTATTAAACGGTCCCTGTGGATGTGGTATCGTTCATACACCGAGGCGATGGCATTGGTGGCAAAGACACAGAAGTCATTCAAAGTGATATCTGGAGGGAGGTTTTTGATGGCATTCCGTAAAACCATCATGGCGTATTTGCCATTACGCATCTCTGGAGAAAGTTGTTTGTGTGCCTTGCTGGTGCTGCCATCAATGACTGCCACAAAGTCATTAGTGGCGACGATGCCGTCCTCGCACGTTTCCTGACTTCTTTTGCCCATCAGATGGTGCTCCTTGACGATGATTTGATGTCTTTTTGTTTCCATTTTCGTGTGGTTTTCTCATCGTGTCTTTCCTGTTGGCTCCAATCAACACGGGTATAAGGTCCGCGCGGCCGATACGTCGTAGTTCCTGTTCTATTTTTCTTCGTTCTTCGGGTTTGTACCAGAAGAAAAACATACGCTGCATAAGTTTCTCGCGAGCATCATGTGCACTGAAAACAGGTTCCAAGGTATAGGGGTCATAGCCCGTGTACCACATTTCGGTGCTAATGGTCATTGGGGTAGGGGTAAAGTCCTGGATTTGTTCCAGTTGAAAGTCGAGGCGTTTCGTCGCGACAGCCAATTCCGCCATATCTTCCTCACGGCATCCTGGATGACTGCTGATGAAATAAGGGATGATTTGTTGTTTGAGATCTTCCTCACGGTTGACTTGGTCGAAGATATGTTTGAATTGGACAAATTGTGAGAAGGAAGGTTTGCGCATCAGTGAGAGCACCTGGTCGCTAGTATGCTCGGGAGCAACCTTCAACCGACCGCTCACATGTCGACAGATTAACTCGCGGGTGTATGACTGGATGGCCTTATCGATTTTTTCATCGCCAGTTCGATGCAGCAGCATGTCGTAGCGCACACCGCTACCAATAAAACTCTTTTTCATTCCTGGCAGGTTGTCCACCGCATGGTAGATTTCCAACAATTTTGTGGGGTCGACGTTCAGGTTGGGGCAGATACGTGGATGGATGCATGAGGGACGCTTGCAACGCTCGCAGATTTTCTTGTTTTTGCCTCCCATAGCATACATATTGGCCGATGGACCGCCTAGATCGCTGAGATATCCCCTGAAATCGGGATTCTCCATCACTTGGCGTACTTCCCGCAGAATACTCTCCTTGCTTCGTGAAACGACAAATTTTCCTTGGTGAGCACTGATGGTGCAGAAAGCACAACCGCCGAAACACCCACGGTGGAGATTCACCGACAATTTGATCATTTCATATGCAGGGATGCGTTTCCCCTTGTATTTTGGATGTGGAAGACGGGTGTAGGGAAGGTCGAATGACGCATCGATTTCCTCGGTAGTCATCGGAGGATATGGTGGATTGACGATGGTGTATTGGTTGCCTGTCTGTTGGATGAGGCGACAGGCATGGACCTTGTTCGACTCCTCTTCTATGTGGCGGTAGTTGTCAGCCTCAGCCCTTTTGTCATGAAGGCATTCTTCATGGCTATGAAGCACGACGTCATCATCTTGTATTCCTCCTGGAATGTCGTTTATTGTCGAGATGAAAACCGTTTGAGGCAAGTCGCGAATCTCGTGGATTTTATGTCCTTCTGCTATACGGTTGCACAATTCCACGAGTGGTCGTTCACCCATGCCATAGACAATCATGTCGGCCCCCGATTCATAGAGGATGCATTTCATCAGTCGGTCTTGCCAGTAGTCGTAGTGGGTAAGGCGCCGCATCGATGCTTCTATACCCCCTAGCACTACTGGGACGTCGGGGTATAATTGCTTGAGGATTTTGGTATAGACAATCGTGGGATATTCAGGGCGGCAATCGTGGCGTCCGTCAGGACTGTATGCATCTTCAGAGCGTAAACGCTTGTTGGCAGTGTATTTGTTCACCATAGAGTCCATACAACCAGGCGAGATGCCAAAAAACAAACGCGGTCTGCCCATCTTTTTAAAATCGCGATAGTCACCATGCCAGTCGGGTTGGGGGACGATGGCAACACGCCAGCCGGCTGCTTCAAGAACACGCCCCACAACAGCTGCTCCAAACGAAGGATGGTCGACGTAGGCATCTCCTGAGAAGAGCACCACGTCGAGTTCGTCCCATCCACGCAGGAGCATCTCCTTTTTGGTGGTAGGGAGCCATTCGCTGAGCAGATGTGTCGCGGCCATTAATCCGTTTCCGTGGCAGCCGTTTCCTCTGTTTCAGGATGGTCTTTCACCCACGTGTTATACAACTTGATAAGGTTGGATAGCCCCAATGCCTTCATGTTGGTATGATATACCACATCGAGGCACAAGTTGAGCAGTTCCTTATCTTTTCCGGCATCGGAACTTAGGAGTGAACGGATGTTGAATTTCAACTTGTCGAGCACACTCTCATCCACGATGCCATTGCTATCTACCAGATTGTCAAGCAATTTATAGTTCTTGAGTGTCTGCAGATGGCTGTCGTCCACATTGATGCTGCGGGTGCCAGATAAATTAGCCTGTATTTTTTGCATAATATAAAATTGGGTTGTTAGGGTATCTTATTTGAGAAGATAGTTTAGGATGCCTCGCATGATGGCATTGCGCTGTGTTGCGTCTTTGATGCACTCAAAGGGGAACCCCATTGTCAGGCAACGGTAGTCGCGGCCGCTGTATGCCACGGCGGCATCCTTGCCGTCGGAATATCTCATCACACAACTCGAGGTAGAGAGATGCTGGAGAACGTCTGGCGATGTGGCAGCATAATGCTCTTCGTTCAGTGTGCGGTAGGTGTCGAATTTCATGCCAAGTCCTTCGACCATGCCATTGGTATTGCTACGGTCGGTTCCACCTTGACGCAGTTTCAGCACCTCGGCCATAAACTGCTGTTCGCTTGGTGTGGTCATGTCGCTGCTCACATATGACCCACTGATTAATAAACTGCCATGGTTGTTGACGAAGGAACGTAGGCGTTTTTGCATGTTGGCGGAGAACGTCTTGTAAAGCAACAGGGAGTGGCCGTCATCCTTCTCTAGTCCAAAGAGTAGGTCGATGCAGTCGATGTCGTGTGTCTTGGCTTTTCCAGATTCCAAGGCTTCGCTCGAACAACTGACAATATTATATTTCTTGGCAGAATTGACGGCTTCGGCATGTGTGATGACATAGTCGAAGTTATTACCCTCAATAAACCGACCTATCAGTTCTTCACTGCAGTAGCCAAGTGCCCCGGGGCCCTCCCGACCGCGGCGTGAATTGTCGAATACCGTTTGTCGGCCACTCCAGCCGCAAGTACGTCCGTAAGTCACGCCGATGTCGTCGTCAAGGTCGAAACCTTTCTGGCTGCCATTATCTACCACGGCTGGTGATGAAAGGCGGTGGAATCCGTTGACAATCATCACCGTCTTTTTTGCATTGGGTTGTATGCAGGCAGACAACACCTCTGTGGGGAAGCTTTCGCCGCCTCGGTTGCTGGCAGTCACCTTGAAATGATACAATACACCTGGTTGGGCATTCACAGTGCATGAGGTACCCTTGATGACAATACCATTGTCGAAACCACTGCTGTTGGTAGCTGTGTACAGAATATATTCAGATGGATTGGCAGATGACTCCTGAGGGTCTTTTACTGGATTCCAACTGAGTTTCAGTTTTTCGCGTGATGAGATTTCTATCCTGAAATTCCGTGGAGCCAATGGCTGCACCACGTATTTTGTACCGTGAGTGTGGCAGATTTCCCTAAGCAACGTTTTGTATATGGAACGGGCTAGATAAAAACGGAAGTTGGGATCAAGACCATAGCGCATATCGCCAAAGTTTTGATGCGACATGGTCTCAAGGATGGCTGAGGGAACCAAGGGCTCACGTGTCTCGCTGTAATTGCGGTTGTATAGTACACGGCGCTTCCAGTTGCCAAACTTCCCTTGAAGGTCAGCATAGGCATTGTAGAGCAAAGCATCGGCTAGGTCGTAGGAAGCCCAGCGTGAGATACCACCATTTAATTTCCCTTTCGTGTAGTCTGTGCTGCAGATAGAGAGAGTACCCACAAGGTCGTTGCCACCATTCTTGTCGTATCCTGCATCGCTATGTACGGAGAGCACCAATTCCAATGGCACACCCAGTCCACGATAGGTAGGGACGTAAGTGGAGCCTCCGGCAAGCCAAGTGCCATAATATGTGCGTGCGGTATAGTCGTCTTTGTAGTCTTCGTTATATCGGCAATAAACACTATCGGGGGCACCACCCCATTGAGCGGAGTAACGAGTACCCTCTAAACAACGTGGCATGCCGCTGGTACGTCCACCACGCACCACGTTGCCCATACCACCACCAAAGCGCACAGCATCGGCTGTGACCACGCCATTCCGCTTGCTGTAATTGGTCAGCACAACCATATTACGTCGGTTACAGCCTTTATCGAAGTCGAATGTACCCAGATAGACCCATGTGCCGCCACCCATGCGCTGGTTGACGCTGAAAGTGGTCTGTTGGCCTTTGTGAATGACGGTATATTGGGCATCGTCGATAGAATTTTCTAAGGTCTGGTAACTTACATAGACGGCATATTTGCCAGCTTCGGGGATATCGGGTTGGTACAACGCCTGGCTGATGTTTTTCTTGGATGATGCCATGGCCATACGAGCCGTGCCCGACTTAAACGGATTCTCATGGCCGTTCAGACGGGCAATGTTGGCAAATCCACTGCCAGGTGTGTTCCCCCATTCAGAACTGCCGACAGTCTCCTTATAATAAGAGGATCCGCTGTCATTGTCTACGATGACTTCATTCCGTTGCCAGTCGCGCTCACGCGGTGACCACACCACTGCGCCGGCATTCTCTAGCATAGGTATGAGATAAGGGATGACGATGGTCTGCGTGAAAAGGTCCTCGGTCGTGCAAAACAAATTCGGACGCTGCCATTTCCATGCCCCTTTACCAATATCGTAGTAGCGGCCATGGCTGGCAGCAACGCTAAGGTGCCGACCTTCCAAACCACGTGAAATCTCGTTGGGGCGGGAGAGGTTGGTTACCCATGGTCTTCCTTCATATTCCAATCCCTGCCAGGTACGGTTTTTGTCGGGATGGTCGTCAAGGCGACTTGGAATCAGGTCGTCGATTGTTTGTCCATGGGTGCGTACAGAGAGTTTGTAACCATGATAGGCATTGGGTAGTCTATTCTCTATCTGTTGGTAGATTCTCTTTACCACTTCAGGTGTGAATTCCTGTTCCGAGAACTTGGTATCGGCCGTGATGGTGATGTATCGGCTATCGTTGTTGACGACACATGACTCAAGAGTCGACCGCACAGGAAAACCAGACAGTCCCTCACCATAATTCTCAAAGTAACTTTTGAGAATCCGGTCAAGGCTAGCCTTGTCGGAAGATGTTTGCGCCATTATCAGGGTAGGGGAAAGAATGCAAATAAGAACCAATACAATCCGCCACCGCTTCATCTTTTTTAATCTAATGTTCATTTCCAATCATCAATTGTTTATATATAGGAGTTCAGGCCTTTGGCTTTAGAATCTAGACATAACGTAATTACGTCGTAATTAAAGTCTAACAACTCCTAACTATGATTCTCCTCTTCTTCACCAATTGTGAATTTTTCAGGATGTTTCCCTTTGAAGTCCTTGAAATATCGCTTTATTTCCTTCATCTCTTTTTCGATGTCGCCACTGGGCATCATCGAATGAATACATTCTATATATTTACGTTCGTAATCCACACCATAGAGCAGGATAGGAATGCCAGCCTTCTGGGCGATAATGTAGAATCCCTTCTTCCAATTGGGATTAGCCGACCGTGTGCCCTCGGGGGTGATGGTAAGCTTGAATGTGTCGCTTTTACGGGCAGTCTCTGCCAAATTGTCTGTCAAACTAGTGCGTTTGTCGCGCCAGACAGGGATGCCTCCCATACGTTTGAATAAAATGCCCAATGGCCAGAAAAACCATTCCTTTTTCATCAGGAAATTGATTTTCCAACCTTCAGCACCGGAATAGAGTTTACCTAAAATAAAATCCCAATTACTTGTATGGGGGGCAAGACAAATGATAAATTTGTCAGGATGGGGGGCGGTCACATTCTTTGTCCACCCCATACGCTTATACAAAAGCCAATTACAAAATTTCTTCCACATGACAATGTTATGCGCTTAGGTTACCGATATGGTCGATAATCTCCATGATTTCCTCCGTGAAAGCATTTGCCAGATGGTCATAATATTTTTTCTTGCTCATGCCTGGTTCAGGATGAGAGATTCGGCTGACAAAGTCCTCTCTAATCAGGAGAATAGATTTCAAAAGCGAGTCTACGTTGTCATTGTGCGGTTTTCCACTGTAAAGTGAGGCTGCAACGGTCTCAGCAAAGATGTCCGTGCAGATGTTGTTGATAGTCTTTTTTAAACCTTTTTTGCTTGCCATATCAGTAGTTGAATGATGTAGTGTAACAAGTGTGAAAACAATCATGCAAAACGAGAAGAACAAAACAAATATTGTCACAAAAATATACCGAGTTGCTGCTCGTGCTTACAATTTCAAGCAAAGATAATGAAAAAAAACGTATTTGCAAGAGGTTAAGCCAAAAAAAATACAAAGATTTAAATTTTTGAACATTTTATTTCATTTATCTCATGAAAAATGAGTAATTTTGCACGGCTTATATTGGAACAACATCTCTTCGTAAGTAAAGGAAGTCCTCGATTTAATAGTTATGAGGTCTTAGGTTTGAGAGTTATGAAGTGAAATTGGAAATACATTTTATATAAAAGAAAAAGATCAATTATGGAAAAAAGCGCATTGCAGCTGGCAAGGGCCAACTATCAGCCCAAATTGCCAATAGCTCTTCAAGGTGCAGTGAAAGTGAAAGAGGGTGAACCCACTCAGAGTGTCGACAATCAAGAAGAAATCAAGCAACTCTTCCCCAATACCTACGGCATGCCGTTGGTAGAATTTGTTCAGGGTGAGGCTTGCGAGCACGAACCAATGAATGTGGGTGTTATTCTCAGTGGTGGACAAGCTCCTGGTGGCCACAACGTGATTTGTGGTATTTTTGATGCATTGAAAAAACTAAATCCTGAAAATCGTCTTTATGGATTCCTGATGGGACCTGGCGGACTTGTTGACCATCATTACAAAGAGTTGACCGCCGACATCATCGACAACTATCGCAACACAGGTGGTTTTGACATGATAGGAAGCGGACGTACAAAACTCGAGAAGGTGGAACAGTTCGAGAAGGGTCTGGAAGTGATTCGCGAACTGAATATCAAGGCCATTGTTATCATTGGTGGTGATGATTCCAATACAAATGCCTGTGTGCTTGCTGAATATTATGCAGCCAAGAACTATGGCGTACAAGTAATTGGATGCCCGAAGACAATCGATGGAGACTTGAAAAATGACCAAATCGAGGCAAGTTTCGGATTCGACACAGCCACAAAGACATATTCTGAACTTATTGGCAATATTGAGCGCGACTGTAATTCTGCACGCAAATATTGGCATTTCATCAAACTGATGGGACGCTCAGCAAGTCATATTGCTTTGGAGTGCGCATTGCAATGCCAGCCCAATATTTGCATCGTTTCAGAGGAAGTGGAGGCAAAGGACCAGACACTTAATGACATCGTCGAGCAAATTTGCAAGGCTGTGGCAAAACGTGCAGAGGACGGCAACAATTACGGTGTAGTGCTCGTACCCGAGGGACTCATCGAGTTCATTCCTGCTATTGGTAGACTAATCGACGAACTTAATGATCTGCTCGCCGCTCACGGAAACGAATACAAGGATCTGGAGCCAGAGGCACAGCGTGAGTATATCCTCAAGCACCTCAGCAAAGAGAATGCTGCTACATTTGAGACACTCCCCGAGGACGTAGCACATCAGCTCTCCCTCGATCGTGATCCTCACGGCAATGTGCAGGTGTCACTCATTGAGACAGAAAAACTTCTCTCTGATATGTGCGTTGCTCAATTGGCCAAGTGGGCGAAGGAAGGTAAGTATGTGGGCAAGTTCGCTACACTCCATCACTTCTTCGG
This sequence comes from Prevotella sp., assembly GCA_017548385.1. GTDB lineage: Bacteria > Bacteroidota > Bacteroidia > Bacteroidales > Bacteroidaceae > Prevotella. The sequence goes on from JAFZAE010000018.1 coordinate 14,416, forward strand.
ATATGAGGGACGTTGCGCCACTCCGTCGAACTTCGATGCAGACTATTGCTATGCCTTGGGTACCAGCGCAGCACAACTCATTGCTAACGGCAAGACCGGATACATGGCTATCGTGCAGAATACCACAGCCCCAAGAGATGAATGGAAGGCTGGTGGTGTGCCCATCACTATGATGATGAATATTGAGCGCAGAAACGGTGAGAATAAACCTGTTATCAAGAAAGCCCTTGTCAAACTCGATGGCAATCCATTCAAGACATTTGTTTCCATGCGCGACAAATGGGCAAGGGAGACTTGCTATGTATATCCTGGTCCAATCCAATATTGGGGACCTGAAGAGGTGTGCGATACCACGACTATCACATTGTCGTTGGAAAAAGCAAAATAATCATAGATTAATCAAGCCGCCGACACTTTGTGACATGTGGAGTGTCGGCGGTTGTTTTACACATGTCGAAGTCCCAAAACATATCGATGTCTGGAAAACACCAACGTCCACCAAAGGATAGTACCAGTCAACCGCAGGGAAAAGACGGGAGAGTGAAGGCTTTCCTTAAATATGTTGTTGGCAAAAGGGGGTGGATTGTGGCTCTTTTCATCAGTATTGTATATGTATTGGTGTTCTTTACTTTTTTTGTCGAACCCTTTGGGTTTAGGTGGAAGGCCAAATACGGTGAACCTGTCTATCCCAACATCGATGGTATTCACGGTATAGACATCAGTCATCATCAAGGAATAATCGACTGGAGTAAACTCAGAAATGCTATGGTGGCAAAAAACCCTGTGCGTTTTGTCATTATCAAGGCTACTGAGGGTGCCGACCATGTGGATGAAAGGTTTGAGGATAATTTTGATCAAGCCCTCGACCATGGGTTCATCAGAGGCGTCTATCATTTCTGGAGCAACCAATCTACGGCGCGTGAACAGGCTTATTTCTTTCTTAGTAAAGTGAAGTTGGAGAATGGAGATTTGCCTCCAGTGTTAGATGTGGAGAGCAAAGCCGATGAAATGTCGGACGAGGATTTCCAACAGGAAGTCTTGGCATGGTTACATATCGTGGAGGACAAATATCACACCAAACCTATAATATATACAAATTATAAATTCAAGGAAACCTATCTCAGCGGACCAAGATTTGACGACTATCCTTATTGGATAGCACATTATTATGTTCCTGAAGTACAGTATACGGGCAAGTGGAAATTTTGGCAGCATACCGATGTGGGAAGGCTACCTGGAATAAAAGGCTATGTTGACTTAAATATCTACAATGGTAGTTATTATGACTTGAAAAAACTCACTATCAATTATGTTCCACCACAGGAAATCTTCAATCGCGATAGAGCAGATGATAGTGAAGAAGAGATAGAGTCTGATGTCTAGAGCCTAAGATCTTATATCTTATTAATTTGACAATGTAATTGCGGCCCATTCACCGATTTGGCGTCGATGGATAAGTTTTAGTCCGAGTTCTTGAGCTTTTTCAATAAGTGAATCAGTGTCTTCCACGTAAAATCCACTCAGAATCAGTTTGGCATCTGATGCCATCACCTCATGGAAGGAGGGGAGGTCTGACAAGAGAATGTTGCGGTTGATATTGGCCATTAAAATATCGAACACTCCACTTACATGGGAGAGCACATGGCGGTCGCCGGTAAATACCTCCAGGTTTTCCACATTATTTAATATTGCATTGTGACGGGTGTTGTCTACACTCCACTCATCGATGTCGTAGGCAACCACATCGCTTGCACCAGCCTTTGAAGCAGCGATTGATAGTATACCAGTGCCGCATCCACAGTCTAGCACACGCTTGTTATTTAGAGGTATTTGAAGCAGTTCCTCAAGCACCATGCGTGTTGTTTCATGGGTGCCTGTGCCAAAGCCATCTTTGCGTCTATCACAATGTCAAGACGGTTGGGAACGTTTACCTCGACAGGATGGTGAGGGTCGTGGATGATGCACTTGTTGCCAATTTCGATGGGTTCGAAGCCTTCGGCTTCCCATGTCTCATTCCAGTCTTTGTAATCAGCGTCTTCGATGGTATATTTCACACCGATGTCAGGCAAGGGGAAATCCTGCAATATTTGGTCTAGGCGCTCTTTATCAAACAGGTCGGTCTGCACATACCCGATGATGCCTTCGTCGGTGTCCTCAAAGGATTCAAGGCCGGCGTCAGCGGCAAGGCCAGCCAGAACGTCACGGGCTGTTTGCAAAAAAACTTTTGACATTTCCTTTGCCTCAAATACGAAGTTAAGCTGATAGTATTTCATATTTTTCAGATTAAGATTGCTTTTCCACTGCAAAAATATATAAAAATAGGGAAAATCCTACTTTTCTATAGGGTTTTTCCGTATATTTGTATGTTAATCTGTATTAATTTTGCAGTAGATAAATAATAACTAAAGGGGAAAAGGTATGAAAACAAAGTATTTACTATCGTTAATCATGGTATTTTTACCATTGACAATGGCTATGGCTCAGGACGATTTGTATTACAAGCCCACAAAGCAAGTAAAGCCTGTAGAGACAAAGCCTGTGATTGAAGAATATGTGCCGAAAGGCCTTGACATGACTGTTGATGAGTACAACAAGCGTAATCTCAAAAGTTCGTATCAGGTAATTGGCACAGACTCTGTTGGTAACGACATCATTGAGTTTACGGTGGGTGATGGTACTTATCCGGAGAATGATACATTGCGCATCGACGAAAAATATTTCGACGATGAAAATGATTACACCTACACTTCACGCCTGGGACGCTATGATGGCTTCTATGGATGGTATGACCCATTCTATAGCAGTTATTGGGGCTGGGGACCATATAGTTATTGGGGACCTTATGGTTTTTGGGGTCCTAGATATGGGTATTATAGCTCGTATTGGTGGCCCTCGTCATGGTATTGGGACTACTATTATGGATGGGGGTTCTACGACCCTTGGTATTACTCCTACTATTACCCATATAGCTATTGGGGATACTGGGGATATCCCTACTATTATGGCCATAGCTATTGGTATTCAGGAGGTGGAAGTTACCTGTCTAACTATAATAATCCCTCGAGGTATCATGGTACTGCAAGTGGAAGGCCTGCAAACGTAGGTAGCAGTTCACATGGGCATGGTGTATCCACAGCATCCCATGGCACCTTCGGCGGTCGCACTGTGTCAAAGAATAATTCATCATACAGCAGTACTGGTAATCGCTCGACTTATCAAAGCGGAACAGTATCAGGATTTGGTGGCAATAGATCGTCAAGTTCATACAGTTCTTCCAATTCTTACGGCTATTCTGGTTCATCCAGCAGCAGTTCAGGATATGGTGGTAGCAGGTCGTCCGGTTCATATAGTTCTTCCAGTTCATCATCCAGCAGTAGAAGTAGTTCGCCAAGTTATAGTGGCTCATCCAGTGGTGGCAGTTTCGGCGGCGGTGGCAGTCGCTCTGGCGGTAGCTTCAGTGGTGGTGGCAGTAGTCGCTCCAGTGGCGGCGGCGGTGGCGGCTTTGGAGGTCGCAGATAGTTCGCATATCTGATTTTTGTCAACTTTACATACCTTTAATATATAAATGTACATAAAAATGAAAACAAGATTCTTCATCATAGCCGGTGCGCTGGCAGTAGCTATGCCTACACTGGCACAGGAAACATACGAAAACGCAAAAATTATCCAGGAAGACCTGAATGGAACCGCACGATATGTGGGTATGGGTGGAGCAATGGATGCTTTGGGAGCCGACATCTCTACGATTAGTTCCAATCCCGCTGGAATCGGTCTCTTTAGAAATTCACGTGCTGATGTGTCGTTCGGCATGGTGTCTCAGCAAGATGCAGAAGACTACTCACATGGTAACACCACCAATATGAGTTTCGACCAGGCTGGATTCGTCTATACACAACGTACAAAGCAGAATTCTTTTCTCAACTTTGCGTTCAACTATAAAAAAAGCCGTAATTTCGACTACATCCTCTCGGCTGACGACCAATTGCAGAATGCCTCACAGAATAAACTTTCATGGGTAAAGTTATACAACGGTCTGCTCTATCCAGATTACTCTCCTCGTGATGAAGGTTATTCCCCCGATCTGGACAATTCCTATATCACTTGCAACCAGCTCGATGATATCTACACCCGCAACCTGTTCTATGCAGCCGGGGATGGCAATGCCTATTTCTATGAGGCCACTGGCTATGACTTCGACCGCGCTCATAAGGGATATGTTGGTGAGTATGATTTCAACCTCAGCGGAAATATCAACGACCAAGTGTATCTGGGAATGACTGTAGGACTTCACGATGTACACTACAAACACATTTCAGACTACACAGAATATATGGTACCCAATCCAGAGAATATCCAGGTTCTTAACGTCTATGATGAGCGTAAAATCACTGGACATGGTATGGACTTGAAATTCGGCGTGATTTTCCGTCCCGTGCAATACTCCAACTTCAGAGTTGGCCTGTCGGTGGCTACGCCAACATGGTATGACCTTACCTCACGAAACTATACAGAGGTGACCGATGGCAACGAAACGGCTTGGGCAAAAGATAAGTATGATTTCCAAGTTTATACCCCCTGGAAATTTGGATTGAGTTTAGGACATGTGATTGGAAACTGTGTGGCTGTGGGTGCCGGATATGAATATGCTGACTATACAGCTACCAAGACCCGTATTATAACAGGCTCATACTATGACTATTGGACCGACTCATACCATGATGATAGTAAGAACGACCAAGTGATGAATTCTCATACTGAAGCAACACTCAAGGCTGTGAGTACATTCAAAGTCGGTGTTGAATGGAAAGCTACTCCCGAACTTGCCCTGCGTGCCGGTTACAATTATATCTCACCGATGTACGACAAGGATGGTTTCAAGGATGGCACACTCGAATCAAATGGTTCTTTCATTGCTTCATCAACCGACTACACCAACTGGGATGCCACCAACCGCTTCACTCTGGGCATGGGTTATGCTGTAGGTAAATTCAATTTTGACCTGGCATGGCAATATACTAGTACACAAGGTGATTTCACCCCCTTCATGAGCTATAGGGATAGAGATTACTCCGATTTTGATAATATTGTCGGTTCACAGAAAGTCGATAACAAGAGACATCAATTGTTACTCACTATGGGATATAAATTCTAATAGTAAGTTAGATAAAAAATCAGAGGAGCCAATTCGGCTCCTCTGATTTTTTGTAGGGATTCATCTTTTTTGAACACCTACTTATTCTACTGTAAAAACATTATCCTTCGTAATCATCAGAGATTTCCTCGGCCTCAAGGTTTAGGTCCTCAGGTTCTGTCTCGAAGGTTGTACGATAGCTCTCCTCAGTGAGTTTGTCTTCATCGAAAGTGTCATCGTCCTCGTCAATATCCTGGAAGTTGTCTTCCTCTTCCACCAAATCTTCATCACTATCTGACAGTTCTTTCTCATCCGACTCAAACCTCAGACGGGGCTTCTCCAGCTCAGGTTTCGCTTTGGCGAAAATGGCCTCCACCCATAAACCTTTGGGTATTTCGAGCACCTCAAAACCATCGGCAAGTTTCTTCTCATACATGCCACCGGGTTTGCGTAGACGGTCTTTCGGCAGTGTGGTGGTGCTGATGTCAAATCCAGACTCGATGATGTCTTGGATGCTTTGTGACAAACTGTCCCATCCACCGCCAAAATTGCGGTCGATCACCTCCAGGAGTTTGGATGTAGATATATGGCGGATGTTCTCGTAGGTAAGGTCGGTCACACGAAGGATTGGGCGTTTCTTCACTGCCCATTTGGTTTTTGCGTTTTCATCGGCACCGCGCAGACTTGCAACCTTGAAGCCTCGTTCTTCATACTTTTTGATAATTTCAGGTTTATCCGCTGAAAGTTCCTCGATATCGAAGGCACTCTTGATGATGTCATTATAATGACGCAGATTTTCCTTCAGCTCAGAATCTTTCTCTGCAGCTTCCCACATTCTAAATATGTCGTTCTCTTGACAATCCCAGATGTTGCTTTTGTTGAGTGTCTTTAGCGTCAGTGCTTTTTTGTCTTTGAGTCTCATGTTTTTTATTGTAAGTTATTAACGGTAATCTTATATCTTATCACGGTCGTACAGTACCTTGAACTTTTCACGGAAGAGGTGTAAACTCTCCAGGGAAATATCTGCTGTGACAATAGTTTCCCGATTGTCTTCACATTGTGCGACCAACTGTCCTTTAGCATCTATCACCATGCTGCCGCCGTTGTATTCACAATTGGGGTCTGAGCCCACACGATTGGAGGCTATCACGAAGCATTGGTTCTCAATGGCTCGTGCCCGAAGGAGCACATCCCATACTTGGCGACGTGTGGAGGGCCAACTTGCAGTCACGATAATGCCATCGTAGTCATCACGGTATCTACACCACATAGGGAATCGAATGTCGTAGCATGTCACCAAGAGCCATCTCATCCCCAGGTAATTCACCACCGTGCGGCTGTTGCCTGCTACGTAGCGTTCGTTTTCACCACCATATCCGAAGAGGTGATGTTTGTCGTAGTGCATCCAACTGCCATCGGGATAGACAAAGTATGTGCGGTTACGGTAACCGTCGGCCTCTATCGACACGCTGCCGCAGATAGCACAATGCTTGTTGATAGCCTGCTGGCGCATCCATGATAGCGCCACATCGTCGTGGTCAGCAATACCCTCTGGTAAGGTGGCAAACCCCGTGCTCCACATCTCGGGCAATACGTATAGGTCGCTGTCGGGTGACAGGTTCATCAGCCGTTGGGCTTTCCGTATATTTGTATCAGGACAACCCCATACGATGTCCATTTGTAACACGGTGATACGCATACGTTCACTTCTATTGGGTGATTACGCTGCAAAAATAAATACTTTATCTCTTATTTGCAAGAAAAGAGGTGAAATATTCTTGCTGAATGATAGAATCTCAAAAAAAAACTTTAATTTTGCAATTCTATGAGTGAACCGTTAGCTGAACGAATGCGACCACATCAACTGGATGACTACATCGGACAAGAGCATCTGGTAGGGGAGGGGGCTGTGCTGCGTAAAATGATAGACGCAGGCAGGATTTCCTCTTTTATATTATGGGGACCGCCGGGTGTGGGCAAGACGACTTTGGCACATATTATCGCCCAAAAACTCCAAACGCCTTTTTTTACCCTGAGTGCAGTGACAAGTGGCGTCAAAGAGGTGCGCGATGTGATTGAGAAGGCAAGAAACAGCCGATTCTTTAATTCTGTCTCACCCATCCTCTTCATCGACGAAATCCACCGTTTTAGCAAAAACCAACAGGATTCACTTCTAGGAGCCGTGGAAAAGGGTGTCGTGACGCTTATTGGAGCGACAACGGAGAATCCCTCGTTTGAAGTTATACGCCCCCTATTGTCGAGGTGTCAGTTATATGTGCTGAAACCATTAGAGAAAGATGATTTGCTCCGCTTGCTTCAACGTGCTATTACTGAAGACGTGGAACTGAAAAAGCGGAAGATAACGCTTAGTGAGACAGGGGCAATACTGAGATATAGTGGTGGTGACGCAAGAAAGTTGCTCAATATTCTCGAACTGGTAGTGGAGGCTGCTAATTCTGAAGAGGTGGTCGTGGACGACCAGGTTGTGGTGAATTGTCTCCAACAGAATCCCTTGGCATACGACAAGGATGGTGAGATGCATTATGATATTATCTCAGCATTCATCAAAAGTATTCGTGGGAGTGATCCTGATGCAGCTCTCTATTGGATGGCGCGAATGATAGAGGGTGGGGAAGACCCGCAGTTTATCGCCCGTCGTCTGGTCATTAGTGCTGCCGAGGATATCGGACTGGCCAATCCCAATGCCTTGTTGCTGGCTAATGCGGCATTCGATGCTGTGATGAAGATTGGGTGGCCCGAGGGCAGAATTCCATTAGCAGAATGTGCCGTCTATCTCGCCACAAGTCCCAAGAGCAACTCTGCCTATATGGGTATAGGCACGGCTCTGGAAATGGTGAAAAAAACCGGCAACCTGCCAGTTCCTCTTCATTTACGTAATGCACCCACCAAACTCATGGCACAGTTGGGATATAGCGATGGATATAAGTATGCCCATGACTATCCCGGTAATTTTGTTGTCCAACAGTTCTTACCAGATGAATTGAAAGATTCCCGGATTTGGCACGCCCAACATTCACCGTCGGAGGAGAAACTCTACCAAAATATGCTTCGCTGCTGGGGCGAAAGATTTAAATGATTGGCTTTAGTTCTTAGTTTTTATATTTTCAAAATATTAGTTCGAAAATTGAATTATTCATGGTGAATAACTATATTGTTGCGTGAATAAAAACTAATAAATCTGAATTATGAACGAAATGATCTCCTAAATAATCTCTCCAAGTGAATAATTAAAAAGACATATTGAATGAAAATAGTAGTTTTAGATGGATATGGAGCCAATCCTGGCGATCTTTCATGGGACAGGCTCTATGAGTTGGGTGAAGTGACTATTTATGAACGCACTGCGCCTGACGAAGTTATCAATCGGGCTGTGGATGCCGAGGCCGTATTCACCAACAAGGTGATTATCGATAAAAAAGTGATGGAACAACTGCCACGACTGAGATATATAGGCGTACTTGCCACAGGATACAATGTTGTTGATATGGACGAAGCGCAACGACGTGGCATTACTGTTACAAATATTCCAGCATATAGCACCTTCAGTGTGGCCCAGATGACTTTCGCACATATCCTTAATATCACCAACCATATTGGTCGGTATGCACAGCAAAATAAGGATGGCAGATGGTGTAACAGTCTTGACTTCTGCTACTGGGACAGCCCCATGCACGAGTTAGCAGGGAAGACGATGGGTATTGTAGGACTTGGAAACATCGGCATGCATGTGGCTAAGATTGCGATGAATTTTGGCATGGATGTTTTTGCATTGACTAGCAAAAACTCCTCCGACCTGCCTGAGGGAATCTGTAAAACTACCCTAGAGGGACTGTTGGCAGTTTCCGATATCTTATCACTGCATTGTCCACTTACTGATGACACCTTTGAGATAATCAACAAGCAGACCTTGGCGAAGATGAAACAAGGATCAATTCTTATCAATACCGGTCGCGGACCATTGGTCAATGAACAGGATGTGGCTGATGCCCTGTATAGTGGACATCTTGCGGGATATGGTGCCGATGTGCTCACGAAAGAACCACCGGCTGAAGACTGCCCTTTGCTCAAGGCTCCCAATGCTTTTATCACTCCGCATATTGCATGGGCTACTGTTGAGGCTCGTGAGCGACTGATGAAAACGGCTTTTGAAAATTTGGCCGATTTCATTAACGGCAACCCTCAGAACGTTGTCAGCAAATAAAGTTGGGAACACAGATACCTTCATCTGTCAAAGAAAGACACAGAGCATCAGCATTTCTATCTGATTCTCTGTGTCTTTTTGTCTCAGGGGTGATTAATTTACAATACAATCGGAAGAATCACTTTAAACACCACATTTCTCCCCATGTTATAGACTCCCTGACGATTGGTCACGGGGTTTATATCGCAGTATTTCAGTCGGCTCAGGTGATTTTGATAGGCACGGTTCAACAGGTTGTCAGCCGTGACATACACTTCAGCAATTTTCTTTTTCTTGACCATGATGTCGGTGCCCGCAGATAGACTCAGCAGAGTATAACTAGGTGTGCGTGTTTCGGTGTCATCCAACTTGTAATAGTGGTTTTGTGCCAGATTGCACTCCAGTCCCAGTGCTAAATAGGCATTGTTCAGGGCGTTGTGACCGTGGTGAGTCAACTCATATTTCAGTTCCGATGTCCATCGAGGAGCTGGGGTCATTGGCAAGTATTTAGCCTCTTCTGTGGTATGCAATTGCTGAGCATTGACATATGAGAAGGTGTTCTCGAAATGGATGCAGTGGATGGGATGGAAGTCAAAACCCGCCTCAAAACCCAACAAGCGTGCATCGCCTTGAGTATATTGGTAGGTAAGCAGTCCTTCTTCCACTACGTGGGGAATACGCTGGGCAAAGACATAGTTCTCGATGCGATTAGCAAAGAATGCAGCCTGAGCAGAGATGTATCTGTTGGAGAAATCTATCCCAAGGTCGGCCTGCCAGCTATATTCCGGTTTCAGGTCGGCATTGCCAATCTCATAGCGCACAGTCCCCTCATGTACACCATCGCTACCGAGTTCACTCATGTTGGGGGCGCGGAATCCCCTGGCCACATTCAGTCGTATGTTGGTGTGTTGGCAGACATTCCATACGGCACCAATGCTACCGGTGACACCACTGAAATTCCGTTTGTTGAAGTCGATGTGGCGATGGTCATAGCGCATACCGCCGTTCAGTGTCATGGCCTCAAACGACTTACTCACTGTGGCATAGCCACCGATGTCGAAGAGCCGATATGCAGGTATCAGCATCTCCTCGCCAAGATTGAGTGACTGTTGCCACATACCATTGATGCCGCTTGCCATCTTCCATCCGTCAAACTCCTCTGTGAGATAGCGTACATCGTAGGTGATGGTGTGCAATTTGAAAAATAATTCGTATTCGTCTGCGTTATCCTCAAATTCTTGTCGGCGGTTCTGTTGGTAGCCGATGATGGTTTTTAGAAAACCCTTTGATAGGTTGAATGAGTTATCCCAGACAGCCTTGTAGTGTTTGATTTGCTGGAATGGCAAAGCTTTTCCATAAGTTTTTGTGTTATTGGAGGCACATTCCAATTCTCCTGTTTCGCCGTCGCGCTCGCCCTCCACAATACTGGGTGTCTGATGGAAGACAGTCCATGTTAGCCGCGAGTGCCCCCATCGTTTATAGAGTCCGAGCATCAACCTGCCTGCCCGTTCCGAAAATTGCGAACCAGGCACGTAGCCGTCGTATTTGTTTTTATAGGCATGGGCATATTTGTCTGTGAAACGGGTATCCCACACAAAACCGTTTTTGTTGCATGTTATATTTAATGAATAATCGAAGAGACCATTGTTGGTTTGATATTCTGTGCTGACGTTGGCCTTCATTTCATCTTCCTGAGGGATGGGAGCGCTGTGCAGGATAAGAACCCCAGCCATGGCATCGCTGCCATACATCAAACTGGCAGGACCTTTCAGAATTTCCACGGAATTGACATCCTGTGGATCTATCTCAATGCCATGTTCGTCGCCCCATTGTTGTCCCTCTTGGCGCACGCCCTCGTTCATCACGATGATGCGATTGTAACCGAGGCCTCGGATGATCGGTTTCGAGATACCGCTGCCAGTAGTGATTTGTGCCACGCCGGGTTGTTTTGCGATGGCATCGATGATATTAGTAGAAGTGGTCTGCCGCAGTTCTTTCCCAGAAACGATGGAGATAGGGGCCGTGGAGTTTTTCAGTTTCGTGTCACCTGTCACACCTGTTACAACCGTTTCGTTGAGTTTCAAGTGCTGATAAAACACATCTGTGGAGTCCGACGGATGTTCATGATTATAATGATGATGTGTATGATGTTCTTGTGCTGTCGCCGCCATGCATACGCACAACAACGACAGAATGATATATGTTTTATTCATTCTGTTTTTTAGGGTTTGTTATTCAACTATCATTATTACCATAGAGGGACACACCTGCGTATGTCTTATTGGCAATAATATTCAATTATCGATCTTCAATATCCAATAATGAACAAGTTGAATGGTGGTGCGCGGGTGGATTTCACACCAACAGCCTCGATGTTGAAAAAAAGAAAATCTCGAAGGTTGGTGCTAAATATGAAACGAATGGGAATAAGAACCAACAATGCGCCAACCAACATCGAAAGTGTCAGAAACTGACAAAGTAGGCATTGGTGTAATTGTGCTGTTGGTTGTGTCAGGTGTCCGCTACAGTGGTGATGAGCACATTCAGATTGTGCTATAGCGACAGTTTCAGACTCATGAACATGAAGAGACGACAAAAGCATCATTGACAGAAATACTGCCAACAAACTCCATGATGCTAAAAGTCTCTTCGTTTTCAAGTTCATGTTATACCTGAGAATGTAGATATCCCCGTATGTAAAAAATCGCCTGCAAAATTAAAACATTCTTTACAAAACACCAAAATAAACCTTAAAAACCATTGTTTTTCATGTTTCTTGTACTCCATTTACCCGTTTGATGACCTTGCAAGGATTTCCCACTGCCACACAGTCGGCAGGAATGTCTCGGATGACCACCGAGCCTGCGCCGATGACGCTGCGGTCGCCAATGGTGACCCCAGGACAGATAGTCACGTCGCCACCTATCCAACAACGTTCACCGATATGCACAGGACGACACATCTCCCACTTGTCACGTTCATCTGCATTGATGGGGTGTTCCGCGGTGAAAATATGTACACCTGGGGCTATCAGTGTCTTGCGCCCAATGTAGACACCACCGCCATCTAGGATGGTGCATCCAAAATTGATAAATACCCCTTCCTCTGCAAAAATCAGATTGCCGTAATCGCAATAGAAGGGTGGTTCCACAAATACGTTCTCAGCCGAGTTAGGTAGCAGTTCTCGAGTGATGCTGGCCATGGTTGGCTCGTGATATTCTGTGATGTTCAGCCGCCGCAGGGTTTTCTTTACCTCTCCACGCCATGCATACATTTCTGGCGTGTGGGCATTATATGGCTCTCCATTCATCATACGCCTCAATTCCTCTTGCAAAGCCGGATTCCTTTCCAATTCTTCTCTTCGGGTCATAATATTTGTTATTTATGTCATCGCAATGATATAAGTCTATTCATCCATCCGTCGTAGAAATTGCCCTCGCCTATAGCGAGGGATTCTACGAATGGTTGATTCTCACTTCCTTCATTCCACCCATGCTTCCAAATCCTCTTTCGTGGCATTATTTAGTAAGCGGCCTTCCTTCCAGTTGATGTCGGGGTAGGCTTTTTTCAAGTCTTCGCAAGCATCGTCGATGCTGCTGCCGCCGGAAGTGGCAAAGGGAATGACGGTTTTGCCCTTGAAGTCATATGACTCAATGAAGGTGTTGATAATGGTGGGAGCCGTGTACCACCAGATGGGAAAACCTACATAGATGACTTCATAGTCGGCCATGTTGGAGAGTTTTTCGGTGATTTCTGGACGTGAACTCTTTTCCTCCATTTCGACTGATGAACGACTCTGCTTATCCTTCCAGTTGAGGTCGGCTTCGGTATAGGGTTGGGCAGGTTTAATCTCGTGGAGGTCGGCGCCAGCCACTTCTGCCAGTTGTTGGGCGACAGCCTTGGTCGTACCCGTAGCTGAGAAATAGGCTACTAATGTTTTCGTACTCTTTTTGTCTGGATTTTCATTCTCTCTTTTTTTGTTCCCCTGTGAACAGGCACAAAGGCAGATGGCGAGGATTGCCGTCAGTAATAATGTGATTTTTTTCATTGTTTTATGGTTTTTGTTGGTGATAATGTCAGTGGTCAGTGGTGAGTGGTGAGAGGTAAGAGAAATGAACCGGATACATGGTAATATCTAATTGAAAAGTGATCATTTGTTTTTCTCCCTGATATTGGGCAAGAAGTAGGTGACAATGCCCAGGAGGGGCAGAAAAGCCGTGAGTTGAAACACATATTGAATGCTGGAAATGTCTGCCAGCCATCCAAATATTGCCGACCCGATACCACCCAGTCCGAAAGACAATCCAAAGAATGCTCCAGAAATCATGCCGACATTACCAGGTAAGAGTTCGGTTGCATACACTAAAATGGCCGACATCGCCGATGACATCACCATACCCACAAGGATGGCTAAAATGATAGTCCACGTCAGACTGCAATAGGGTAGCAACAGCGCAAAGGGAGATGAGCCAAGGATGCTTACCCATATAACGTATTTGCGACCATATTTGTCACCAATGGCACCGCCTATCAACAGTCCGACTGCAGTTGATACGAGGAAGGCAAAGAGCACATATTGCGATGCTGTTACCGTAAGGCCGAACTTGTCGATCATATAGAATGTCAAGTAACTTTGGATGTTTGCTGTGTAGAAGTCTTTGGAGAACATTAATACCAACAGCACCAATAATGCCATGACAATCTGGCGGCGTGTGAGGTGGCTCTCATTTTCGATGTCAAACTTTGACTTGCTCCTGCCGTACAGTTCAATTTGCTTTTTATACCAACTGCCTATCCTTGCCAACACCCATATGGCCACGACGGCGAGCAACGCAAACCAACGAATGCACCCTTGGCCGTGTGGTATGACAATCAGTGCCACGGCGACAGGTCCGAATGCCCGGCCCACATTGCCTCCAATCTGGAAGATTGACTGTGCCATCCCCTTGGCACCACCAGAAGCCAGTCGCGCTACTTTCGACGACTCGGGATGAAGTACTGATGAACCCACACCGACAAAGGCCACCGACAATAGTACAAGCACAAAACTATTGGCTATAGACAGCAACAGCAAACCCGTCAACGTGAAGCACATACCAACAACGAGACCGTAAGGACGTGGATGCTTGTCGGAGAAGTATCCTACCATCGGCTGAAGAAGCGACGAGGTAATCTGGTTGGTCAGCGTGATAGCTCCTATCTGTAAAAAACTCAGTCCCAATGTCTCTTTGATCATTGGGTAGATGGCAGGGATAACAGCCTGAAACATATCGTTCAGCAGGTGTCCCAAACTGACCATCAAAAGTACGGATAGTGTAGCTTTAGTTTTCATTCACTTTCCATTCAAGAATTCCACCTGATTGACCCTCACACAGTTTGACGATGATTTTAAGACCAGCAGTTCTTATAGGTTTGAAATCTACACTGTTGTAGCAGTCTTTGTTGATGGTATAGGGTGAGTGCTCCTCTACCTCATGCCAATTATTCATTTCGTCTTGATAGTAGAGTGTCCATGATTCAGGCGTTCGGAAATTGCCATCATAATGGTCGAAGTCGAGCCAATAGACCTGTACGTTGGACACCTCATACGGTTGATCAAACTGATAGGAGATGGCTTCAACAGTTCCACGTTTGAGCCACCAGTAATGATAGGGTTTTGAGGTGTCACTCGACCGTTTGGGCTCCCATTGGTCGTTTACACCTCCAGCCCAAGTATCAGTAGCTGCTGTCTCGGGTGCATCGTTCTGTATGGGACCGCGGTTGCTGAAGGTTTTTGCCTTGCTTGCTATTGTTCTAGGTGGTGTGGCGACGGCCTCAGTGGGATGTGCTGCCACCCAGACTTCCATAGATTGGCGGCCACGATTGTTCCAAGTGGAATAGGGAATGGCGTGGAAGGTGGTTGATGATACTGTTCCGTCAGCAGCAAGTCGCATGGCATCACCGTCGAGTACTACCACACCGTTGAGCAGATCTTGTTCATAGTGTGCAGTGATGTTGCTACTTCCGAGGATATATTTGCTGAAAATCTCTCCATCTGGTTGGTCAATGGACTCCAGACAATAGACGATGGGACCACGTTCCAGCGCTATTTTTTTACGCAAGTCCTCGGCATTGTCATTCGCCAAAATCCTTCTGGTATGCATAGGCATGTCTATATCGATGATATCGCCTCGCTTCCAGTTTCTGCGGATGATATAATAACCATCCACAATCATTCCATTTACATCCTTACCATTGATTCTGACATTGAAGTTATCTGAGCTATTCTCGTCGGCATAATAATATAGGTCATTATTGATAGGACGCTGGCCAGTCCAACTGGGAATGCGTAATTTGATGGCAAACGTTCCGCCACCCTTATTCAAACTAATCCGCACACGTCCATCCCATGGATATTCTGTGGTCTGCTCCAGTACGGTATTTCCAATACGTGCGCTACCCTGAACATATAGGTTGACATAAATGTCACGCCCGAGTGTGGCATAGATATAGCCGGGCACAGAGGCGATGAAACGGGTAATGTTGCCAGGGCAACAAGCACAACCAAACCATTTCTGTCGCTCATGTTCGCCGTCGCTCTCCAAGGGATTGTCGTAGAAGAATTTGTCGCCTGAGAGACTGACACCACTCAGCACATTATTATATAAAGCCCGCTCGCAGATGTCGATATATTTGCTTTCGCCTGTGCATAAAAACATACGGTAATTCCAATACACATTGGCTATAGCTGCGCAGGTCTCGCAATAGGCTGTATGAGAATAAAGTTCATAGTTGGGACCGAATCCCTCCCCTTGGGCACGAGAGCCGATACCGCCGGTGATGAAGAGTTTTTTCGACGACATATTATCCCAGATACGCTCCAAAGCAAATAGATAATCCTCGTTGTCTGTCAGCAATGCCACATCGGCAACACCACTATATAGATAGCCGGCACGCACGGCATGTCCCACTATCTCGTCTTGTTGTAGTATTGGCTTATGGTCTTGTGAGTACATGCTAGGTGTATGGCCGTCAGTGCAACGGCCTGTTTCTTCAACAAAATATTGGGCGGTGTCGAGGTATTTCTTGTCGCCAGTCACTCGATAGAGTTTGCATAGGGCCATCTCGATGATAGGATGTCCACTGGGACGGTGAATCTGCCCTTCATTGGGTCCGAAGGTCTTACAGACAAGATCGGCGTTTTTGATGGCAACATTTAGAAATGTTTTTTTACCTGTTGCACGATAATGGGCCACTGCACTCTCAATCAAGTGTCCGCTGTTATAGAGTTCATGGGAGTTGATTCGCTCCCAGCGGTGTGTACCCCACCAACCGCTCAGTCGGGTGCATTTATTTGTTACGCAAGTAGTTAGGTAACCGTCTTGTTCCTGGGCCTTGGCGATGATATTGATGACAGAATCAAGATAATGGTCGAGGTGAGCATCGTAATGAACGGCGAGGGAATAGCTGGCGCCTTCGATAACTTTGTATGGGTCGGTGTCGTCGAAGGAGAAGTCGCCGCGGTGTTCGCCATGCTTTAGACCACCGGCAATAGCAAAGTTGTCGAAACGGCCGTTCAGTTCACATTCCTTGAAAGCCGAGGGGATGCTGATGGTGCGGTTGGTTTCGATGCGGGGAAGCCAGTAGGCATCGTTCAGATGCACTTGTGTGAAAGGCACTTCTTGAATTCGAGACCTTTGATGCTGAGCCGAAGCCGTAGTACTTGTCAGTATGAAACAAAAGATAGAGAGTATGAGGGCTTTGGACATATATAGGGATAATGATTTTAGAGTTTGGAAGGTTATATATGGAGCAATCTTTATTCTTCTGTTTTTAACCCCTTTTCTTCAAACTGTTTAATACATCGTGTTATAACAGTGTCAGAGGGCGTGCGGAGTGGTATGCTTTCGGGGTTGTAGACAGACCACATTCTGCGGTGTTTGTCTTTTCCCATTTCGTGGTATGGCAGTAGGTTGATAGTGCGGCTTTTCCATGGAAGAGATGCCAGGAATATTGCCGTTTGCTCGATGTTCTCAACATCGGTGTTCACACCCTCTATCATGGGGATGCGAATGATGAAATCATGGTCTTGTTCCGATAACCAGCGGATATTATCTAGAATTATACTGTTATCAACGCCAGTGTATCTTCGATGCCTCTCTGAGTTCATCATTTTCAAGTCTATCAACAACAATTCACATTCCTTTGTGATGTTTTCCAACACCGTCGTCGGGGCATAGAGAGAGGTATCTACAGTACGGTGGAATCCTCTTCTCCCCAATTCACGTAGCAATGACAGTGCGTATTCTGGATGCATCAGCGGTTCACCACCGCTAAGTGTCACGCCGCCGCCGCTGTCCTCCATCACAAATCGTTCTTTTTCTATTTCCTCCATCAAATCGTCCATGTTCCAAGCTTTTCCGCAAATCTCCAATGCCATTGTGGGACATTCTTCTACGCACCGACCGCAAAGTGAGCAGTGCGCATCATCTGGTGTTCCGTGCAGACAGGTGACAGGATGTGGTTGTCTGGATGTCCTCGACTGTTTACGAAATGCGATTCCCCTGGATGTCATTTCCAGAACTTGCTCATGACAAACCTTCATACAACTTTGGCACCCGATACATGAATTTTGCTTGTAGAGCAATTGACAATACGGACTCCAACTCTCTGGGTTGTGGCACCATACACAGCGCAGTGGACAGCCCTTCATGAAGAGGGTCGTCCGTATGCCAGGTCCATCGTTAATGGCATATCGTTTTATGTCAAAAAGGAGAGACTGCATTTCCGTTGTTAGTTGTTTGTCTTTGGTCGTCAGGGATGGGACTTTAGTTTCGTAAAACGATATGATGAAATGTGAAGGTGGATAATAAGCGATATTAATTTCCTAATTCTTTGTTTTCTGTTCTAGCAATGATTTCGTTTTGCAATTGCTCTGTCATATCGTTGAAATAGTCGGAATAGCCAGCTACACGAACCAGTAGGTCGCGGTAGTTTTCGGGATGCTGTTGTGCATCTTTAAGTGTCGCTGTATCGACGATGTTGAATTGTATATGATGACCACCCATCTTGAAATAGGAGCGAATAAGACTGCAAAGTTTCCTCATGTCCTCATCGCGACGGAGCAGTGAAGGCACGAAGCGTACATTCAGTAGCGTTCCTCCGCTCTTTGTCTGATCGAGTTTGCCGAGAGACTTGATAACGGCTGTCGGACCATGTGTGTCGCAGCCTTGTGTGGGTGAAGTGCCGTCGCTGATGGCAAAATGTGCCATCCGCCCGTCGGGGGTGGCACCACATACCGAACCGAAATAATTGTGGCAGGTGGTGCTGAGCATATTCAGGTGCGTCTGCCCACCGCGGGTGTTGGGTCGTCCTTCAATGGCATCCACCAGATCGTCATAGACCCGTGTGGCGATGTCGTCTGCATAGGCGTTGTCATTGCCGAAAAATGGTGTGTGGTGGAGGATGTACTGTCGCATTATTTCCTCTCGTCGAACTCCAATTTCACTGTTAGTTTCTTTGGATTGTCCCCAGTTGGTGGCGAGTGCTTGTAGCATATCATCCATCGTATAGCGCTTGTCTTCAAAGACATGTTTCTTTAGTGATGCGAGGCTGTCGGTAATGGTTCCCAATCCAGTACATTGGATATAGGTGGTGTTGTATCGTGCGCCACCACTGTAGTAGTCCTTGCCCCGTTCGATACAGTCGTCGATAAACAGACTGAGGAAGGTGGCTGGGGCATAGAGGGAGAACATCCGCTCAATGTAGTTGTTGACAGCCAATTTCAAATTCACGAAATACACCATCTGCTGGTACCATGCATGGTATAATTCCTCATACGAGACGAATTTGCATGGGTCTCCAGTCTCGATGCCAATCTGTTTTCCTGTCTCAGGATCTAAACCGTTGTGGAGCGTGATTTCCAGTATTTTCGGCGTGTTAAGATAGCCTGTCAACAGGTAGGCCTCCTTTCCAAAGGCTCCCACCTCAATACATCCAGAACAACCTCCCTCACGTGCATCCTCCACGTTCTTTCCGGCACGTGTCATCTCGGCGATGTATGTGTCAGGATTGAAGATGGAGGGATAGCCATGTCCCTGACGAATGACCTTGATGCCTTCTAAAAGGAATTTGTCGGGTGTGACATGGGAAATATGGATGCTGAGACCGGGCTGCAACTGGTGGAGTTCTTCCTGAATATCCAAAATGATGTATGACAATTCATTGGTAGCATCATTGCCGTCGCGGTCCACCCCGCCGATGTTGATGTTGGTGAAATCATTGTAGGTGCCAGATTCCAAGGCGGTGACCCCCACTTTTGGAGGCGCGGGTTGGTTGTTGAACTTAATCCATAGGCAACTGAGTAGCTCCTTAGCGTCCTCTCGGGTTAAAACACCTTCAGCAATGCCTTTTTGATAGAATGGATATAAGTGCTGGTCTAGATGCCCTGGATTCATAGAGTCCCACCCATTGAGTTCGGTCACGGTGCCAAGGTGTACAAACCAATACATCTGGATTGCTTCCCACAGGTCGCGGGGTGCATGGGCGGGAACATGATGGCACACATCGGCAATCTTTTCCAGTTCTTTCTTTCGTTGAATGTCTTGTTCGACGGCAGCTTTTTGCAATGCCAGTTCGGCATGACGTTCGGCAAATAGAATGGCGGCATCACATGAGATGGCCATAGCTTCCAGTTCTTGTTGCTTGTCAGTCGCCTCGGGGTCATTGATGTAGTCTAAGGAGGCAATCTTTTGTTCGATGCGTGCTTTCACATCGAGCAACCCCTGATGATACATCTTGCCGTCCATGGCAGTATGACCTGCGGCTCGTTGCTCCATAAACTCTGTGAATACACCACATTGATAGGCCTTCTCCCAAGCCGGCGATACATGGTTAAAGATACGTTCTCTCTGGGTCTTCCCACGCCAGTAGGGGATAACCTCCCGTTCATAACTATCAATATCTTCCTGACTGATTGCATAACGTTGTAGATGCCGTTCGTTCAGCGTATGCAGGTCTTCCACGGAATGGCAGGTTAGTTCAGGAAAGGTTGGCACTGCCTTCGGGCATGGACCACGTTCTCCCACAATCAGTTCGTCGACACCAATGTAGATAGTTTTCTTTGCGCAAATCTCATAGAAATTACGGGCACGGAGTATGGGAGTCGGCATCGTACCATAGTTTTCCTTATAAAAGGCTGTCTCTATCAGTGCGCGTTCGATACTCAGTGTTGTTGGCGTGTCGAAATTTTGTTGACGTAGGCGACGGATGCGGGCATTCATGCCTTTGTCATTTGTGGGATTCTTGATGGTAAAATTCATAAAACAACAGGATCGGTATTTGATTCCACAAAATTAGTGAAATTTTCACGAATACATTGATAATTACACTTTTTTTCATTAATTACGCATTCGGAAAACCCATAAACTCAAAATATATGAAAAGTTTATCTGCAATTCTTTTTACTCTAACATTGTTTGTGGCTTGAAAGATTGTATCAATAAAAGAACAGAGGTTCGGTTCTCCGAGCCTCTGTTCTTTTTATAACATTAAAATCGGTTGTCGATTTACTTCTTGTTCAGCGCGAGGTCGAGGGCGACGGCGATGGATACGGTAGCACCAACCATTGGGTTGTTTCCCATTCCAAGGAAGCCCATCATCTCAACGTGTGCGGGAACGCTGGATGAGCCAGCAAACTGTGCGTCGCTGTGCATACGACCCAGTGTGTCGGTCATACCATAGGAGGCAGGACCAGCAGCCATGTTGTCTGGGTGCAGGGTACGTCCTGTACCACCACCACTTGCCACAGAGAAGTAAGGCTTGCCAGCAAGCACGCGTTCCTTCTTATATGTTCCTGCTACTGGGTGTTGGAAACGGGTAGGGTTGGTGGAGTTACCAGTGATGGACACATCCACATGCTCGTTCCACATGATGGCCACACCTTCGCGAACATCGTCAGCACCAAAGCAACGAACCTTCAGGCGGTTAGGGTCACTGCCGTAGGGAACTTCCTTCACAATCTTCAACTCAGAAGTGAAGTAGTCGAACTGTGTCTGAACGTATGTGAAGCCATTGATACGGCTGATAATCTGGGCAGCATCCTTGCCAAGACCATTCAGAATCACGCGGAGTGGCTTTTGGCGGACCTTGTTGGCCATCTCAGCAATTTTGATGGCACCCTCGGCAGCAGCAAAACTCTCATGACCTGCAAGGAAGGCGAAACACTCAGTTTCCTCACGGAGCAGACGAGCGGCGAGGTTACCGTGGCCAAGACCAACTTTACGGTCGTCAGCAACAGAACCAGGTATACAGAAACTCTGCAAACCGATACCAATGGCCTCGGCAGCGTCGGCAGCAGTTTTCACACCACGCTTGATGGCGATGGCAGCACCGCAGACGTATGCCCATTTGGCATTCTCAAAACAGATACGCTGGGTGTCCTCACACATCTGGTAGGGGTCAACACCGGCTTTTTCACAAATCTCATTGGCTTCCTCAATACTGTTGATGCCATTCTCTTTCAGAGCAGCAAGAACCTTGTCGATACGACGTTCCTGACTCTCAAAACTAACTTTTCTTATCATCGTCTGGGCCTCCTATTCTTTACGTGGGTCAATTGCTTTAACGATTCCCTGTTCGGCTTTGGTGCGACCGTATGAACCGGTGAATTTCTTCACAGCCTCATTAGCATCCATGCCGTCCTTGATGGCTTCCATCATCTTGCCTAGATGCACATACTCATATCCGCATACTTGGTCGTCCTTGTCAAGAAACATCTTAGTGATGTATCCCTCGGTCAGTTCCAGATAACGGGTACCCTTGGCCATTGTGCCATAGAGTGTACCAGTCTGTGAACGAAGACCTTTACCCAAATCCTCAAGACCAGCACCAATGGGAAGACCACCCTCGGAGAAGGCACTCTGTGTGCGGCCATAGACAATCTGAAGGAACAACTCGCGCATAGCCGTGTTGATGGCATCGCATACGAGGTCGGTGTTCAGTGCCTCTAATAAGGTCTTGCCTGGGAGAATCTCGCTAGCCATGGCGGCAGAGTGCGTCATGCCTGTACAGCCGATTGTCTCCACCAAGGCCTCCTGGATGATTCCTTCTTTCACGTTCAGGCTCAGTTTGCATGCACCTTGCTGGGGAGCACACCAACCAATACCATGAGTATAACCGGAAATGTCTTTGATTTCTTTTGCCTGAATCCATTGACCCTCCTCGGGAATGGGTGCAGGTCCATGATAGGCGCCTTTGCAGACGCTACACATGTTTTTGACTTCTGTTGAATAAATCATTTCAAATAGTATTTGTTATTTGTGAAACAATATATGCATTCAAAATGTGGAAAAACACTTTGTTGTTCCCTTTACGCCTTTGAATCTACAAAATTAGCGATTTTTTTAGGATTACAGAATATCGTCGCCATCAAATTAACGTGATTTAACAAATTTGTTTCAGGTATTCATGTGTTACAGGAGTTCAGACATTATTCTGTAAGTTAGTTGAATCATGGTGGAAATTACAGCATTGCTGGAGGAGATTAAATCTCCGATTCTTAAGACTCTGATTCCGCGACAAATTTAATATAATATAATAAAAATATCCTTAATGAAGGATAGCGTATGAGAAATCCTGTAAAAAAACTTTATTCATAAAAGTGTAAACTGACATTGCGAATTTTTTTGAATAGATTTTCATATAAATGTGTCAAATCTCACAACAAAACCGAAAAAAAGGATAATTGGAATTAACGAGTATTGTGCTTTTTACATTAATTTATCATTTCCGTTGATTTTTTCATTAAATAATTTGGCGTTATGATTTTTTATTGCTATATTTGCAAAAATCAAACAAAAACTATTCTATTTTTTTTAACTCTAATAGATATGGCAAAGTACAACATCACCGAAAAGAAGGAGAAAGAGGCAGCTTATCGTAATTTGGTGAGCCCTCGTCTCATGGATGAACTGAAGGAGAAAATCCTCGATATCATTCTTATCCAGAAAAAATACAAGGACAAAGACTACTCTGCTAAAAAACTGGCTGAAGACTTGGGTACTAATACTCGTTACATCTCTGCTGTTGTAAATGTACGTTTTCACATGAATTACACTTCTTTTGTTAATAAGTACCGCATTGATGAGGCGATGACGTTGTTGGTGGACAAACGTTACCAAGATCTGAATATGGAGGATATCAGTAATATGGTTGGTTTTTCCAACAGACAGTCATTTTATGCTTCCTTTTTTAAGGTAAATGGCATCACACCACGCGAGTATAAAATTCGCCATCTGATGCAACATCCTCCTCACAAAGAGGGTAAAAAAGAGACAAAACGTGGTAGAAAACCCTCTTCGAATGTGTAATTGCTAATTCTCTCTGATGAACGACGACTTTTGTTATGCTGGCGAGCGATTCGCCGACATCCAGATTTTAAGGTATCGTCTGAATGGTTTCGACCAACTGACAACCCGACAAAAACTTTTGGTGTATTACTTGTCAAAGGCGACAATTGCCGGGCGTGACATCACTTTCGACCAAATGGGAAAATATAATCTTCGCATCCGACGGATGATGGAGACTGTATTTTCCCATTTGTATGGAAAGGATGATTCACTTGACTTCCAGCAACTTGTAGTTTATCTGAAGCGAGTGTGGTTCTCCAACGGTATTTATCATCATTATGGATGTGAGAAATTTCTGCCTGGCTTCTCGGAACAATATCTTAGGAAAGCAGTTCTGAAAATCCCCTCCGAGCAGTTGCCGCTTGCTCAAGGGCAAACGCCACAGCAGATGATGGATGAACTTTTTCCCATCATTTTTAATCCTGAGGTACTTCCCAAACGTGTCAACAAAACCGATGGGGAGGACTTGGTGCTCACCTCGGCATGCAATTTCTATGAAGGAGTGACCCAGCATGAGGTGGAGGATTTCTATGGTAGCATGAAAGACCCGGATGACAATGAACCTCCATCGTGGGGGCTGAATTCAAAACTCGTTAAGCACAATGGTGTGATTTCCGAGACTGTTTGGTATGCAGAGGGTATGTATGGACTTGCCATTCGTGAAATTGTCAGATGGCTGGAGAAAGCCCGAGAGGTGGCAGAGAATGAAAGACAGGGGAAAGTCATCCAACTACTGATCGACTATTATCGTACGGGCGATTTACGTGATTTTGATCAATATTCGATAGAGTGGGTGAGGACACATGATGGCGACATTGATTTTATCAATGGCTTTATCGAAGTATATGGTGACCCATTAGGACTTAAGGCAACATGGGAAGGTATTGTGGAATATAAAGACCATGAGGCAACACGGCGCACACGGAAAATCAGTGATAATGCACAATGGTTTGAGGACAATTCTCCAGTTGACCCACGTTTCAAGAAGAAGCAGGTCAAGGGTGTTGTGGCAAATGTGGTATGTGCCGCTATGCTTGGGGGTGAAGAGTATCCCTCGACAGCCATAGGCATCAACTTGCCGAATGCTGATTGGATACGTGCGAAGTATGGCAGTAAAAGTGTCACCATCGGAAACCTTACTGATGCATACAACAAGGCTGCACATGGTAATGGATTCAAAGAGGAATTTGTAGTAGACAAAGAAACCATTGCGCTGATAGAAAAATATGGCGATGCATGTGATGACTTGCACACCGATCTACACGAATGTCTTGGACATGGTAGCGGGCAACTTTTGCCAGGCACTGATCCGGACGCTCTCAAAGCATATGGCAATACCATCGAGGAGGCAAGGGCCGACCTCTTCGGACTCTATTATATAGCCGACCCGAAACTCGTTGAGTTGGAATTGCTACCCGACGCTGAGGCTTACAAGTCGCAGTATTACACTTATATGATGAATGGATTGCTCACCCAACTGACACGTATAAGAAAAGGTCAACAGATAGAAGAAGCCCATATGCGCAATCGTGCACTTATCGCTAGATGGACATTGGCACATGCTGGCGGTGCTGTGTCATTGGAGAAACATGACGGAAAGACATATGTTGCCATCCACGACTATGCCAAATTAAGGTCGCTTTTCGCTCAACTACTTGCTGAAGTGCAACGGATAAAGAGCGAAGGAGACTACAATGCGGCACGTCTGTTGGTAGAACAATATGCCATCAATGTCGATTCACAGTTACATGAAGAGATTCTTCAACGATATGATTTGCTCAACCTCGCGCCATATAAGGGATTCCTCAACCCCAAGATGACGCCTATCACCGACGACAATGGACGCATAATGGATATCGTCCTCGACTACTCCGAAAGTTATACTGAGCAAATGCTCCGCTATTCCAGAGAGAATTCGTTCTTATAGATTTAAAAAGGAGTTGACAAGTAGACGAGTTAATAGTGAAATTATCCTTATTTAATTTTTTAAGAGTACTCTAACAGCTTCAAACTCTTAACATCAACCATCCTATGTTGCAGGAAACACAAGAGAAAGTACGTGAAATCAAACGCTCCTTTCGTCAACTGATGAATGGTGTCACTTCACAGTCGATGCGTGAAAAAGGACTCAGTTATAAAATTAACTGGGGAGTGGCATATACCGACCTCAAAAACATGGCAGCTGAATATGGCAAGGACTATTCTTTGGCCATCGAACTGTGGAAAGAGAATATAAGAGAGTGTAAAATCCTGGCCACTATGATTATGCCGCCTGAAGAGATGTCCGCCGAGGTGGTCGATCTCTGGCTCGAACAGGCACCTACTCAGGAAATTGTTGAGATGTTGGCATTCAACCTTTTGCAGTATTTGCCTTATGTGCCTGTCATGGCATATGAGTGGATTGCCTCCGATATCGAATTGCGACAAATCGCTGGATATCTTGTTTTGGCACGACTATTCATGCGAGGAGAGACACCTGATGAAAGGGGAATGAATGAAATTATCGATCAGGCAACGACAGCACTTCGTGATAATTCTATCGCCATCCGACATGCCGCATTTACGTGTTTACAAAGATTGGCACAGGTAGAACAAACATACTGCGACATCGTTAATAAGGCCTTGCGACACGCTGGACTGGAAAATTTCACCACTTTTTGAATAAAATGTCATCATTCTTTTGTACCTTTGTACGGTTTTTGCCAATTTACCGATATGGACGAAAGTATGATGCAGCAAGTGAGGCTCTCACTCACCAATTATCTTGAGGAGAATAAACTGCGAAAAACTCCTGAAAGATATGCCATCCTTGATGCAATTTTTGATTTCAACGGACATTTTACTCTTGAGGAACTTGAGAGTAAAATGGAAATCAAAAATTTCAGGGTAAGTAGGGCAACACTATACAATGCCATCAAACTTTTTATGAAACTCCGATTGGTGGTAAGGCATAATTTTCAGCACGGAACAAAGTACGAGGCAAGTTTCCGTAATGATAATCATTGCCATCAAATCTGCACCATTTGCGGAAAAGTGAAAGAATTGCCCGTAGCGGCTTTCGCTGAGTGTATAGAAGGAATCAAACTCAAAAGGTTTCATAAAAATGGATTCGAACTCTATATCTATGGCATCTGTAGCACTTGTCAGACAAAACTGACAAGAAAGAAGACGAAAATCAAAAAAAATACAAATAAAAAGCATGAATTACAAAGGTAAGGCAGACGTCCTGCTCGGACTGCAGTGGGGCGACGAAGGAAAAGGTAAGGTTGTCGATGTGTTGACGCCAAGGTATGATGTTATAGCAAGATTTCAGGGTGGTCCAAATGCCGGACATACACTGGAATTTGAAAATCAAAAATATGTGCTACGTAGCATCCCGTCAGGAATCTTTCAAGGTGACAAGGTAAACGTGATTGGCAATGGTGTTGTGCTCGCACCAGACCTGTTCATGGAGGAGGCCAAAAATCTCGAAAAGAGTGGACATGAATTGCGCACAAGACTGCACATATCGAAAAAGGCACATCTTATCATGCCTACCCATCGACTGCTTGACGCCGCTCTCGAAGCAGCAAAAGGAGCTGGAAAAGTGGGAACCACAGGTAAAGGTATCGGACCGACTTATACCGACAAGGTATCACGCAACGGACTGCGTGTAGGTGATATCTTCGAGGATTTCGAACAAAAATATGCAGCACTAAAGAAACGTCACGAGCAGATGCTGGCTTCTTTAGGATATACAGATTACAATATCGATGAGGTGGAGCAGAAATGGCTCGAGGGTATCGATTACCTCCGTACCTTCCCTATCGTTGATAGTGAGCATGAGGTGAACAAATATCTCCGTGAGGGAAAGAATATCCTCTGCGAGGGAGCCCAGGGAACTATGCTTGATGTGGATTTCGGCAGTTATCCTTTTGTTACCTCTTCAAACACCATTTGTGCTGGTGCATGTACTGGTTTGGGTATCGGTCCTAATCGCATCGGGCGCGTCTTTGGCATTATGAAGGCATATTGCACCCGTGTGGGTGCAGGCCCATTCCCCACAGAACTCTTTGATGAGACAGGGGCCACTATCCGTCAGATTGGTCATGAATATGGTGCTGTCACTGGGCGTGAGCGTCGCTGTGGATGGATTGACCTTGTGGCACTGCGCTATTCTATCATGGTCAACGGTGTTACTAACCTCATTATGATGAAAAGCGACGTACTTGATGGCTTTGACACTATCAAGGCATGTGTGGCATACCGTTACAAGGGAAAGGAAATCGATTTCTTCCCTTACAACATCGAACACGACCTCGAACCCGTCTATGTCGAACTGCCAGGATGGAAGACCGACATGACATCCCTTACTGCAGAGGAACAGTTCCCGTCTCAATTTGCTGATTATGTGAATTTCCTCGAGAAGCAATTGGAAACTCCTATCTCAATAATCTCCATTGGTCCAGACCGGGAGCAAACAATCATCAGAAATATATAAATTATTTATCATTATCAAATGAAACCATCAATACCAAAGGGTACGCGTGACTTCTCACCTGAGGAGATGGCGAAGCGTAACTATATTTTCAATACTATCCGTGAGGTTTTCGCACTCTATGGTTTCCAGCAGATAGAGACACCAGCCATGGAAACCCTCAATACGCTTATGGGAAAATATGGTGAGGAAGGCGATATACTCATCTACAAAATACTGAACTCCGGTGATTTTTTCAATAAGTTGAAACCAGGGGAAAACCTCTTCGATATCAACCGTCTGAAATTGGCCGCTCAAATTTGTGACCGTGGGTTGAGATACGACCTTACTGTGCCATTTGCCCGCTATGTGGTTATGCACCGCGACCAGTTGCAACTGCCATTCAAACGTTTCCAAATACAACCAGTGTGGAGGGCTGACCGCCCACAAAAGGGGCGCTATCGTGAGTTTTATCAATGTGATGCCGATGTGGTAGGTAGCGATTCACTTATCAATGAGGTTGAACTGATGCAGATTGTTGACACCGTCTTTACTCGACTGGGTGTGAGGGTGCAAATTAAGATAAACAACCGAAAAATCCTTTCTGGCATAGCTGAGGTGATTGGCGAATCTGACAAAATCACCGACATCACCGTAGCGATTGACAAACTCGACAAAATAGGATTGGACAAAGTCAACGAAGAGTTGCGCGAGGATGGTATCAGCGAAGAAGCCATTCAGAAACTGCAGCCAATTATTTCGCTTACTGGGACGAATGAGGAAAAACTTGATACCATCGCCGAAGTATTGGAAACCTCTGAGATAGGACTGAAGGGGGTAGAGGAGTCGCGTTTCATCCTCGATACACTCCGCCTCTGCGGCTTGAATAACGAAGTGCAGTTAGACTTGACGTTGGCACGCGGACTCAATTACTATACTGGAGCCATTTTTGAAGTCAAGGCTCTTGACACACCGATGGGAAGCATCACAGGTGGTGGACGCTACGACAATCTTACGGGTATCTTCGGCATGCCAGGACTTAGTGGCGTGGGTATCTCTTTTGGAGCTGACCGTATCTTCGATGTTCTCAATGCCTTGGATCTCTATCCACAGGAAGCAGTCAATGCCACCCAACTGCTTTTCACTAATTTTGGAGAGCGTGAGACTGCATATTGCCTACCAATGGTAACAGCATGTCGCAAGGCCGGTATTCGCTGCGAAATGTATCCCGACAAGGCGAAAATGAAGAAACAGATGAGTTATGCCAATGCCAAGAATATCTCATACGTTGCTTTGGTGGGAGAAAATGAAATGGCTGAGAATAAACTCACTCTGAAGAATATGACGACTGGTGTGCAGCAACTCCTCACCGTGGAACAAGTCATAGCAGAGATTCAGGGTTAGAGTTATTTCGTCTTTTCGACTTAAGTCGCGAGTCTATATTCCAAGGTTTACAAGCATGAAATCCCCCTCAAAGTATCTGGTTTTGTCCATCCTTTGTTTATTGCTCGCTCTGTTTACGTCAGCGCGGCATCAGACCACCATATTCATGATTGGTGATTCGACCATGGCTAATAAGCCTTACGACAATGAGAATCCAGAAAGAGGGTGGGGAATGGTACTTCAGGGCTATTTTACTGATGATATCGTTGTAGACAATCATGCTGTCAATGGGCGTTCGTCGAAGTCATTTATTGATGAAGGAAGATGGCAGGCTGTGCTCGATAAAATTATGCCAGGTGACTATGTCTTCATACAGTTTGGTCACAATGACGAGAAACCTCAAATAGACCGACATACCGACCCTGGGACGACCTTTGATGCCAATCTGGAGCGTTTTGTCAACGAGACAAGGGAGCATGGGGGAATTCCTGTGCTCTTTAATTGTGTTGTACGGCGCAATTTCCAAGTAGTGGTGCCGGAAAATGATGATGACGAGAAACTCAGAAATACGATTTATACCGGACAAACTATTATCGAGGGTGATAGCCTTGTTGACACCCATGGTGACTACAGAATTGCACCAATGAATGTGGCACGGCGATTAGGTGTGCCTTTCGTTGATGCCAATCGTATTACGCATGATTTGGAGCAGAGGATGGGACCACAGGAATCCAAGAAACTTCATTTGTGGCTCAAACCAGGTGAGAACCCCTCCTTGCCTAAAGGTCGTGAGGACAATACTCACTATAGTGTATATGGTGCTCATATTGTTGCTTCACTTCTCGTTGATGAAATTGCCCTACAGGTGCCTGCATTAAAAAAATATGTGCGCCATTACAATTATATCGTTTCTGATAATGGACAGGGTAATTATATGAGTTTGCAAAAAGCGGTGGATGAGATACCTCTTGGCGAGAAGACACATATCCGTATACTACATGGAGAATGGAAATACCCTACCATTCCAGCGGGAAAGAAAATCAAATTCTCCGTTTCACAGAATGCGAAATTACAGAAGTAAAAAAAAAACTTAATTTTTTTGCTGTTTCGGAAAAATGCCTTATATTTGCAAATACCTAATTTTAATTATATACTAATTCAACATCATCACTATGAAGAAAAAATTTATTTGTACTGTATGTGGTTACATACATGAAGGCCCGGAGCCACCAGAGAGATGTCCTGTATGCAAAGTTCCAGCATCCAAGTTTAAGGAAATGACCGAAGAGGCAGCCTATGCCACAGAGCATAAGATTGGCGACGGCAAGCCTGAGGGCGTTAGTGAAGAGATGATTCAAGACCTGCGTGATCACTTTAATGGTGAGTGCAGCGAGGTTGGTATGTATCTGGCTATGTCGCGCCAGGCCGACCGCGAAGGCTACCCCGAGATTGCGGAGGCATTCAAGCGCTATGCTTTTGAGGAGGCTGAGCATGCAGCTAAGTTTGCTGAACTGCTTGGTGAATGTGTCTGGGATACCAAGACCAACCTTGAGAAGCGTGCTGCAGCAGAGGCTGGAGCATGTGAGGATAAGTTCCGTATTGCCAAGAATGCCAAGGCTGCTAATTTCGATGCAATCCATGACACTGTTCATGAGATGGCCAAGGATGAGGCTCGTCACGGCGCTGGATTCGCAGGACTGCTTAAACGCTATTTCGGCAAATAATTGATTTACACATAAAAAACGGGACGCTTATGCGCCCCGTTTTTTTATGCTTATTAATGAATTTCCAGACCTTAGATTCGTTAATACGTAATAACGAAATCTACAAACTAAATCTGTTATGCCTCTATGGCAGCTACGCCTGGAAGCACTTTGCCCTCGATTGCCTCAAGCAGTGCACCACCACCAGTGGAGATATATGACACTTGGTCGGCCATACCAAATTTGTTGATGCAAGCCACTGAGTCACCACCACCAATCAGTGAGAAAGCACCATTGGCTGTTGCCTCAGCGATAGCATCGGCGATAGCCTTTGAACCACCGATGAAGTTGTCAAACTCAAACACGCCAGCAGGGCCGTTCCACAGAATAGTCTTGGCATCCTTGATGGCATCTGCAAACAATTTGCGAGTCTCAGGACCTGCGTCAAGGCCTTCCCAACCTTCTGGAATGTCGTTGGCGGGACATACTTGTGTGTTGGCGTCATTAGCAAAAGCGTCAGCAGCGATACAGTCAGTGCCCAATACGAGGTTCACACCATTCTCCTTGGCTTTTTCGATAACGGCAAGTGCAACGTCTAATTTGTCATCTTCGCAGATAGAATTACCAATCTTGCCACCTTGTGCCTTTGCGAAGGTGTAGGTCATTCCACCACAAAGAATAAGGTTGTCAACCTTGCCAAGAAGATTCTCGATAATACCAATCTTAGTGGAAACTTTCGAACCACCCATAATGGCAGTGAACGGGCGTTTGATGTTGCCAAGCACATTGTCAACGGCTTTCACCTCTTTCTCCATCAGATAGCCCAGCATTTTGCTATCTTTGTCGAAGAACTCGTCAATCACGGCGGTGGAAGCGTGCTTGCGGTGAGCAGTACCGAAGGCATCCATTACATAACAGTCAGCATAGCTTGCCAATACTTTGGCAAATTCTTTCTGGCTCTTCTTCATAGCCTTCTTTGCATCATCGTATGCAGGGTCGTCCTTCTCAATGCTTACTGGCTTGCCTTCCTCTTCAGGATAGAAGCGGAGGTTCTCGAGCAGCAGCACCTCACCGGGCTGAAGGGCATCAGCGGCTTCCTTTGCCTTGGCACAGTCGGGAGCAAATTTAACAGCAGTTCCTAATGCAGCGGAAACAGCGTCAACAATTTGGCTCAGGGAGAACTTGGCGTTCACCTTGCCTTTTGGTTTGCCCATGTGCGACATGATAATCAGAGCACCACCATCAGACAGAATCTTTTTCAGAGTGGGAAGAGCACCACGAATACGGGTGTCATCGGTTACCTTACCATTCTCATCCAGGGGGACATTGAAGTCCACACGTACGATTGCCTTCTTGCCGGCAAAGTTGTATTGATCAATTGTCATAGATAATAAAAAATTATAATTGTAAAATGTCCTCTTATTAAAAACCATGCAAAGGTACGATTTTTTAATGAAAAAGTGGTTCAATCTCTTCGTTTTTTTATCTCTATTTCATTGATTCTCTGTTTCAATCGTTCTTTCTTCATTCTTAAGCTGATTTTTGCAAAACCGACTTTACAAAGATTCGTCACAATTTCATCCTCTTTTTTCTATGGCTCAAGACGTATTCACATCCAATCTATATCCTTCCATGAAAGTGTTCTTCACCTTGTCCATAATATAATAAATCCTTATCTTTATCCGTTTTACTATTATAAAACCACGTTTCAATCACCATGAATCAAGTTACCATTCTCTTGAAAAAATGGGCTGACACTAGCCTTGTTCTGAGAATTCTCATTGGTCTGGTCTTCGGTGCAGTCTTAGGACTCGTAGCCCCCCAATGGACAGGCATTGCCATTCTCGGACAAGTCTTTGTAAGTGCATTGAAAGCCATTGCCCCTGTGTTGGTGGCTGTGTTGGTCATGTCGTCCATCGCACGGGCGGGTAAGGGACTTGGCGCACGGTTTCGGATTGTTGTGTCGGAATATTTGCTTAGCACGTTTGTTGCGGCCATTCTTGCAGTGGTTGGGAGTTTTTTGTTTCCCGTCACACTCCAACTCACGGATGTGGCGACAGAAGAGGCTCCGGGTGCTTTGACGGATGTTTTTACCAATCTGTTGACAAACATGGTTGCAAATCCGCTGATGTCTGCATCAAACGCCAACTATATTGGTATTCTCTTTTGGGCTATTATTTTTGGACTGGCACTGAAGAAAATTGCCAGTCCAACAACCATCAATGTGATACATGATTTTGCGGAGGTCATTTCACAAGCGGTGAAATGGGTGATACAATTCGCTCCTTTTGGTATTCTTGGATTAGTTTTTGCTTCGGTATCAGAAAGCGGTTTGGAGGTTTTTACAACTTATGGACATCTGGTTTTATTGTTAGTGGGATGTATGCTAATTAATGCGCTTGTGTCCAACCCGTGCATATCTTACATGATGATGCGCCGTAATCCCTATCCGCTTCTGTTTACATGTTTGAAAGAGAGTGGACTGAACGCCTTCTTTACGCGTTCCTCGGCAGCCAACATACCCATCAACATGAACCTATGCAAAAGACTCGGACTCGATGAGGAGTTCTATTCTGTGAGCATTCCCCTCGGTGCCACTATTAACATGAATGGTGCAGCAGTGACCATTACGGTGATGACGTTGGCTGTAGCTCATACCGTGGGAGTGGAGGTGACATTCTTCTCTGCTCTTTTTCTAGGAATTATCGCTACTTTGGGAGCCTGTGGGGCATCAGGAGTGGCAGGGGGATCATTGTTGTTGGTACCCATGGCCTGTTCTTTCTTGGGCATTGGCAACGATGTTGCCATGCAGGCTGTTGCCATTGGGTTTATCATCGGTGTAATTCAAGATTCCGTAGAGACGGCACTCAATTCCAGTGCAGATGTGTTTTTTACCGCCACTGCTGAGTATCATGATCGAAAGAGGCATTAGGTTATAGCCTTTATACGCTGACTCTTGATAATAATTTTAGTTTTTGCCACTAACAACTAACGAATAACAACCGGTTTCTAAGGTTTTTTCTTCGGTAGACGTTTGGCCTTCCGCAGTGCCTCTGTGATAATCCACTGCAGTTGGCCATTCGTCGACCGAAACTCGTCGGCTGCCCATGCCTCTATTGCGTCCATGATGTCGGAATCAATTCGGAGGATAAAATTTTTAGTATTTTTTGCCATTGGTTTAGAGGTGAGAGGTTAGGCAATTAGGAATTAGAAATTAGGAGTAGCTAATAACTCGTCAACTTGTCAACTCGTTAACTAACATTTTAGTGATTCAACGTTCCGGTATTTACTACGGGTTGGGCGGACTCGTCACCGCAGAGGACCACAAGCAGATTGCTCACCATAGCGGCTTTCTTGTCGTCATCCAGTTCCACAATCTCTTCTGATGACAGCTTGTCAAGAGCCATTTTCACCATGCTGACGGCACCTTCCACGATTTTCTCTCTGGCAGTGATGATGGCGGCAGCTTGCTGACGACGGAGCATCACGGCGGCAATCTCAGGGGCGTAGGCTAGGTAATTGATACGCGCTTCCACCACTTCAATTCCAGCCATTGAAAGCCGCTCGTTCAATTTATCCTCCAACTGATCATTAATCTCTTCACCGCCAGAGCGCAGTGTCAGTTCTTTGTTATTGTCGTCAATATCATCATATGCAAACTGTCCTGCAACTTGTCGCAGTGCTGCATCGCTCTGAATCTTCACGAAGTTTTCCAGTGCGTGCATGATGCCTTTAGTAGTAGTTGCACCAGCATTAGTAGCCATGGTTTGTGAGTCGACTTCAAACATTGCTTTGTAGGTATCCTTCAACTTCCATACCATCACCAAACCAATCATCACGGGATTTCCAACCTTGTCGTTCACTTTAATGGGTTCGGCATCGAGGTTGCGGGCACGAAGCGATAGTTTCTTTACACTATAAAAAGGATTGATCCAATAAAATCCATCTTTTGTGAATGTACCGCTATATTTACCAAACCATGTTGTCACACGGGCAGTGTTTGGTTCGACCATTAGAAATCCACACCACATTATTATATTACAGAGCAACAG
Organism: Prevotella sp.; assembly: GCA_017548385.1. GTDB lineage: Bacteria > Bacteroidota > Bacteroidia > Bacteroidales > Bacteroidaceae > Prevotella. Next base: position 49,729 of record JAFZAE010000018.1, read on the forward strand.
AAGTAAACTTGTAGCCAATAGAATTCCGCCCAATGTATAGCATTTCTTGTCGTCCAACAAAATGATACTATATACCAGGCCACCCATCGAAATCAAAAACATGGCGATGTTGACAAACAACATGACGAAACCATTCACTACGACCCCTTTAAAATTAAATTCTTTTGTTTCCATAATCTTTTTCATTTTGATATTATTTTGATATCGCAAAGATATTGCAAATGTTTGAAAAGACAATGGATTATGCGTAAACTTTAACAGAATTTAATAGATGATTTATGGCACCACTAAAAAATAGTTAGAATGTCTATTTATCTACTCATTTGCTTGTCCACTTGAACAATTTGATATTTGTTCGATGGGCCATTTCACTGGGGTTGGTGCCTGGTTTCCCTTCGGGGACGGTCATGCTACGGCGTGAATAATAATCCTCCCAATAAGGCATGACATGACCAGATGCATCATGGAATGACATGGGAACTTTTTCGAAAATGGGATTGTTCAACTTATCTACAAATGACAATTGAATGAGTTCCGTACAATAGATTTCATCGTCGCCTTCCTGAAAAAGATAGTCATAGGACTTACCGACATATGAAAGGGCATTGGCGATGGATTGCTGTTTGTCGATTTTGTCACGTATCCTTCCGATATATATCCGCTCAGGGTGTTTCATCCACTTCTCCAAAGGTGTGATGACAACCCCTCGGTAGGTTGCCTCAATCACTACTGGTTCACCATTGAGACGATAGAAAATGCCCACATGGTCAATGGGAAGACCATTTTTACTGGTTGCCTCAGTGATTGGATTACTATAGGGCGTTACATGGAAGAGTAGGTCACAGTCGCGAAGTTTTTTGATGTTTTGTGCATGTAGGCCGATGGTCAGCAAAAATAGAACAAATAGGGTAGGGAAACGTTTCATTTGATGATGGTTTTCTTTCCGTTGATAATATAGATTCCTTTGGGGAGTGTAGCCGATTGTTCGTGTTTCAGGCCGTGGAGGTCGTAAATGAAACTTTGCGATTTCTTATGAGATACCATTGGCGTGGCGACTTTTTCTGTCTCTCCGGCTGGCATGAATATTACTTCGCCTAATGATGCCAGGTCATTTTTGTGGAAGATGACGTTCTCAATGCTCACGCTGTCTTGCATGGCAACATTCCAAATGTTGCCTTGGGCATATACTGTATTGGCAGAGTTGTTGTATAGATCGTATAGAATACCATTGTTTCCATTGTCTAAGAAGACATTTTTTCCTGGGTTATAGTCTTCGGCGGATAATTCCACCTGTGTTTTTCCAATGTTCACTTCACCGCAGCCGATGATGGTGATGCCCCATAGGCTGCGCTCAATTCGGTTACCCGTAATCATGGCAGTTTGCATCATATAGGGGTCATAAAGACTGATGCCACTGCCGCCGTTGTTGGGGTTACTTTCGAATTTGTTGTTTACGATATTATTGTTCTTTATAATTACATCCATCACGCCCATGGTGGTGATGCCGTAGCGGTTGTTGGTAATGGTGCAATTTTCTATGGTGGCATGGTTACCCGAAGAACCATACCAGTTGGCAATGGCGATGCCGCCAACCATATTGAGGGTGGAGTCACCATCTACTATACAGTTGCGAATGGTGATGTCGGGGGCGGCACTGAGGTTGATTTGGGGAATGTTGCCATTGGCCAACGAGTTGTGGCTGAACGTGCAGTCTTCTATCAAGACATTGCAGAAGAAATTTGCAGCCCCACCGATGGCTGCTTTTTGACAATCACAGAACTGGCATCCGCTGATATGAAATTTTGCACCGTCAGTTCCCAAGAAAAGTGCACTCGAAACACCACCAACATGTTTGTTGAATGTACAATTCGTCACATTGAGGCCCATGGGTGAATAGTTCCTTAGTCCCACATATTCGAAGTCGATGTTTGACACTTCGGTGACAATTGTCTCATTTTGTATACTGATGCCGTCGCTCATGCTGTTGTCATTTGCAATGGTGAGTCTTGTGCGGGCACTTTTGCAATGCAAGTCTGCTGTTCCCTGAAGCACCAGACTGGCATTGTTTGTGAAAATCACAGTTACTCCCTCATCCATCTTAAACGAGTCGGCCACGGCAATCGTAACCGTCCCTCTGATTGTAAAGACGTTCTCATCGTTGGTCACACCGCTGCCCGTCGTTTGTGACAGTATGGCAAGACTATAAGTTTTCCCGTCACCTTGTGTCGTAAAATCTTGCCCCATGGTTATGACAAACATCAGCATGCTGGTTATCAATAATAATATTCGTTTCATTTGCATCTTTTTTGTACTGGGATTCCTTACATTGAAGTACGTCCACAGAAAGGGTTGAGTTGGTATTTTTCTCATGCAAAGTTATAACATTTTTTTCGTTATGTCGAAAAAAATAGTTAACTTTGCAAACTAACCATATACAATTCCCAGACTATGCTTCAAATTCGATGTAAAAACAACAATGTGACGAAGAGTTTTCCCGAAGGATGCTCTTTGATTGATGTGTATCAGGATTTCGCAGAGGAAATCAACATGCCGTTCCCCGTGGTTTCTGCCAAGGTGAACAATGCCTCACAGGGATTGAAATTCCGCCTGTTCCAAAACCGTGACGTGGAATTCCTAGATGCGCGCGAAGGTTCAGGTCACCGTGTTTATGTCCGCTCGCTATGTTTTGTGCTTTATAAAGCGGTGTGCGATGTGCTGCCGGGAAGCAAACTCTTCATCGAACATCCTATTTCCGGAGGATATTATTGCAACCTCAAAAAGAAAGGCAATGAGAGTATTACTGCTGAGGATGTTGAGAAAATCCAACAACGCATGACGGAAATCATCAATATGGATATGCCATTTAGGCGGTTTGAAGCAACTACGGAGGAGGCATTGCGCGTATTTACGGACAGAGGATTTTTTGATAAGGTGAAACTCATCGAGACCACAGGACAGATTTACACCGACTACTATATGCTGGGAGATACCGTCGACTATTATTATGGTCCATTGGTTCCCTCCGCCAGTTATCTGAAGGTTTGGGGACTTGAACAGTATGGTGATGGATTGCTTTTGCGAGTTCCTGACAAGAAAAATCCCATGCAATTGGCCGAGAAACGTGAGCAACCCAAAACTTATGGGATGTTTGCTGAGAAACTGAAGTGGGATATCATTATGCGACTGTCAAATACAGGTGATGTTAACAAGGCCATTCTTAAAGGACATGCCTCAGAACTCATCCAGGTCAGCGAGGCTTTGCAAGAAAAGAA
>JAFZAE010000157.1 GCA_017548385.1 Prevotella sp.
GACTGTCAGACTGTATGGGCTTATGATAAGGTAGTGGTTTGGGACTACAGTCGAGTTGGGATATGTTGATGGTTTCTTCGGCGGGAACGTCGAATTTCTTTACATACTTTTTCCAGTTGTCACGGTTGGCAAGCACTTTCTGAAGAAAAGTACCACAGATGGGAAGAGCGGTACGGGCGCCCTGCCCTAATGTGGTGGAACTAAAATGGATGCTTCGATATTCGCCACCTACCCAGGCACCAAAGACCAGGTTGGGTGTGACACAAACAAACCAGCCATCGCTACATTCGTTGCTCGTGCCGGTTTTTCCGCCAATGTCCATCTGGCTCATCATATCGCCAACATAGTTATGCATTCGGCGCGAAGTGCCATTGGCAACACCATTCTTCAGAAGTTGCTGCATCATGTAGGCACTCTTATAGGGAATGGTCCGCGGACTGTCAGTAGGACCTTGATAGATGATATTACCATCACTGTCTTCTATGCGCGTCACAAGGATGGGCTCATGGTATTTGCCGTTGTTGGCAATGGTGGAATAGGCGTTCACCATCTCAAAAAGATTCACGTCGGAGGCTCCCAGTAAGGTTGTGGGATAGGGGTCGAGGTTGCTCTTCACACCCATGTCGTGGGCGGTCTTGATTACGTTCTTAACACCCATTTCCATACCTAAACGCACCGCCACGCTATTCGTGCTGCTGGCGAATGCCTGACGAAGAGTCATGGAGTCACCACTGAAGACATTATTGGAGTTGGTGGGTTTCCAGATGGTTTCTGAGCCGGTTTTATTGTCATAAATAGGGATTTCGATATACTCGTCACGGCGTTTGTCGCAGAGCAAAAGACCCTGGTTGAAGGCTTCGGTATAGACAAACAACTTGAAGGTGGAGCCAGGCTGGCGCATGGCGGTCACTTTGTCATATTTCCATGTGCCATAGTCAACGTCACCCACCCAAGCTACGACAGCGCCGGTCTGTGGCTCCATAGCCACAAAACCACTATGGAGGAAACGCACCATATAACGTATGGAGTCCATCGTACTCATCTCTGCCTCAAATGTGCCCTTATTATAGTCAAATAGAGTCACTTTATGACGCTGATTCAAGTAATAGTTGATGGAATCTTGGTTGCCTTCGTATTTGTCGCTCAACTGCTGATATAAGGGTAGCTTCTTAGCTACTCCTTCTATGAAATGGGGGATGACTTTACCATTTTCGTCACGCCAAGGTTCACTGCCACCCCAATTTTTGTTGAATTCAGTCTGTAACTTCAACATCTCATTTCTCACGGCCTCCTCAGCAGATTTCTGGATGACAGGGTTGATGGTGGTGTAAATCTTCAGACCAGAGGTGTAGAGGTCGTAGCCTGTCTGATGACTCCATTTCTCTAAACTTGCTTCCACTGCATCCTTGAAATACGAGTAACTGTTGTTCTCGTTGTTCTCAGATGTATAGGTAATTTTAGTAGGCTGGGAAATGAGTGACTCATAGTCTGAACCCGACAGATGACCATGGTCTCGCATCAGACGAAGAACCACATTACGGCGCTGCCGGCTATTCTCAGGGTTCAGGATGGGATTGTAATACGAGGTGGCTTTAAGCATACCTACTAATGTGGCGGCCTGATCAGTGGTTAACTCCTTGGGCGTTGTGTTGAAATAGGTCCTGCAGGCGGTCTTGATGCCGTAGGCATTGGAACCAAAATCCACCGTGTTGGCATACATCGTGAGAATCTCCTGCTTATCATAGACCATCTCAAGTTTTGTGGCGATAATCCATTCCTTACTTTTGATGACAAGCATCCCTAAGCCAGGAATTTTGCCTAAAATGCCATTGTTCCCATCGGCACGTACACGGAACATGTTTTTGGCTAATTGTTGGGTGATAGTGGAACCTCCTCGGGCACCACGCATCGTGATGGCATCTTTCAGCGCACCGAATAGACCACTTATATCAACACCTCGGTGGCTATAGAATCGCTCATCTTCGGTATCTATCAAAGCATCCCAGAAAACGGGATTCACATCCTCGTATTCCACAGGACTGCGGTTCTCATTATAGAATTTCCCTATCAGTTGGCCGTCAGCACTGTATATCTCCGAGGCCACCAGACTGGGTGGATTAAGTATGTCGTGAAAACCTGGGGAAGGACCAAACAAACCGAGAAAATTGATGTCTACCATGCCGAAAAAGACAAGGGTACACACGATGAATGTCATAATGGCAGAGAATATCTTTGTGTACCAACGACGTCCTTTGTACAGATGGATGTACCATCTGCACATTCCCTTGATTTTTTTCCAGAACCATTTTAGAATTGTCATCTTTTCCTCTTCATTTAACTCCCCTCGCCCTTCGATGAGGGGGTAGGGGTGAGGCTTTCAATATCCCGTATAATTCCTTCGAGATCGTCGGGGTGATGCCAGCGCACTGTCTCATCGCGTTTAAACCATGTAAGTTGTTTGCGACAATATCTGCGCGTGTTCCCCTGGATGCGAGTAATGGCGTTTTCAAGAGTGCAAAGACCATCGAGATACTCAAACATCTCCTTGTATCCTACAGTATTAAGAGAGTTCTCTTCACGATATGGATATACACGTAAGGCTTCCTCCACAAATCCCTCGTCAATCATACGTAGTACGCGCTGGTTGATGCGAGAATATAGTTCAGAACGCTCGCGCACAAGACCTATCTTTACAATGTCAAACCACCGGTCGGCTTTTTTGTTAGTCCTGAACGACGTGTAGGTGCGCCCTGTCTGGTGGCAGATTTCCAATGCATGGATGACGCGGCGTGTGTTGTGGCGGTCAACTATTTCATAGTATGCAGGGTCGAGTATTCTCAACTCTTCCACCAGACGTTCTAAACCCTCGGTAGCCAGACGTTCTTTCATCAGCGTTCTGGTCTCTTCGTCTATGGTGGGGATATCATCTATACCATCGCATACAGCATCGATATACATCATACTCCCACCCGAGAGAAGGGCATAACGAGAATGCGAGAAAAAAACATCGTCGTGTAACAAGCGGATGACATCGCTCTCGTATTTTGACGCACTATAGTAGTCGCTCAGGTGATGAGTGCCCACAAAGTAATGCTTCACACGTTTTTGGTCAGATTCGGTGGGAGCGGCAGTGCCGATGGGTATCTCGCTATAGATCTGTCGTGAGTCAGCATTGATGATAGGTAGCCCAAAATACTCGGCAACACGAAGGCTGACTTCCGTCTTACCTACCGCCGTGGGGCCGAGTATCACAATCAGTTTGTCCATGATGCACAGAGGTCACCTGATGATGCCTCGCTTCGAACTGCTCACAAAATCAATAATGTATTTTATCTCAGGAGTTTCTGGTAGGGTCTTGCGTACTTCCTCAATACCCTCAGCCAGAATTCCCTTGGAATAGAGCAGTCGATAAGCATTGTGAATCAGGTCTATGGTGTCTTTGTCGAAACCACGGCGGCGAAGACCGATAATATTGATGCCACAGTAGCGGATGGGTTCCTTGCCTGCAATAATATAAGGTGGAATATCCATGCTGAAACGACTGC
>JAFZAE010000158.1 GCA_017548385.1 Prevotella sp.
GGGGTCACGAAGAGAGATTTGTGCCTCGAAATTATCAAACTGGAAGATTTTGAACACAGCCTGAATGATGTCCATCACACGGAGGAACTCATTCTTCACCTGGTCGGGACGACAGAAGATATGTGCATCGTCCTGAGTGAAAGAACGCACACGGGTGAGACCGTGTAACTCACCGCTCTTCTCATAGCGATAGACTGTGCCAAACTCTGCGATGCGCAGCGGCAGGTCTTTATAAGAACGTGGTTTGCTGGCAAACACCTCGCAATGGTGGGGGCAGTTCATAGGTTTGAGCATATATTCCTCGTCCTCCTCTGGTGTGTGGATAGGCTGGAAAGAATCTTTGCCATAGTGTGCATAGTGTCCAGAAGTGACATAGAGGTTCTTACTGCCGATATGCGGAGTGATAACCTCCTGATAGCCGAAACGCTTTTGTATTTTGCGTAGCATATCCTGCAGGCGCAGACGCAGGTCGGTGCCCTTGGGGAGCCAGATAGGCAGTCCTTTTCCCACACGCTCGGAGAACATGAAAAGTTCCATCTCCTTGCCGATTTTGCGGTGGTCGCGTTTCTTTGCCTCCTCGAGCATCACGAGGTATTCGTCGAGCATCTTTTTCTTGGGGAACGAGATACCATAGATACGTGTCATCTGTTCACGCTTGGCATCGCCGCGCCAGAAAGCACCAGCCGCACTGGTGATTTTGAGAGCCTTGATTGCTCCTGTGCTCATGAGGTGCGGACCGCGGCAAAGATCGGTGAAAGCTCCCTGAGTATACGTAGAGATGGTGCCATCCTCGAGGTCCTGGTCGATGTGCTCACACTTGTAGTTCTGTCCGTCGGCGGCAAATTCTTTCAGTGCATCTGCTTTAGAGATGTCGCGACGTACCACCGGCTCATCCTTCTTGGCCAGTTCCATCATCTTAGCCTCGATTTTGGGGAAGTCGCTCTCAGAGATGACATCACCCTCGCGGGGCATCACGTCGTAGAAGAAGCCATTCTCCACTGCTGGACCGAATCCAAACTGAATGCCAGGGTATAGTTCCTGAAGTGCCTCTGCCAGAAGGTGTGCGCTGGTGTGCCAGAATGTGTGTTTACCCTCTTCGTCCTCAAACTTATAGAGTGCAATCTCGGCATCCTCCATAATGGGGCGGTTGAGTTCTACTGTCTCGCCGTTTACACCGCAAGATACAACGTTGCGTGCGAGGGCCGGCGAAATGCTCTCGGCGATTTGTAAACCCGTGACACCCTGTTCGTATTCACGAATGCTGCCATCGGGGAAAGTAATTTTTATCATATACAACTTGATAAGGTTTAGATTTCTTTTTGTAAGGTGCAAAGGTACAACATTATTCTGAAACAAAAAACTCAAAAACTCAAAAACTTAAAAACTCACAAACTATTTTGCATACTGCTTAATCATGCTGTATGCGCTGTAAATGCCTAATTCGCCAGCCTTGCTGAGGTCTTCGATACCCTGTTCGCGATTTCCTGCATTGATGCGTGCCAATCCACGGTTGTAGTATGCCTCTGCGATATGTGGATTGCCCTCAATGGCCTTCGTAAAGTCGTCGATGGCCCCTTGCAGGTCGCCCATCGTCAATTTAAGGTTTCCTCGGTCGAAGAGAATATAAGGGTCGTTGGGAGAGAGTTCCAATGCTTTTGTGAAATCATCCATCGCAGCGTTTTCTCTGATCTGTGTCTCTGGAACCTGCGCATTTCCCGTCCTACCCTCCTGACTCTGACATACAGCCCTATGCCAATATGCCAAAGCCATATTGTTGTCAATGCTCAGACAAGTATTGATGTCGTCGACGGCATCGGCATAGTTTTGCACCACGGAATTGGCCACGGCACGCTGGAGAAGCAAGTTTTTTGTGTGTTGTAAATCGTTTGAAGTCTGTATTTTTGTCGAGAGTGTGTCGATGAGTGCAAATATCTGCTGACTTTGCTGTTCGGTCATGGAGACGGGGTTGCAGTTCAGGCGCAGTGTAGGCCGTGGTGAATTTTTGCGATTGAATTCATCGACGAGGTTGTCGAAGACCTGGTATGACTTGATGACATTCGCATAGGGGAAATATGACAGCATATACATAGGCATATAGTCTGTTTCCACTTTGCGGTTCTGCACTTTTCCTCGATAGATATTATCATATTCAAACTCATGCTCCACGACTTCCTCATCCTCAACCACATACTGGTTGTATTTGCTCATATCGATTTCGCTCTTTTTTCGTGTCTGCCGCAGCTGTTCCCGACTCCATCTCTGCTGCATTCCCACACGTTTACCCATCTGTGCCTGGAAGATTTTGAATTCATCGAGTTCGGCCTGAGCCGTCATGCCCAGTCGTCGGTAACATTCTGCACGGCTGTAAAGTCCCATCCAAAAATTGGGATACTGGTCGATGATTTTTGTATAATCCCGTATAGCCTCGCGTAGTTTTCCCGTCTTATGCAAGAGGATAGCCCTGTTGAGCGTTGCCATGAGATTGTTTGGTTCCATTTTGAGCACATAGTCGAAATCACTGATTGCCCTGTTGTCATCCCCCACCTGTATGCGCAGCAGTCCGCGGTTGTAGTGTGCGATGAAATTCTCCGGGTCGAGTTCGATGGCCTTGTCGTAGTCTTCCATCGCTCCCCGCAGGTTGTTGGAGTTGAGTCGTGCCAAAGCCCTATTCACATAGTTGGGCACCATATTGGGCTTGAGTCGTATGACCTTGGTAAGTTGTTCGTCCACATCCTTCCATTGTTCTTTTGCCATACTGATGCTTGCACGCGTCATCCACATCTCAGCGTCATAGGGATCTTTTTCCAAGGCTTTGTCAAGCCATATGGTAGCATTGGCTGTATCTTTTTGCTGTAGATAGACACTCGCCTTGACAGAATATGCCCTTGAAAAGTTATTCCACTTCGAGATAATGGTATCGAGGTCGAGATGTGCCTGGTCATAGTCTTTTAGTTCAAGCCGACAAAGCATACGGTTGAACCAATAGTTCTGTGCCGATGGGCTGTCTTTCAGTGCCCTATTGTAGTCTTCTATGGCTCCTTCGAATTTCCGCTGCCTGATGCGACACAATCCTCGCAAATCATAGATATTGACAACATAAGGATTGAGTTTAATGGCCTCATCGCAGTCACTTTCTGCCCCGACGAAATCGTCAAGGTAGAACTTGGCTACGCCACGTAGGAACCATGGTTCATAAAGATATGGTTTTGAGAGGATTGCCCTGTTGAAATGTTGTATGGCCAAGATGTAATCCTCATAATACAAAGCACTTCTTCCGCTCATAATAAGTCTGTCGACTTTAAATTGTGCCGACGCAGTGAGCGGCAGAAGTGCCATGCAAAGGATTAACAGTCTTCTCGCCATTATTTCCATTATTTGAGGTTATGCAGGGTCTATTAATAGCAATAGTGGCTATAGTGACTATAGTATCTATAGTGGCTATAGAAGCTATAGGAAGTAACTCATAGACAAAAGCTCACCTTTGAGGTGCCGGTTTTGTACGGTAGGGGCAGCGGTATTTGCCTTGTGTGAACGCTCTGAGTTTGCTCTTCACCATCTGCTGCCGGAAAGCAGAGATGCGGTCGGTGAAGACTTTCCCTTCGAGGTGGTCAAACTCATGCTGCATGACCCTTGCCAAATATCCTTCCACCCATTCGTCATGTTGCACAAACTGCTCATCCTGATAAGTGACATGGATACGCTTCGCCCTTGTGACTTTCTCATGTAGTCCTGGTAGGCTCAGGCATCCCTCCTCTTTTGTGTCGGTGTCACTATCGTCGAGTTCAACGATGTGCGGATTGATAAAGACATGTCGAAAACCTTTATACTCAGGCAGGTCATCTGCGAGCAGATCGAGATCGATGACAACAAGCCTGATAGACTTCCCCACTTGTGGTGCAGCCAGTCCGATACCCTCGGATTCGGCCAATGTTTCCCACATATCCTGTATCAATTGCTGGAGTCCAGGATAGTCAGGGGTGATGTCCTGTGCCACTTTCCTGAGCACGGGATGCCCATATATATAAATAGGTAAGATCATTTTCTTATTGATTCCAAATAACTTTGCAATATAATAGTTGCGCTGATTTCATCTACAAGAGCCTTGTCTTGACGGGCTTTCCGTCGCAATCCTCCTTGTATCATAGCCTGGTGTGCGAGAACCGAAGTGAACCGTTCGTCGTAATACACGACGGGTATTTCCGGATGTTTATTCTTCCAGTTTTCCACGAACTGACTCACGCGCTGGAGGTTCTCGCTGGGCTGTCCATTGGTCTGTTTGGGCTCTCCCACCACCAACAATTCTACGTCCTCACGCTTAATATAGTCATCGAGATACTGCATAAGTTGAGACGTAGAAACAGTCGCCAATCCGCCCGCAATAATTTGCAGCGGATCGGTGACTGCCAATCCTGTACGTTTTTTTCCGTAATCTACGGACAATATTCTTGCCACGTGGTGTGCTTACCTTCCGTAGTACAACAGCCAAGCATCGGGGAACTGTGAACGCAAGCGGTCACGGCTAGCCACAGCACTCGACTTGTCGTTGTACGAAGATGCTACAACACGGTACATATCACGGTTGGCGTTGTAGGCGAGTTGTGCATCATACCCCTGCTGGCGCATACGGCTCATCAGGTTTTCTGCATTTGACCTAACGCTGAACGAACCGATGACAACGCTGTAAGCCTTCAGTCCAGAACCGTTGACCACGGTGAGGTTCTCTGTTCTTACGGGCACATTGTCGTTATTGTCGGTGACATTGCTACCTGTGACGGGTGTCTCGACGAAAGGTGTCACAACTGGTGAGTCGTCATAGTCGTTGTTCTCAACCACATTGACAGCCTCCTGAGCCTGTGCGGCGTCATAAGCCTTACGATAGGCACTCTCTTTGTTTTTACAACCGGTGAACGCCAGGGCAATGCAAAGCCCTGTGCAAAGCAACATGCATTTCTTCATAAACTTAAACTGTATAAAATTATTTAGTGATAGATAAAAGTCACACATTCGTTACATTTTCCGTGCGAAATTACACAAAATAGTTCAATCTATAACGATATATGTCCCTAAAGTTTGTTAAATCAACAAAATACAACATTTTTAACAAAAAATTATCAATTATTCATTGTCATATTCCAAAAAAAGCGTATATTTGCTATCGTTTTCAGACACAGCGAAAAATTGTTCGCTTTGTGGTTTGATCTAATCAATTTTTTAACTAAATACCATAGTAACTATGAAACAATTAGGTTTGATTGGCGCCTTTTTAGGTGGCGCTATTGCCGGTGCAGCAGTTGGCCTGCTGATGGCTCCCGAGAAGGGTTCAGACACCCGTACAAAGATTTCTGACGCTGTCACAGATTTCTGCAACAAGCACAATCTGAAGATATCCCGCAAGGATATGGAAGATTTTGTTGACGACATTAAGGATGCTGCTGTCGAGGACTAATCTCTTCGCGTATGATTTCCAGTGACAAAAACGTAGAGACGATCTCCCAACTAGCTGAGGAGGCGAAGCATTATTTCGAACTTCAGTCGGAATATGTCAAGCTCGATGCAATAGAGAAGTTGGTCAAACTTATCACCTGGGCAGCGATTGCTATAGTAACGCTTTTCCTGGTTTGTTTTGTTTTGATTCATCTTTCTTTTGCCTTGGCATATGCTCTTATGCCATATCTTGGGAACATCGGCTCTTTTTGTGTCGTTGCCGGTATCCATTTATTGCTGCTGATCATCTTCATTGCCAAACGGCATTCATGGATTGAAAAGCCACTTGTGAAATTTCTCGCTAACCTTTTGTTGAATAATTGACGATGAGTTCCAAACAACCTTTGTTACAATATAAGTCGTTGGATGACATTCGTGCGCGCAAAGAAGAATTGCGCCAGTCACTCCGTCAAGACAATCAATCAATGAAAACACAATGGAGTGGATTGTTTCATCATGAAAAGAGCAATTCACCATCACGTCGCCTCGCCAATATTATGTCAACAGGAGCCTTCGTTTTGGATGGCGTTATTTTAGCATGGAAACTTTACAATCGATTTCACTCCGACAATACTAAGAGTTCGGAACAAGTCAGTCTGATATCATCTCTTTTCGGCGGCAAGAAGAAACAGAAACGCAAGAAAAGAAAGTGACACCATGGAAATCAGGTGATTTACAGTATATGGAGGATGCGCCCAGTGGGTCATCCTCTTTTTTTGACACAAAAAAAAGGAGTACCGCCGTACTCCAACCTTTGTTAACCTTAAATCTAATACTATGAAAAACACAGTGCAAAGATAGGCATTTTCTTTTAATCTGCAAGAAAAACACCTATAAAAGTTATGATTTATAACCATAATTAACATTTTGGGCACTATTTTAATAAAAAAGTTGATGAGTTGATAAGTTAACGAGTTGATAAGTTAATGAGTTGATAAGTTGACAAGTTATTTGATTTTTGTGATATGGGGAGGTTTTGGATAAATTTCTCATTTTCGGAAAAGCAAGATTCTTGCTTTTCGCTCACTTAACCGAAATTTTCGTTATCTTTCCATATGATAAGATGCACCTCGGCATAAAAAATAAACTTGTTTGTTTTGTTCTGCTCTCGGTTTTAGTTATCTTTGCAAGGAAAAACATGGGAATATACCTTATTATAATATAGATGCTATAGATGACATAGATACGATAGATGACATAGACAATATAGACATAACTGAAAAAACAATATTATATGGACGCAAAAATAAACAAGCAATGCTATTGGATTTTTTATTTCCTGACACTATTATGTGCGATACCTCTGGGTGTTTTAGGCGCCACCGATGATGACATCGATGCGATATTCATGACTGTTGCTCTGAACACTGGGCAAAGCGAGAGCGTTATGCTTTCCAACGATAGTGAATATAATGGTCCCATGTTCCGCCCTGCAGAGAAAACACTCACCATCAACGGTACAAGCTACAACACAGAAGATGTGAAGGAGATACGCTTCGAAGTTCGTCAGGTGGATGCCATTCATGACGTGAATCAAAATAATGAGCATTTTGCCGATGGCATCATCTACAATCTTAACGGACAAATGGTTGGTAAAATGGATGTGGAAAGACTGCCCAAAGGTGTCTATATCGTGAATGGGAAAAAGATAATCGTTAGGTGATTTGAGATTTGAGGTTATGAGAAAAAACATATTGACAATCTGCATATTGGCATTGTTGGGAGTTCATGCGCTGGCACAAGACACGCTTTGGGTGAAATACGACAATCGCTTCAAGGAAAACAAGCCCTTTGCCGTTGCCACCTACGACTCGTTGGAGTTTCGTGCCAACAAAAATATTTTCTCCGACCCTGTCGTGCGATTTTACAGCAACAAATTCGGTGCTGGTTTCATGGACTATAAACTGTCGTTGATTTTCGGCAACGAAGGTTTTCAAAATGGCTCGCTGATGCTGCGCGACCCTGGCAGGATTATTTGGAAACCAAGTTACTATTCCGACATTGACTACATGAACGACAAGAGTCGCTGGTGTTTCAAACATTCGATGGAAAGTGAGCACTTTATTGTATTTTGGGAGAAAGGCTTCGGCGACGACCCCACACGAGCTTCCAACACCTACCACTTCTACCCCACTGCTCTCTTGGCCCGTGCAGAGAACTACTGGAATAAATACGTCAACGACCTTGGCTTTCTCATCCCGGGGCAATCAACCACTGACAAGTACAAAATAGAAATGTATGTCTTCTTCCAAAATGACTGGAAAGCAGAAGGCTCCGGTGTGGATGCAAAATGCGGTCTGCTGAATGTCAGTCCCGGCGCCATCAGTGCCCGCGGTGGACATACAGTAGCCCATGAGGTTGGACATACCTTCCAATATCTTGTCAGTTGCGACCTTGGTCAAAATCATGGCTACAACTACGGCTATAGCGACAATGCCTCCGGCGGCAACGGCTGGTGGGAGAGTTGCGCCAATTGGCAGGCGTACAAATGCTACCCCGAACGTCAGTTCACAGACGGAGAGTATTTCGAAGGACATTTAGGAAAACATCATCTGAATATCCTCCATGAAGACTGGCGTTACGAGAACTGCTTCATCCAAGACTACTGGTGCATGAAACATGGACAGGACTTCATCGGTAGGCTATGGCGCGAGTCGAACAAACCTGAAGACCCAATGGAAACCTACCGTCGGCTGAACGGCTTCACACAGGCACAACTCAATGATGACATGTATGAGGGTTTTGCCCGTATGGCCACCTGGGATATAGACGGTGTACGCGATGCCGCCAAGCACCGCATCGGTCAGCATATCTCCCATTTGCGACAAACTGAAGCCAATGATGGCACATGGCAGATTGAACCGGCCTACTGCATCCAAAATTATGGCTACACCATCGTTAACATGAATCCCGCCACAGCCGGTACTGAGGTAAAAGCCCATTTCAAGGGCATTGCCGGCGCTGCGGGGTATCGCTCCATACATCCTGAGCGTGCCGGCTGGCGCTATGGATTTGTGGCCTACTCCAATGACGGCACCCGAACATACAGCGAGATGGGGCATGATAAGGAAGGCATCGCATCGCTCACTATACC
>JAFZAE010000019.1 GCA_017548385.1 Prevotella sp.
CAATAGTGTCGTGGGTTGGCAGGAATGTTGATGCGCTCGGCATTGGCATCCTCCAGACGAAGTCTTTCGTCGATGGCGAGCCAGTCTTGGATTGAGATGACACAGAGCATCGATGGGCTGGTGAGATGGCGTGAGACAATGTCGCGAGCAAGCCAGCCGGGCAGTGGATGTGGGGCATTGCCGCCACGGTAGAGCATCGTGTTGTAGTATTCCTCGGTGCGGTCGTAATCTTCATCCCACCATTGCCGTAGTGTGGGCATGTCGTGACTGGAGATGGTGCATACCGAACGATATGGGTTACGGGAGAGATGCCCGAATTTCACTTGTGGGTCTTTGGGCATCGACTGAAGTTCCAGACTGAGGATGCGTAACTCGTTCATCACCCAAGGCACACAGTCGGGCACCATGCCGAGGTCTTCGGCGCAGACAAGCATACGGGTGGCATTTACTAACTTGGGCAGTTTGCGCATGGCCTCACGATACCAGAACTGGTTGTTGCGACGGTAGAAATAGTCGTTGTAAAGACGGTTGAAGACATGCTTGTCGTGGTCGTTGAGCGACTGGTAGATGAAGTCAAACTGTACCGAGATACGGGGATGGAACTTATTGGCATCACGATGGTCGCGCACAAAGAGTACATCGCTGATGAGGGCATAGAGACCATCACGCAACATGATGTCCTTTTCGCTGGTCTTGCCGGCAAAAACCGCTTCCACCTTGCGCTGGGTGTCATACTCTGCGCGCATACGATACATGCCGTTTCCTTTCGACTCTACATAGGTTGCCCTCACTTCATCGGCATATTCATGGAAGATACTGCCGAGTACATGGTCATTGATGTAAGGCTCGGTATAGAGTTCCTCTTGGAAGTGCAGACCATAGGCCTCGATCTCCTCTCGGGTCATACTGAGTGACGGTGAGAATTGTCCAAGCAGACCGTGGACGGAGTCGATAGGAATTTCCCATATGCGGAAGAATCCCAAGACGTGATCGATGCGGTAGGCATCGAAGAAGTGCGACATATTGGAGAAACGGCGCACCCACCATGTACAGTCGTCAGCAAGCATCTCTTCCCAATTGTAGGTGGGGAATCCCCAGTTCTGTCCGTTCGCGGAGAAGTCATCTGGTGGGGCACCAGCCTGGCCGTTGAGGTTGAAGTAGCGGGGCTCCTGCCATACGTCGCAGCCATGGCGATTGACGCCGATGGGGATGTCGCCTTTGAGGATGACACCACGTTCACGGGCATAGGAATGCACCTCTTCCATCTGCATGTTGAGAATAAATTGTACAAAATAGAAGAATGCCACATCCTTATAGGCCTTATTGCGGGGTGATGAGAGGCTCTGTCGGTCGGCTTCATCCCAGATGTTGTGGTCTGGCCACTGGCTGAAGTCAGCGGTACCATATTTGTCGCGGAGCATACAGTATTGGGCATAAGGAACGAGCCATTGCTTACTCCTCTCGAAGAATTTCTTGAACTCATTTGAAGAGACGGTGGCTTTCCACTCTTGGGCGAACAAATCCTTCAGATAGGCAGTCTTGGCAGCGTTCACTCGCTCATAGTCAATCTGTGGAAGTGCATTCAACTCCTGGCGCAGTGCCTCGTACTCAGCGCGTTTCTTCTCATCGGCGAGGGGTGGGAGGGCGGCGAGGTCGGCATACTGGGGATGCAAAGCGAAGATGCTGATGCAGCTATAGGGGTAGGAATCGGTCCAGGTGTGAGTGATGGTGGTGTCGTTGATAGGCAGAATCTGGAGCAGACGCTGACGGGTGTGTGCTACCCAGTCAACCATCTTGCGCAGGTCGCCGAAGTCACCCACGCCAAAACTGCTCTCCGAACGAAGTGAGAAGACGGGCACAAGGGTGCCGGCGCACTTCACATTGTAAATCTCAAAATATGCCTCAGGGAGTTCGTACACTATGGCCTCGCCATCAAGCATATCGGGAATGGTAATGATACGGTTGTTGCCATTCTCCCAGATGGGTGACACGTCGATGTCTTCGTCGAGTATGGCAAATTTAAACTCAAAACGAGGACGTGACAGTTTTGTGGCGTCTATATCAACAATCCATTCGTTGAAGTTGTGCTCAATCATCGGGATGGCACTCTGTGGCGACCAACTGCCAAGGATGGGGTCGTTGCCAATGACGGCAAGGTGCTCACCACGGCGTAGCTGTGGTGCACGGACTTTCAGTCTGATCGTGCGGGCAAACGTTTGTTTATGTGGCTTGATGTGCTCACGACGGTTGATGCAGTCGGTCATCGCCGAACTATAGAGATAAGCATTCTCTGGGATGTCGAGCCAATGGTCGTAAACAGTATAGGTTTGGGCCTTAGAGGCTGTCAGTTCCAGGCGGTGTGGCTCCAGTGTCCATTCTTGTCGGATGCACTTTCCCTCGCGTTTTACACTATAGAAATAATCGATAGAATGACTGGATTTCAGAAAATTATTCAGTACGCAGGTCCAACGCTCGCCATCGAGAGTCGTCATGGCGCATTCGGCGACTTCTTGTTTGTCTTCACCTTCAGGGGAGAGGATGTTCAGCACCAACTCCTCGCCAAAGATGGTCTTGTAGTCGATATTAAAAATTAGGTTCATGATGATAGAAAGGTTTTATTTTGAATGTTATTATATTAATGTGGTTATATGATGTAAGAGACTTTATTGCACAGTGTAATGCAATCGTTTACATAGGGTGGTGGGGATTTCTAGTATTCCTAGTGTTTCTAGATGCCCTAGTATTTCTAGGGTTCCTAGGTTCCCTAGTATTCCTAGGTTTTCTGGGGCTTCTAGGGGTCTCTATAGCTCCTTGTTTTCCATTCTTTTGATAATCTCTTCCAGTTCCTTGATACGTTGATGGGCGGCGGCGAGCTCTGATTTCAGTTTTTCTATCTCCTCTTTCTGATTGGTGCGGTAGCCCAACGGGCGGCGGTCATTCGCTCGCGGATGCCTCCCTCTGTAACAAATTCTTCTTCTTTTTTCTTCTGGTAGGTGATCATCATTTTATCTACCATGTGGCACAGGGTCAGGGCAAAGTTGGAAATCTCCTCATCGCTCCATTTGGTCATATATGGTTCGTAATCCTCCCCAAAAACAAATCTTCCCATTTGGGTTCATTGGGCAGAAATGAATTGTCATCGGAATGAGTAGGCATATAGGTCTTTGTTACGTTTGCTTTTTCATGCCTGGGCTGCTACTTTCCTTTGTTTGATAAGGCTGACGCAGCAAGCACCAATGACTAATAACACGCCCGATACAATCATCATCGTGCTCTGATGCGAACCAACAAGTTTGAATACCATGCCGCCACAAAGAGCAGCGACAATCTGTGGCAGACAGATGGTACCATTGAAAAGACCGAGGTAGGCTCCCATGTGGCCGTAACCTTGCAGCGCATTGGTGACGATGGTGAAAGGCATGGCAAGCATGGCTGCCCATGCAGCACCGATGAGGACAAACGGGATAATCATGACAATCTTATCGTGTACAAACGGTATCATGGCAAAGCCAATACCTCCAATGATGAGGCTGACAGCATACGCTATTTTGATGTTCTTGAATCGAGGCAAGACTGTTGCCCATAGCACACTGGCCATGGCTTGGATAGCATAGAGTACACCGGTCCAGTTTCCTGCATCCTGATAGGATTCTGAACTAGCGTCTGTCGTTCCCCATACTGTTTCAGAAACAGCATCGACAACATATGTCCACATATAGAGGAATGCTGCCCAGCAGAAGAATTGTACCAAACCGACTTTCCAGAATGTGGATGGGGCATTGCGGAGCAGTGTGAACCAATCCCCCTTCTCTTTCTTCGTTTCAGTGACACCGTTGTATTGTGCATAATCAGCAGGATTCCACTCTTTTACTTTCGAGGTGGTGTATAGCACGCAAAGAATAAGAATCAGCGCACCAATATAGAAAGACCAGATGACTGAGTCGGGCACAACACCATCGGGTGCTACATTACTGAGTCCTATCCATGTGAAAATAAACGGGAACAGAAAACCCATCACAGATCCAGCATTGCAAAGGAAAGACTGGATGCTATAGGCTTTCGCTTTTTGCTTTTCATTCACCATGTCGCCAACGAGCATCTTGAATGGTTGCATGGCCATGTTGATGGAGGTGTCGAGCAACATGAGTGCAAAAAGGCCGAAGATGAGTGCCGTTTTTACTGACATTCCAAACGAACCAGCGTTAGGCAAGAGGCACATAACGGCTACTGCTACCGCCGCTCCGACAAACAGATAGGGAATACGGCGGCCCCAACGACACCATGTCTTGTCGGAGAGTGTTCCGACAATCGGTTGCACAATGATACCCATCAGAGGTGGTAATACCCAGAAGAAACTGAGTGAGTGTGGGTCGGCACCCAGTGTGCGGAAAATACGACTGATATTTCCACTCTGCAATGCGTAGGCTATCTGTACGCCGAAGAAACCGAAACTAAGGTTCCATAGCTTCCAAAAACTTAAATCTGGTTTTGTCTTCATATTATTTAGGGTTTTTAGTTTTATTCTTTTTATTCATTTTTATATAGTGACTATAGTATCTATAGCATCTATAGCATCTAACAAATAACGACTACCTCGTCGTTCCTCTTACGATGAGGCGGGTGCGTACAACGCGCTTCTCCACTTTTTCCATCGGGATGAAGCCCTCCACCTTACCTATTAATATATTAGCGGCCTCTTCACCTACTACCTTGCCACGCTGTTCGACAGTGGTGAGCATAGGGTCACAGGCGATGGCGCGCTCTCCATTGGTAAAACCACAAATTGACACATCATCAGGTACATGCAAACCCATCCGCTTGGCAGTGTAGAGAATGCCAATGGCAGTGTCGTCGTTTACGGCGAAAAATCCATCAGGCCGGTCGGGCATCCGTAGCAACTCTGGTGTGATGAGTTCGGCATCTGTGCGGTTGTCGCAGAGGCGGATGTAACGCTCGTCTACGGAAATACCATGTCGACGTAATGCATCCAGGTAACCATTGTAACGATTTTTCGTAATCTCCATTTTCATCGGTGAGGAGTAGAAAGCAATACGTCGGCAGCCCGTATCAATCAGGTGGTTGACGGCTGTTAAGGCTCCCATATAGTCATCGACTACCACACGGCTGGAGTCCACGCCTGTGCAGATACGGTCGAAGAATACCAGGGGAACCCCATTGTCCATCAATTGCTGAAAATGTCCATAGCGCGTGGTGTCTTTGGCCTGTGAGACGATGATGCCGCACACCTTGCTCTTATAGAACGACTGACAGATGCGCACCTCGCGCTCGTACAGTTCGCCACTTTGTGCCACCATCAACTGATAGCCGTGGGCGGAGGCTTCCTCCTCAATACCACTGAGAATGGACGAGAAGTAGAAGTGATTGATTTGTGGCATGATGACACCGATGATATGGACGGGGTGTGTGCGGCTGTGACGAAGCGACTCGGCTAGCATATTGGGTGCAAAGTTATGCTCCCGGGCATAGGCCTTGATGGCTTCCTTACGCTCCGCACTGATGCGTGGACTGTCGTTCAGAGCACGCGAAACCGTTGCTACAGACACACCAAGCGCCTGTGCAATATCTTTCATTGTGATGGGTACGTGCTCTTTCATACCGCAAAAATAGATAAAACTTCAATAAAGTGTTCTCCACATATTATTAAAAATGAATATTATTTGTGCAAACGTTTGCATTGATATAAATCAATTTTTTTAGTTAATTTAGTACAACGTTACAAAATGTGTATTAATTTTGCATGATGAGAAATAACGTATTCGGATAAACGTATCAAAAACTACTAATAATTCGTTAACTTAATAGCTAAAATGATGAAGCAGGTAAAAATCAAATTGCCTCTGAGGATAATGGCCATAGTCTTTGGCTTTTTCCTCACTGTAACGGCTTTTGCACAGACATTTACTGTCAATGGCCATGTGAAAGATGCTACCGGCGAAGACATTATCGGAGCTACAGTTCGCATCGCTGGACAAACGGGCGGCGTGGTAACCGATTTTGACGGTAACTTCGAGATTCAAGCAAAGAGTGGCGACGTACTGCAGGTTTCATACATCGGGTATGAGATTGCAGAGGTGGCTGCTGCTCCTCATGTGGAGGTGCTACTCCAGGATGACACACACGCACTCAACGAGGTGGTGGTCATCGGTTATGGTGTGGCAAAGAAAAACGACCTCACTGGTTCAGTGACAGCATTGAAACCGGATGAGAAAAACCACGGTATGATTACCAATGCCCAGGACATGATCCAGGGTAAGATTGCTGGTGTCAACGTGACAACTGGTGGTGGTACACCTGGTGGTGGAGCTACCATCCGTATCCGTGGTGGTTCATCCCTCAACGCCAGCGAAGACCCACTGATCGTGATTGACGGTCTCGCTATGGATAATGTAGGTATCAAGGGTGCTGCCAACCCCCTCACAATGGTCAACCCGAATGATATTGAGAGCTTTACCGTGTTGAAGGACGCTTCTGCCACAGCCATCTACGGTAGCCGTGGTTCTAACGGTGTCATTATCATCACTACCAAGAAGGGACGCGCAGGCATGGCTCCAAAAGTGACCTATAATGGTAATGTTTCGTATTCTACCAAGCGTAAGACACTCGATGTGCTTGATGCCGCTGAATACAGTAGCTTTATCAAGAGATATTATGGCGCCGACTCCGAGGCTGCCTCTCTGTTGGGCAAGTATGACACCGACTGGCAGAGCGAACTTTTCCATGGTGCTGTGTCACACGACCACAACGTCACCCTTCAGGGTGGACTGGCCAATATGCCGTATCGTTTAAGTGTAGGCTACACCGACCAGAACGGTATCCTGAAGACCTCTAACTTCCAGCGTGTTACTACGAGTGTGACTTTGAACCCCTCGTTCTTCCAGGATCACCTGAAGTTCAATATCAACGGTAAGTTCATGTATGCACACAACCGCTATGCCAACGAGGCAGCCATCGGCGATGCCACTCGTATGGACCCCACACAGCCTATTACATCAACCGATGATAAATATAAGAACTATCATGGTTACTGGCAGTGGACTGACAGCGGAGCATCACTCAAGGATGATAATTATCCTACTATGTGGAACCGCAACACTGTTGCCAATCCGCTCTCGCGCCTTTATGAGAAGAATGACCGCGCCAACTCATACGACTATATGGGTAATGTGGAGATGGACTACCAAATCCATGGATTCGAAGACCTGCGCCTACACATGAACGCCAGTGGCGACTGGGCAAATGGTAAGCAGGACACCGACTATGCTCCCTGGGGACCATCCAATTTCTACTATGGCAATAGCGGATTCAGCAAGGAGCACAAATATAACCTTACCTATACAGCCTACGCACAGTACTACAAGGACTTCCTCGAGACCCAGCACTTCGACATCATGGGTGGTTACGAATGGAGTCACTCAAAGCACTGGGGCAACTCCTACTATGCAGGACAGTATCCTCTGACTACAAACCAGGTTATCACATACGACGACGGTACTACTGCCCCGGCAGCTGGAAAACCCTACAACGCTTCCACAAGTATCTGGAAGACAGAGAACTACCTCGTCAGTTTCTTCGGACGTGCCAACTATATCGCATGGGATCAGTTGATGCTGACAGCCACCGTACGTCGTGATGGTTCTTCACGCTTCAAGGAGCACTGGGCAACCTTCCCATCATTCGCAATAGGATGGAAAATCAACGAACTGCCTTTCCTCAAGAATATTGAAGGTATGGACGAGTTGAAACTACGTGTAGGATGGGGTAAGACAGGACAGCAGGATGTCAATAATGACTATCCATACTTCGCATCTTACAATGTCAATAATACCAATGTCGATGGACGTTATCCTATCCTCGGTGTCAACGACCAAGGTTTGCTCTATCGTCCCGATGCATATAATGCCGACCTGAAGTGGGAAACAACCACCACCAAGAATATCGGTCTTGATTTCTCGTTCTTCCATAACCGTGTTACCGGTAGCGTCGATGTCTATCATCGTAAGACCACCGACCTGATCAACTGGGCTTCTGTATCGGCAGGTTCCAACTTCCGTAACCAGGTGATCTCCAATATTGGTTCATTAGAGAACAAGGGTGTGGAGGCTTCATTGACCGTACGTCCTATTGTGACCGAGAATTTCCAGTGGGAAGTTACAGCCAACTTTACTTACAACAAGAACGAGATTACAGAGTTGACAGGCGAGTCATCCCTCATCCTTACCGGTGGCATTTCGGCAGGTACAGGTAATCAGGTACAGGCTCATACCCCTGGCTATCCCAAACGTTCATTCTATGTCTTCCAGCAAGTGTATGACGAGAACGGTATTCCTCTTGAGGGTGTGTATGTGGATAGAAATGCCGACGGTATTATCAACGACTCCGACCGCTATCTTTACAAGAGCCCCGATGCTCCTTACACCGCTGGTCTGAGTTCACGCTTCCAATTCTGGAACTGGGACTTCGGTTTCGGACTCCGCGCCAACTTCGACAACTATGTCTATTGGGACAAGGAGGCAGGATACTCCAACGTGTCGAAACGCTATGACTCTTCATTCGGCTATCTGCAGAATGTCATTCCTGGTGCCGTGGAGCGCAACTGGTCAACCTATGACCACGCTCTGTCCGACTATTTCGTACACAATGCTTCGTTCCTCAAGTGTGATAACATCACATTGGGCTACTCATTTGACAACCTCTTCAAGGGTGGCGCGTATAATGGCATCACCGGACGTATTTACGCTTCGGCTACCAATGTCTTCACCATCACCAAATACAAGGGAATTGACCCCGAGGTCTTTGGAGGTATCGACAACAATATGTACCCACGTCCTTTCACCGTTCAACTGGGTGTAAACCTCAACTTCTAATGGTGACCAAGGTTTAGAAATGAAAACAATATTAAAGAATACAACTATGAACTTAAGATATATCAAAAATATAATTCCAGTAGCAGCATTGGCTGTTGCAGGACTGAGTTCTTGTACTGGCGACCTGGATGTCACACCTATCGACCCCAGTAAGACGATGGTGGCCGATGAGGCTGCACTCTATACCAAATGCTACGCCAATATGGCATTGCAAGGACAAGGCGGTCAGGGTGGCGACTGCGACATTGACGGACTTGACGGAGGTACCGCAGGTTTTGTGCGCCAGTTGTTCAACTCCAACGAACTCACTACAGACGAGGCTATCTGCGCATGGGGTGACCCGGGTATTCCCGCATTCAACTTCAACCAGTATGATGCCTCACATCCCATGCTGAAGGGCTTCTACTATCGTCTCTATACTGGTATCGCTTTCTGCAACCACTATCTTGAGGTATGTGCAGGCGTAGACGCTACACGCGAAGCAGAAGTGCGCTTCCTGCGTGCCTTGTACTACTATCATCTGATGGATGCCTTTGGCAATGTGCCTTTTGCTACCAAACTGATGTCCACACCGCCAGAGCAGATTAGCCGCGCTGAACTGTTCAAGTGGATTGAGAGCGAACTGCTCGATGTAAAAGACAAAATGCTGACCCCGGCAGTACGCAAGGACACCGACCAGGGATATGGACGCGCCGATCAGGACGCAGCCAATATGCTGCTGGCTCGCTTGTACTTGAATGCAGAGGTCTATACCGGCTCTGCACGCTGGGCTGATGCCAAGGAATACGCTGAGAAAGTTATCAACGGCCCCCACAAGCTCTGGACACAGGGCATGAATGGATGGAGTGCTTACCAGATGCTCTTCATGGGTGACAATGGTAGCAACGGAGCCTCACAAGAGGCTATCCTCCCACTGCTCCAGGACGGTGTGAAGACCACAGCATGGTGTACAACACTCTTCCTTATGGCCTCCACTTGGAAAGGCGATATGGACACTGAGGCTAATTATGGCACCAGCGAATTCTGGGCTGGTAACCGCGCAAGACCACAACTTGTGGCCAAGTTCTTCCCCAACGATGACGCTCCACAGGTGAAAATCAGCGACATGACAGTGGCTGCCGGAGACGACCGTGCGCTCTTCTTTGGCATTGACCGCGAACTGTCTATCTCGACTCCTACTGAATTTACTTCTGGCTATTCTGTGGGTAAGTACCGTAACACCTACGCATCGAACGGAAGTGCACACAACTCACAGTTTATTGATACCGACTTCTTCCTCATGCGTTCAGCTGAGGCTTACCTCATCGCCGCTGAATGCGATGCAAGACTGAATGGTGGTACAACATCCAACGTGGGTACTGCATACATCAACGCACTACGTCAGCGTGCACACACTACGGTAGCCAATAGCTATACCACCGACCAGATCCTCGATGAGCGCGCACGCGAGCTCTACTTCGAGGGATTCCGCCGCATCGACCTCATCCGCTATGGATATTTCGGAGGTGCCAATAGTGGCAAGTATCTTTGGGAGTGGAAAGCTGGTGCACAAAATGGTGCAGCCTTCTCGGCCGACCTCAACCTCTTCGCCATCCCTGCTGAGGATGTCAACGCCAACCCGAACCTCAAGCAGAATCCTGGATATTAATGTGCTTAGTCTGTAAGAATTATAGCATTTAGAATATAGAAATATGAAAAAGATATATCAATTGTCAATGCTGCTGCTTGCCGGCGCATTCGCCTTGACAGCTTGCGAGGATGACAACGAGTCGAACCCCACACTGGTACAGCCGACATCGTTTGTACTGAATGCCCCTGCTGTCAACGGGAACGTGGATCTGCAAAGATCACAGACTGTGGCACTCACATGGTCACAGCCAAGACCATACAATGATTTCGATGCACCTGTAGTTCCTACCTACAAAGTGCAAATCTCTCCAACAGGATCTTTTAACAAAGAATATGACGCCAACCTGGAGGATAACACTGGAGCAGATTTCTTCACACTCGATGAAACCTATAACAGTGGAGAGAACGTGGAAATCAATACTGAAACTATTGACCGCAAACTGGTGCAGCTGTTCCTCTGGGAGGACGCATCGAAAGTGCCTGCTTTACTGGACCTCGCTATTCGTGTGAAAGCTTGCATTCAGGACGCTGGATTCCGTGAGTACAAGGAAATATACTCCAATGTGGTCAATATGAAAGCCGTGCCTTACTACATCGAGCTGAAACCCGCTGAGCCCATTATCTGGTACATGGTGGGTAACTGTATCGGTAATTCTTCCTGGAGCAACGGCGAAGTAGGCAACGGTCTCGTACCAATGTTCCTCGTGCCCAATGAGCAATATGACGCTACCACAGGTGCAGGTCTCACCTCGTTCACAGGTTACTTCCCCGAGGAGGGACAGTTCAAGTTCGTACTCACACCAGGTGACTGGGGATCTCAGCTTAACTTTACCAACGTGAAGAACCCAGGCAGCTTCCTTGGTGACTATGATGGTGACAACCACAATATTGCCATCCTCGAGGCTGGTTACTACACCATTCAGGTAGATACCAAGACCAACGATATCACCATCGATAAATATGATGGCAACGTCAAGGTTTATGACCAACTTTGTGTCGCTGGCACATTCAACGACTGGAGCGACAGCGAAATGACACCGGTATTCACACTCGACGGTTCAGAGAACCATATCTGGAAGTATGAGTTGAATGGTGGCGACAAACTCAAGGTGAAGGTTCCAGGAAGTTGGGACACCAACTGGGGATATAAGAGCGGACTCGCTGGAGAAGCTGATGGCGACGGTAACCTCGTCGTACCAGAGGGCAAGTACCTCTTCCTCTTCAATGACATCACTGGCGACTACATGCTTATCGATCTATCGAAATAATCATTTTTAAGACTACTATTATGACAAAGAAAATATTATTGGGAATGGCGCTTGTAGCTTCGCTGGTGGCTTGTACCGACGACTACAAAGACTGGGCTGACCCACAGGTGGTAGCACAGCCAGAAACAGTTTCCTTCGGAGATGGAAGCATCACAACAGTGGGCGTCATCGATTTCAATCAAATCACCACAGAGCGCGTCAAGGTGTGTACTATCAACCCACCCTCGGCTTCTGACCCTGCATACACTCCATCATACTCCATCACTATTGGTGACCAGACTTTCGACATCGATGCCGATGGAACTATGCTCTCTTCCGACCTGCAGAACTATGTGACCAATATCTATGGCAAACGCCCCATGGAGCGTATCGTGGATGCCACCGTCAGCATGTGGCTCGGCAATGGTGTTACTACTGTGAAAACAGCTACATCGGATGTGTTCCACATTGCTGTCATACCAAAGGCACCGCAAATCTCACAGAATTACTATCTCGTGGGTGGTCCTAACGACTGGCAGGAGTCGGCTGTCAACAGACTTTTGAAGTTTAACCACAGCGACAAGGATGTTTATGAAGACCCGGTATTCACCGTCATTATGAACGTGAATCCAGCAAACGACACTTGGTTCGCATTCGGTGATGATGAGGCCTGCGACGCTATCGCTAACGGCGACTGGTCGAAACTCTTCGGCACCAAGGGTGCAAGCGAGGACCTCAGCGGTTCGTTCGACCGCCGCTACAACCTCGATGGTGACCATTCCTTCCATGTGGAAGCAGGTTACACACTCATCAAGGTGACTCTCAACATGATGGACTACACCTATAAGATTGAACCACTCAACATCGCTGAGAACTACTACCTCATTGGTGGTCCAGGTGAGTGGAACAACTCCAAGGCACAGAAGTTCTCACATAGCGACAAGAGCGTCTTCGAAGACCCAGTATTCACATACACCTTCGAAAGCACTGGTGGCGAGATGTGGTTCGCATTCGGCGATGATGAGGCTATCGATGCCGTGGGTGATGGTGTGTGGAACAAACTCTTTGGTACCACCGGCGATAGTAAAGACCTCAGCGGTTCGTTCGACCGTCGCTACAACCTTGACGGTGACCATTCGTTCTGCGTTGATGGTTCGTCAAAGTTCTATCGCTTCTCGGTCAACATGATGACCATGACCTACGAAATTACTCCACTCAACTTCGGCGAGTTTATCTATGTGCCAGGCAATGCCCAGAAGTACAATACCTCTGCTGCAGGCATGCCAGAGTGGGGATGGACACCTGAGTTGGCTCCAGCACTGCGCTCTCCCAATTTCGACGGCGTCTATGTGGGCTATGCATACATGGATGGCGAATTCAAGTTCACCAAGGAGCGCAATTGGAATGCTGAGTACAACTACGACAGCTTCTCAAGCTACGGTCCTATGTTCACTGGTCAGGCTGGTACAGGTGGAAACATCAACTGCACCGAACCAGGCTATTACAGGCTCGTTGCCGACGTGGCAAATGGTTCACTCACTGCCACGAAACTTACTTGGGGACTGGTAGGACCTGCCACACCGGCTGGATGGGATGCAGGCTCCTATGTCGTCATGAACTACAACATGGCTGATGACTGCTGGGAGATTACCACAGCACTCAACGCCGATGAGTTCAAGTTTACGACCAATGGCAGCTGGGACATCAACTTGGGAGGCGATGCCGCCGACCTGGAAGAGTTTGGACCCAACCTGCGCATCACAGAAGCTGGCACATACACCATCAAACTGTATCCCAGCCGTGCTCATAGCGACAAGATGTATGCCACTATTGTGAAACAATAATAACATAAATATTTGGCGATTATGAAAAAGTTTTTTAATATAGCAGCTGTTGTGGCACTCCTATTCGGAGTGTCCACCGCAGCCGTCGCACAGGACAGCGACGAATACTATCCGCATAACTTCATACAGTTGCAGGGTGGGGCACAGGCTACACTCACACACTATGACCTCATGGATCTCGTCACACCGCAGTTCGGTGTTGCCTTCGGACGCTATTTTAACTCGAAAGTGGGTGCTCGTCTCCATTTCCAGGGATATGACATCAAAGGTGGATTCCAACAGGAACGCTTCCCTGGACTCAGCCAAGATGAGAGCTATAATTTTAAGGCTATCACCGGCGACCTCGACCTGTTGATGAATATGTCGAACATACTCAATCCTAATCGTGCATCACAACGTTTCAACTGGATCCTTCTGGCTGGTGTCGGTGTGAACTATGGATGGGACTTCGATGAGTACAAAGGCATCGTAGCCAATATGACACGTGGCAACAACTTCTATGTGGGTCCCGAACTTTGTGGCACAAAGCATAGTTCTTATAATGGCCGATTCGGAACACAGTTTGAGTATAATTTCAGCCGCAACTTCGGTGTCAACCTCGAATTGGACGCTAACTACAAGAACGACTGCTACAATCTCAAGGCTAACTTCGACCCCGACTGGCAGATTGCTGCTCTGCTTGGTGTGTCGTTCAAGTTTGGCATGAAGAAGAAGGCTGCTCCAGTGGTGCTGCCTCCGCCACCACCAGTGGTTGAGCCAGAACCGGAGCCAGAGCCTGTAGTCGTACCAGAGCCTCCAAAACCAGAGCCTGCACCTGTGGTCAAGGAAGAGCCGCTGAAGGAGACGTTCTTCTATCTCATCCGTGAGTCGGATCCCGACCCAGAGACAACTCTCAACAAGATTGTGGCATGGTGCAACAAGTATCCTTCAAAGAGCATCTCCGTCAAGGGTTATGCTGACCGTGGCACTGGTAACCCCACCATCAATGTGGGATATGCCAAGGCACGTGCAGAAAAAGTGGCTAAGGCTCTCCAAGACAAGGGTATACCTGCCAGCCGCATGACTGTCGAGTCGTTCGGTGACACTGTCCAGCCATTCGCTGAGAATGACCGCAACCGTTGTGTCATCGTCGTTGGAGAATAATCTCTTCTAAATTGACATTTATCGGGATTTGCCGATGAATGTCTGCACGACATTTGAAAATGATTATCAACTCAAGGGTGCCCGAGCACCCTTGAGTTTTTTTTGTCTGTAGGGGTGCAATACATCGTGTGCGAAATACCGCATTTTTTTACCGTGCAATCGTTTGCATCACTCCCTTTACTAAAAAAACTGCTTCTGCATAACAAGGGATGGAAATTCTTTTATATATTTGCATTCAGAATATCATATAATACCCCAAACCTATGAAGAAATTTTTTACTCTTTTGATGATGATGCTCGCCATGGCATCCCACAACACTCTCTCGGCTCAAGGATGGCCGGAAAACTACAATGGCGTGATGCTCCAGGGATTTTATTGGGATTCTTTCAAAGACAGCAAATGGACCTATCTGCAAGAGCAGGCCGATGAACTAGCCCCATATTTCAGCTTAGTATGGATACCGCAGAGTGCTAACTGCGGTGGACAGTCCATGGGCTACGACGATCTCTACTGGTTCTCGAACTATAATAGTTCTTTCGGCACAGAGTCGGAACTGAGAAACCTCATCACCACTTTCAAAAACAAAGGTATCGGCACGATTGCCGATGTGGTGGTGAATCACCGTAAGAACGTCTCCAACTGGGTGGACTTTCCACGGGAGACCTATAATGGCGTAACCTATGAGCTTGTATCCACGGATATCTGTGCCAACGACGATGGCGGTGCCACCAAGACATGGGCGACCGCCAATGGTTACAGCCTCAGTTCCAAAAACGACAGTGGTGAGGGATGGGATGGAATGCGCGACCTCGACCATTACAGTGAGAATGTGCAGAATAATGTGAAGGCCTACCTTAGCATGTTACTCAATGACTTCGGTTATGTGGGTTTCCGCTACGATATGGTAAAAGGTTATGCAGGCTCGTTCACTGGTATGTATAATAATGCTGCCAACCCCACTTACTCCGTAGGTGAATATTGGGACGGCAATGCCAACAGCGTGAAGTCGTGGATCAATGCTACAAAGGTGGATGGTGCTGTCCAGAGTGCGGCATTCGACTTCCCCTTCCGCTATACTGTACGTGACGCTATCGCCGGTGACTGGCGTAAACTCTCCAACAGTAGTCTCATCTCCGACAATAACTACAAGCGCTATGCTGTTACCTTTGTTGAGAACCATGATACTGAGAAGCGCGCCAACGCTGCTCAGGATCCCATCCGCAAAGACACCTTGGCTGCAAATGCCTTCCTGCTTGCCATGCCGGGCACACCATGCGTGTTCTACAAACATTGGATAGATTGCAAACAGGATATCAAGTCGATGATAGACGTGAGAAAGGTTGCAGGTATTCATAGTCAGAGCAACGCCATCAATGCTGCCAGCAGCCAAAACTACTATATGGTCATCGTGGATAACAAATTGCTGGCTGTCGTGGGAAATCAGGCTAATGTCTATACACCCACCAACGGCAACTATGTCAAAGTGCTCGCAGGATATCACTATGCCTACTATCTGAATAAGTCGCTCAACACCGCTTGGGTGGACTTGGCATCGGGCAATTATAAGGGTGAACAACAGGCAACGCTTACAGCCGTCGCTGACAATGCACAATTGGTCTATACCACTGATGGCTCAGAGCCAACATCTGCTTCTACCAAAGTGGAGAGTGGCGACAAGGTGAATATCCCCGTGGGAACGACTGTCCTCAAAGTTGGCCTGCTCGTCAATGGCGCGGTAACAGGCATTGTGACACGTCAGTATAATGTCGTGGAGGATATTCCATTCAACAAATACACCATCACAGTCTATTGCAATGGCGACCAAGTGGGATGGAACGACTATATCAACTTCTGGACATGGGGCGGTGACGGTTCACATTCACCGTCAAACAGCAACTGGCCTGGCGACAAGGTGACCACCAATACGACCATCGAGGGTAAGAAGTGGTTCTATAAGACCTTCACCATCAATAGCGAGGAAGACTGCGTATGTTTCGTGTTCAGTACTGGCAGTGGCTCACCGCAGACCGTCGATGTAAATGATATCAATCGCGATACGTTCTTCGAAATCTCAAAAGACCAGGATGGAGGTAAATATCTCGTCAACACAGTGCCTATGTCGATTCCCGACATTATCAATGACGATGCTACCACGACTGATTATGCCGTCTATGGCATTGACGGACGACTCGTGCGTCGGCTCTCTACTTCCACCAACATCTACGACCAGCTCAAGTCACTTCCCAAAGGTATCTACATTATTAACGGAAAGAAATACTGCATTCAATAAAAATAGAGACATCGTGCGGCATTATGTTGGAACATATCTCGTATATGCTCCCCTCTAAACATAGTTAATAATCAATAAACACCACACAACTTGGTTAATTTTTTCTAATCTCGCGCAACATTTTGGAACTATATTCGTCTTATTATGAGAAATCTGATAATTAAGTAAGGTTTAAAGTATTCATTTTATTAATTCAGGAAAATATGAGAAAAAATCTTCTTTTACTAACATTGCTGGCTACAGGTATGCTTTTCACCAGTTGCGTGAGCAAAAGAGAACTTGAAAATTGCCAAAGTGAAAATCGGTCCTTGACAAGCAGCTATCAGGATGTCAAAGAACAACTGGCATCCAGTCAAACACGTGTACAAAGTCTTGAAGAACAACTCTCACAAATTAAGAGAGACTATGCTAAGCTACAGCAGGCACTCGACAAGAGTCTCACCAATGCCAACCAAAACAATGTAAGCATTGAAAAACTCGTCGACCAAATCAATGAGTCTAATCAGTATATCCGCCACCTCGTTGAGGTGAAGAGCAAGAGCGACTCACTCAACATGGTCCTTACCAACAACCTTACACGCTCTCTCAGCAAAGAGGAATTGAAAGAGGTGGATGTGCAGGTGCTAAAAGGTGTGGTCTATATCTCGCTTGCCGACAATATGCTCTTTAAGAAAGCCGATTATGTCATCAATGACCGTGCGGCTGAGACACTGAGTAAAATCGCCAAGATCATCATGGACTATAAAGACTATGATGTACTGGTGGAGGGTAACACAGACGACGTGCCTATCAGCAAAACGAATATCCGTAACAACTGGGACCTCAGCTGTCTGCGTGCTTCCAGCGTTGTGCAGTATCTGCAAAACAACTATGGTGTAGATCCAAAACGACTCACGGCTGGTGGACGTGGCGAGTATAACCCCATTGCAACGAACGACACAGAAGTGGGTAAACAGCGCAACCGCCGTACACAAATCATTATCACGCCGAAACTTGACCAATTCATGGAATTGATTGAACAAGCTCCGGATAATGAGTAAGTTTTTAAGTTTTTACGTTTATAAGTTCTTGAGTTCTTAAGGAATTAAAATCTACACATTATTAATATAATATAAAGGGCGATCTCAATGAGGTCGCCCTTTATTGTAAGTCTTTCCTTCCGTAGACATCATATCTCTTAGCCCTTATCTCTTACTTATCACCTCTTTAGTTATGCCGAGACATCTGTATTATCACCTCTCGCTCTCAATCCCCCGAATGCTCCCGTCGACACCACGGACTATAAAAGTATAGGTGAAGCCATCAACGAAAGGATACGACAGGAAAGCATTGAACGTGTCGATGGGGGTGCCGTTGATAGAGATAATTACGTCGCCCTGACGAAAACCATTTTGGTAATGACGACTGCCCTCCCAGATGATGCCTACACTAGCCTTCCCGTTCATAGGTACAAAGGCGATGTCCATCTGTTTGTTACTCACTTCATAATAACCTTCGTCTTTGTAGGGGTAAAATGTGATTTCCTTGCGGAAGGGATTGATAATAACACTACCGTAATTCAACAACTCACTGCCGATACGAGAGTTTCCCTGTGTCGTGATAGTGTGGTAATCAAGAAAAGAAAAACCACCCATCATCAGACGGTCCAAATGCAGAAATGCCATCTGACCATGGTCTTCCTTCCCAAAACTGGCAATTGTGCGGCTGCCGTGTGTGATACCCTCAATCTGGGAGCCAAAATCATAGATAGACCGTGAAAAAGTAGTGCAGCTGTGATTACTCATCTCGTAAAGACGACGACTACCAGTGTCGAAACGAGCCTCGTCCGTGCAATTGATGAAGGGAGATAACTTCACATTGGGCACCCAGCGTAGCAGACGATATTTCATCACGTATCCCATTTCGCTGTCAAAGTAGCGGCGGTTGTCGGTCAGTATCAGCATGCCCGAGGCAACGTCTATCTTTGCGAGGATTCCTTTGTTGATAATGTCGAAACCAATAATAGCATCATGATCATCGGAATAACTCTGGCGGGGTAGGAGGGAACCACAATAACCGCTGATTTCAAGGCTGCCTATACGAAAACGGGGATATTCCACTGTCATAATCTTGTGGCTTGTGCCATTCGCATCGTGCGATGTAATGGTACCACGTTCACGAATATAACGTAAGGCACTGTTGTTGTATATCACACCCTGGCTGCTGCCTGTGTCAAGGAAAAAACGATATTCCCTGCCACCAGAATATGCCTTCAGAATAATCCGCCCATTATTAAATTCAATAGGGATGCTGTCTACGAAGTTCTTCTTCGAGACAGTAAACTTCAAATTGTAGCTATATTCCTGTGCATGGCTACAACTTCCGTGAAGCAAAAGGCCGGACAGAGCCGCAAAAAAGATATTTCTCATTTTCACGCCCCAAACTTACACATTTTTTTCGAATTTGTAGCCATTTAAACATTTTTTTATTTTGTAGTTTGTCGAGATATATCTGTGCATGTGTTTACATCGTTCTGCCTCAATTTTCAATCTTAAATTATCGTTTTCCTATATCCATTTTCCCTTTTAACTCCCCTCAATTCCCCCTTAATCTTACTCTTTTACCCCTATTTTGTCAAGATTTCCGAAAACTTTCACATTTTCCCTAAAAAAGTTGCGTGAAAATTTGGAGTGTTTTTGTTTTTGTTGTACCTTTGCATCCGCTTTCGGTCAAAAAATCGCCCTTCGGGGTGTTTTCCGGGAGCGCTCGTTCTTTGAGAGATTTACATGGAGACATTAGAAGTAGTACAAGAGGCAGTGCCGCCCTCGCCCGCGTTTGTGCGTGGTTTTTTTATGGGTGGTCACTGGGTATAGACATGAAGCCGTCAATGACAG